>JBBQXL010000054.1:0-15358 GCA_038209695.1 Hyphomicrobiales bacterium
CAGTAGCGCATGCCGACCTCGAATTGGGGCTCAAGCACAGGCGGCAGCGGAATGGCGTAAGCACTCGGGACTTGGTAGGTTTCCGCATGCGCGGCGGTGCCGCTGCTGAAAAAGGCGGCCACGCAGGCAGCAAAAACCAACCTTTTGCGCATGGAATGCCCCGCCTCGCGCCTCGGTGGAATGAGCCTTCGCTCATCGCCACATTGCCAGCGAGGTGGTTAAGGCAGGATTAAGAGATGTCCCGCATTAGGACGAGCGGGTCTATTTGCGGCGGCTGGCCAATATCCCGGCGACGAAGGCGATTGCGAGCAGCGTCACGGGACCGACCTGCTGCATGGCCTTGCCGACGCCTTGATCGAGCATGCCCACGCCTTCGCTCGCAGCTGCCATCGGGCCCGCCACTGCTTGCGGCTTTCGCTTGCGCCAGAACAGGGGAAGCGTGGCAAGGATCACAACGCCAAGCAGCGTTAGCGCGACGGCGATGATGCCGGCTGCCTCAGGCGGCGTGAAGCCGTAGGACAGGATCAGAGCCTGATAGGCCGCGACCAAGCCGAACACGGCGGCGGCAATCAGGATGACTACCGCCGCAGCGATCACGACCGCTTGCCGGAGCGAGCGTTCGACCGTTTCCTTGATGCGCAGGCCGATCTGCAGCGATGAGAGCAGCGCGAGCGCCGAGCGGAGCATGGATGCTGGGCCTAGCGACGCGTGAAGACACCGAACAGGAAGCCGAGGCCCGCTGCGATGGCGACGGCCTGGAGGGGATTGTTCCTGATAGCCTCTTCGGCCTCGTAGGCGGTCTCCATGGCCTTGTCCTGCGCGCGGTTGACCCCGCCCTTGGCAATGCGGGTCACGGTGCCGGACAGATTTTGCAGGTCGGCGCGAATCGCGTCGATCTGATTGGCAAGTTCATCGGCGTCGCGGGGGCTGGCGCCGGCGCGCTTGGCGCCTGAGCGGATATCGCTATCGGTTGATGACATGGACACGTTCCTTCCTGGAGAAGATCGTTGGGGGCGGCGATTACATGGGCAACTCTGTTCGGGCGTGCTTCGTTCCCTGTAGTTACGCGCGAGTACGGCTCCATGCACTTCACTTGACCGGTGCGGCACTGTCACAGTCAAGAGATGTTGCGGGCGGGTTCCTTTACACGACAAAAGTTGCCGGAGGCTTGCTTCGGGCACAGCGGCCTTCTAGACTCTCGCTTCTGCCGAGGGATCGCTCAGGGGGGACGAGCATGGGCTACCGTAGGCTGGGCCTGGCTGCTGTCGCGGCCGCAATCCTCGTCATCGCCATCGCCGCGAAGCCGGAGCGCGCCACGGCAACGGGTGCTTTGGCGCCGGCGACGATCCATACCGGTCTGGTCGCGACGGCGCCTGCCGACGTCACCCGCCCGCTTCTGATCGCGCATTTCCGGCGTTCGCAGTCTTTTTATTGTTATCCCAAGAATTACTGGTGGTTCTACCGGCCTTACACCACTGCTTATGATGACCACGCCCGCTGCATGCCCTACTTTCATTATCTAGAGCCCGGCCGGGGCGCCAAGTCCCAGCGCTCCATCAAATAGCTCCGCGCGCGCGCCCAAAAGCGGGGCGGCAGACAAGCAAGCGTTAACCCTACCGATACCTGAAGGGCTTAGCTTCGAGGGCCTTCCCCGACGACTCAGCCGGGGAGGTTGTCCTCTAGTGGAGTCGCACAATGAAAATCGTATCCAGTTTCGTCGCAGCCCTGGTGCTCGCTGCCGGCGCCAGCTTCGTGGCGGTCGATGACGTCAATGCGGGGTGCTACGGGGCGCCCTCCGGAGCTTACCTCGTGCCGGCGCCCAACCCGATCCCGTTGCGCCGCCTCAAAGTGGTGCCCGCTCCGGTGGACCTTGCGCCGTGCAGCGGGCCTGCCGCCTATGCCGCACCTCCGCCTTGCGGCCAAGGCGGCTGCGGCGGCACGGCCTTTGTCTATTTCCCACAGCGGCTCTACGCCTATTGGAAGCAGCCCGGCTACACCGCCTGCTATCCCGGACCCGGGAATTGCTACTGGCGCAGGGACTGCTGGTACGATTCGTTCGGACGCCGGTTCTGCAACTAGGCTAGGGCGATGGCGCGTCTCTAGCGCGCGTTGCGGCTCGCCCAATGCAGCGCGACCGCGGCCGCATTGGAGACATTGAGGCTCGCCAGCGCGCTGTGCGTCGAGATGCGGCAGACGAGGTCGCAATGGGTGCGGGTGAGCTGGCGCAAGCCTCTGCCCTCGGCGCCGAGCACGAGCGCAAGCGGGCGGGTGAGTGCGGCGGTCTCGAGCGCCTCGCTGCCCTGTTCGGCCAGTCCCACTCTGAGGAAACCGCGCTCGCCGAGCTCGGCCAGGCTCTGCGCGAGATTCTTGACCAGGATGACCGGGACGAGATCGAGCGCGCCGCTGGCAGACTTGGCCAGCACGCCGTGCAGGGGAGGGCTGTGGCGTTCGGTCATGACCAAGCCCGAGGCGCCGAAGGCGGCGGCCGAGCGCAATGCGGCGCCGACATTGTGCGGATCGGTAACCTGGTCGAGCACGAGCAGCATGGCGGCGTCATCGATCTCGTCGAGCGCGACCGGCGGGAGCGGCTCTACGTCCAGCGCGATGCCCTGATGCACGGCATCGGGGCCTAGCAGCCGGTCGAGATCTCGCGGTGTCGCCGCTTCAGGCGTTAAGCCGCGTTGGGCGATCAGGGGGCCCAGCCGGTTCGCGGCGTTCTCGGTGGCGAGCACCCGGTTGACCTGGCGCTTGGGATTGGCGAGCGCAGCCTCGGCCGAATGGAGGCCAAACAGCATCAGCCGTTCGGCGCCTTCGCGGCGGGGCGCGTGCCTCGGTTTTCCCCGCCATGCGGGTTTTCCGGGCCTATTCGGCCGTGATTTCTGCCGCGGCATGCCAGCGTGACTTTCTGAAGAGAAAAGGGGACGGAACCCGCTCAGGCTCAGGGAGAATCCATTCTAAACTCCTGGTTTACTGTTGACAGAGCCTGAAGCGCTACCCATAAACTAGTCATGGCGGACCCTGCCGGCCGACGGCGGGGCGTTTTTGCTTGGTCACAATCACCAGTCAATCCATCTTCGCTCAAGGAGGGGTGCCCGAGTGGCTAAAGGGGACGGGCTGTAAACCCGTTGGCTATGCCTACGTAGGTTCGAATCCTACCCCCTCCACCAACCACTCTTTATAAGCGAGATGGATGCGGGTGTAGCTCAATGGTAGAGCAGCAGCCTTCCAAGCTGAGGACGAGGGTTCGATTCCCTTCACCCGCTCCAGCAGGCGAGGCCGCCGAGTGCTTTGATATGGCAGTAAAAAAGGCGGTCTGGATCGAAAATTGGAGCAGGCGATAGGAGTGTAGCTCAACTGGCTAGAGCACCGGTCTCCAAAACCGGGGGTTGGGGGTTCGAGTCCCTCCACTCCTGCCACGATTGAGGCCCGGACGTAGTGAGGACATGGCGGTTTCCGCCGAAGGACTAAAGATGGCGCGGACGAATCCCTTTGAATTTTTGCAGCAGGTGCGCACCGAGGTTTCCAAGGTCACCTGGCCGACGCGCCGGGAGACCGTGATCACCACGGTGATGGTGCTGCTGATGTCGATCGCCGCCGCGCTGTTCTTTCTCGCCGCCGACTGGATGTTGAGCACGGCCGTCACGTTCGTCTTGGGTCTGGGCCGGTAGGGGTCACGAGTTCATCCGATGACAAAGCGCTGGTACATCGTCCACGCCTATTCGAACTTCGAGCGGAAGGTCGCCGAATCCATTAAGGAGCGCGCCGCCGCAGCCGGATTCGGCGATATGTTCGAAGAGGTGTTGGTGCCGATGGAAGAGGTCGTGGAGATGCGCCGCGGCCGCAAGGTCAGCTCCGAACGGAAATTCTTCCCTGGTTACGTGCTCGTGAAGATGGATCTCAACGATCAGACCTATCACCTGATCAAGGCGACGCCGAAAGTCACCGGCTTTCTCGGCACCGAGAACAAGCCCATCCCGATTACCGAAGAAGAGGCCGGGCGCATCCTCCAGCAGGTGCAGGAGGGCGTCGAGCGGCCCAAGCCGTCGGTCACGTTCGAGATCGGCGAGCAGGTGCGCGTCGCCGACGGGCCATTCGCCTCGTTCAACGGCCTGGTGGAAGAGGTCGATGAAGAGCGGGCGCGGCTGAAAGTGGCGGTTTCGATCTTCGGCCGGGCGACCCCGGTCGAGCTGGAATATGCACAAGTCGAGAAGTTGTAGTCGGTAAGCGGGAAGCGCGGGAAGAGTCCACGAATGAAGAAGATAGACGGTTACATCAAGCTCCAGGTGCCGGCAGGGCAGGCCAATCCGTCGCCGCCGATCGGACCCGCGCTCGGACAGCGCGGCGTCAACATCCCGGAGTTTTGCAAGCAGTTCAACGCGGCGACCCAGAAGCTCGAGCCCGGCTCACCGATCCCGACGGTGATCACCGTCTATGCCGACCGCTCCTTCACCTTCGAGATGCGGACGCCGCCGGCGTCCTATCTGCTGAAGAAGGCGGCCAAGATCGGCAAGGGATCGAAAGAGACCGGCCGCACCGTCGCCGGTTCGGTGACCCAAGCGCAGTTGCGCGAGATCGCCGAGGTCAAGATGAAGGATTTGAACGCCAACTCCATCGAGCAGGCGATGAAGATCATCGCCGGTTCCGCCCGCTCGATGGGCCTACAGGTGCAGGAGTAGACGATGAGCAAGCCCGGCAAGCGCTTCCGTAACGCGTTGAGCACCGTCGACCGCGAGAAGCTCTATTCGATCGAGGACGCGGTCAAGCTGGTCAAGGACGCGGCAAAGGCCAAGTTCGACGAAACCATCGAAGTCGCGATGAATCTCGGCGTCGATCCACGCCATTCCGATCAGATGGTGCGCGGCGTTTGCGCGCTGCCGCACGGCTCGGGCCGCAAGCTCAGAGTCGCGGTGTTCGCCAAAGGCGCCAAGGCCGAGGAGGCCAAGAAGGCGGGCGCCGATGTGGTTGGCGCCGAAGATTTGGTCGAGCAGGTGCAGAAGGGCGTGATCGATTTCGACCGCTGCATCGCCACGCCCGACATGATGCCGCTGGTCGGACGGCTGGGCAAAGTGCTCGGGCCGCGCGGGCTGATGCCCAATCCGAAAGTCGGCACGGTCACCGCCGATGTCGCCCCGGCCGTACGCGCGGCGAAAGGCGGCGCGGTCGAGTTCCGGGTCGAGAAGGCGGGACTGCTCCATGCCGGCGTCGGCAAAGCGAGCTTCACCGAGCAGGCGCTGGTGGAAAACATTCGTGCCTTCGCCGATGCGGTGATGAAGGCCAAGCCGTCAGGCGCCAAGGGCACGTTTCTGAAGCGCGTCGCGGTCACTTCGACCATGGGACCTGGCGTGAAGATTGAGCCCGCGAGCCTGGTTGGAGGCGCGACGGGCTAAGTGAGAGTTTCGGGACTGAGATTTCAATCCCGAAGGGCCGCTTCCGATCGAAGCGGTCCATACCTGTCCGAGATTGCAGGTGCGGGTGACCGCTTAAGCCCTTTGGGCCTGCATGAGACGGGAGACGAACGGTTCTACGGTGGCGGACTACGCCGCAACCTGGAGATCGGTTTGAACCTCGTAAGTGGCTCTTGCGCAAATTGGCGCGCGGGCGGGACAGGCAACAGAGCGCCGCTCGGACGAGCGGGGCGGCTTCTTGCCTTGCCCCTCGCGTCTTGCGGCACGGTGTAGCCGAAGGGGTCTCGAGCAGGTGCTCGCGGCCCGCAAACAGACGGAGTGAGCATGGAGAGAGCAGAGAAGCGCGAAGTCGTGACGGCGCTTCACGATGTCTTCGCCAAGACTGGCGTGGTCGTCGTCGCTCACTACGCGGGCCTGACCGTCGCCCAAATGACCAAACTGCGCAGCGAGATGAGAAGCGCTGGCGGCCAGGTCAAAGTGGCGAAGAACAGGCTCGTCAAGCTCGCGCTCGAAGGCACCGACGCGAAGGGCGTCACGGATATGCTGAAGGGGCCGACCTGCCTCGCTTATTCCGTGGACCCGGTTGCGGCACCGAAAGTCGCCGTCAAATTCGCCAAGGCGAACGAGAAGTTCGTGATCCTCGGCGGTGCGATGGGCACCACGGTGCTGGATGCCAAGGGTGTGAACACGCTTGCCGACTTGCCATCGCTCGACGAACTCAGAAGCACGCTGATCGGACTCATTCAGGCGCCGGCGACCAAGATCGCCCGCACTCTGAGTGAGCCCGGCGCTCAGCTGGCGAGAGTGTTCGGCGCTTATGGCAACAAGGAAGCGGCGTGACGCCGGCCAAGATCTGAATACGAGAGTCAAACCTACGAGGATAAGTCGATGGCAGATTTGCAGAAGATAGTAGACCAGCTTTCCAGCCTGACGGTGATCGAGGCCGCCGAGCTGGCCAAGATGCTGGAAGAGAAGTGGGGCGTTTCCGCTGCGGCGCCGGTGGCCATGATGGCCGCAGGCGGTGGCGCGGCCGCCGCGCCGGTTGAGGAGCAGACGGAGTTCACGGTCGTGCTGACCGCCGCCGGAGCCCAGAAGATCAACGTTATCAAGGAGGTGCGGGCGATCACCAGCCTCGGCCTCAAGGAAGCCAAAGATCTCGTCGAAGGCGCGCCCAAGCCGGTCAAGGAAGGCGTGAGCAAAGACGAGGCGGAGAAGCTCAAGAAGCAGCTCGAAGCCGCTGGAGCGACCGTCGAGCTAAAGTAACCGGTGGGTTGAAAGACGCCCGGGCGAGCCCCATATAGCGTGGTTGCCCGGGCAAAAACCCACCAAACATAGTGACGTGACGTGACGTTTCGCCAGAATCTCCGCTTTCACCAAGCGGGAATTCCGGCGAGCCGTCGCGACGAGCCTAAGAGGACCACATGACGCAGCAGACGCAGACTATGAATGGTCACAAGCGCTTGCGGAAGATGTTCGGCAAGATTCATGAAGTTGCCGAGATGCCGAACCTCATCGAGGTTCAGAAACAGTCATACGATCAATTCCTGATGGTGGACGAGCCCGAGGGCGGGCGTCTGGACGAAGGCCTGCAGGCGGTGTTCCGCTCGGTCTTCCCCATCAAGGATTTCGGCGAGCGCTCCCAGCTCGAATTCGTGCGCTATGCCTTCGAGCCGCCGAAATATGACGTCGAGGAGTGCCAGCAGCGGGGGATGACCTATGCCGCGCCGCTCAAGGTCACCCTCAGGCTGATCGTGTTCGACGTCAATGAGGAGACCGGCGCCCGCTCGGTCAAGGACATCAAGGAGCAGGACGTCTACATGGGCGACATGCCGCTCATGACCATGAACGGCACCTTCGTCATCAACGGCACCGAGCGCGTCATCGTCTCGCAGATGCACCGTTCGCCGGGCGTGTTCTTCGACCACGACCGCGGCAAGACCCAGTCCTCCGGCAAGCTGCTGTTTGCCGCGCGCATCATTCCCTATCGCGGCTCGTGGCTCGATTTCGAGTTCGACGCCAAGGACATTGTCTATGTGCGTATCGACCGGCGCCGCAAGCTGCCGGTGACGACCCTGCTTTATGCGCTCGGGCTCGAGGACGAGGAGATCCTGTCGACCTTCTACGACCGCATCATGCTCAAGGCGACCAAGGACGGCTGGCGCATGCCGTTCCGGCCCGACCGCTTGCGCGGCATCAAGCCGACCAGCGATCTGATCGACGCCAAGACCGGCAAGGTGGCCATCGAGGCCGGCCGCAAGGTCACCGCGCGTCTCGCCAACAAGCTCGCCGACGAGGGCCTGAAGGAGCTGCTGGTCAGCGACGAGGACCTGCATGGCCGCTATCTGGCGCAGGACATCGTCAACATGGAGAGCGGCGAGATTTATGGCGAGGCCGGCGAAGAGCTCGACGAGAAGGTGCTCGAGACGCTCAAGGGGCTCGGTCTCAAGGAAATTCCGATCCTCGATATCGACCACGTCAATGTCGGCGCGTTCATCCGCAACACGCTGCATGTCGACAAGAATTCCAATCCCGAGGAGGCGCTGCTCGATATCTACCGCGTGATGCGGCCGGGTGAGCCGCCGACGCCGGACGCCGCGGCGACTCTGTTCAAGGGCATCTTCTTCGATTCCGAGCGCTATGACCTGTCGGCCGTCGGCCGGGTCAAGATGAACATGCGTCTCGACCTCGACGCTCCCGACACGATGCGCACCTTGCGCAAGGAGGACATCCTTGCCGTGATCAAGACGCTAGTCGGCTTGCGCGACGGCAAGGGCGAGATCGACGACATCGATCACCTCGGTAACCGCCGGGTGCGCTCGGTCGGCGAGCTGATGGAGAATCAGTATCGCGTCGGTCTGTTGCGCATGGAGCGCGCCATCAAGGAGCGCATGAGCTCGGTCGATATCGATACCGTCATGCCGCAGGACCTGATCAACGCCAAGCCGGCGGCAGCCGCGGTGCGCGAGTTCTTCGGCTCCTCGCAGCTGTCGCAGTTCATGGACCAGACCAATCCGCTGTCGGAGATTACCCACAAGCGGCGCCTGTCGGCGCTTGGGCCGGGCGGTCTGACGCGCGAGCGCGCCGGCTTCGAGGTGCGCGACGTGCATCCGACCCATTACGGCCGCATCTGCCCGATCGAGACGCCGGAAGGCCCGAATATCGGCCTGATCAATTCGCTGGCGACCTTCGCGCGGGTGAACAAATACGGCTTTATCGAGAGCCCGTATCGCCGTGTGGTGAAGGGCAAGGTGACGGACGAGGTGGTCTATCTCTCCGCCATGGAAGAGGCGCGCTACATCATCGCCCAAGCCAACGCCAAGCTCAATCCGAACGGCACTTTCGCCGAGGATCTGATCGTGTGCCGGCATGCCGGCGACGTCGAGCTCGAGCCGCCGGAGAAGGTCGATCTGATCGACGTGTCACCGAAGCAGCTGGTTTCGGTCGCGGCCGCGCTCATTCCGTTCCTCGAGAACGACGACGCCAATCGCGCGCTGATGGGTTCGAACATGCAGCGCCAGGCGGTGCCGCTGATCACGGCGGAAGCGCCGCTGGTCGGTACGGGCATGGAAGAGGTCGTGGCGCGCGATTCAGGCGCGGCCATCGGCGCTCGCCGTACCGGCGTGGTCGACCAGGTGGACGCCACCCGTATCGTCATCCGCGCTACCGAGGAGACCGATCCGTCGAAGTCGGGCGTCGACATCTATAATCTGCGCAAGTTCCAGCGCTCGAACCAGAACACCTGCATCAACCAGCGGCCGCTGGTGCGCGTGGGCGATCAGGTCCAGGCGGGCGAGATCATCGCCGACGGTCCCTCGACCGATCTCGGCGAGCTGGCGCTCGGCCGCAACGTGCTGGTCGCGTTCATGCCGTGGATGGGCTACAATTTCGAGGACTCCATCCTCATCTCCGAGCGTGTCGTGCGCGACGACGTGTTCACCTCGATCCATATCGAGGAATTCGAGGTGATGGCCCGCGACACCAAGCTCGGGCCGGAGGAGATCACCCGCGACATCCCCAACGTCTCCGAGGAGGCGCTCAAGAATCTGGACGAGGCGGGGATCGTCTATATCGGCGCCGAGGTCAATCCGGGCGACATCCTGGTGGGCAAGATCACGCCCAAGGGCGAGAGCCCGATGACCCCTGAGGAGAAGCTGCTCCGCGCCATCTTCGGCGAGAAGGCTTCCGACGTGCGCGATACCTCGCTCAAGCTGCCGCCCGGCGTTTCGGGCACGGTGGTCGAGGTGCGCGTGTTCAACCGCCACGGCGTGGAGAAAGACGAGCGCGCCATGGCGATCGAGCGTGAGGAGATCGAGCGGCTCGCCAAGGACCGCGACGATGAGCTCGCCATCCTCGACCGCAACGTCTACGGCCGCCTCAAGGACGTGCTGATGCACAAGGTGGTGGCCAAGGGCCCCAAGGGCATCAAGAAGGACGCCAAGATCACCGAGGCGCTGCTCGATGACGTGGCGCGCAGCCATTGGTGGGAGATTGCGCTCAAGAACGAGAAGGCCATGGCCGAAGTCGAGGCCATCGGCCGCCAATATGAAGAGGCCAAGAAGCGGCTGGAGCAGCGCTTCGTCGACAAGGTCGACAAGCTGCAGCGGGGCGACGAGCTGCCGCCCGGCGTGATGAAGATGGTCAAGGTGTTCGTCGCGGTGAAGCGCAAGATTCAGCCCGGCGACAAGATGGCCGGCCGTCACGGCAATAAGGGCGTCATCAGCATGATCGTGCCGATCGAGGACATGCCTTATCTCGAGGACGGCGGCACCATCGATATCGTGCTCAATCCGCTCGGCGTGCCGAGCCGCATGAATGTGGGCCAGATTTTGGAGACCCATCTCGGTTGGGCCTGCCGGGGTCTCGGCCGCAAGATCGGCGACGCGCTGGAGGCTTATCACCAGAGTCACAAGTCGAAACCGCTCAAGGAGTTGCTCAAGACGATCTACGGCGACGACAAGACCGTGGCGGCGCTCAAGGAGGATCAGCTCATCGAGGTGAGCGAGAGCCTCAAGAGCGGAGTGCCGGTGGCGACGCCGGTGTTCGACGGCGCGCATGAAGGCGACGTCACCGAGATGCTGAAGGCTGCCGGTCTCGACAGCTCAGGCCAGGTCACTCTGTTCGATGGGCGCACCGGCGAGGAGTTCGAGCGCAAGGTCACGGTGGGCTACATCTATATGTTGAAGCTCCACCATCTGGTCGACGACAAGATCCATGCGCGTTCGATCGGACCTTACAGCCTGGTCACCCAGCAGCCGCTGGGCGGCAAGGCGCAGTTCGGCGGCCAGCGCTTCGGCGAGATGGAGGTGTGGGCGCTCGAGGCTTACGGCGCGGCCTACACGCTGCAGGAGATGCTGACCGTCAAATCCGACGACGTGGCGGGCCGCACCAAGGTCTACGAGGCCATCGTTCGCGGCGACGACACGTTCGAGGCGGGCATCCCTGAATCGTTCAACGTCCTCGTCAAGGAGATGCGGGCGCTGGGCCTCAATGTCGAGCTGGTGCAGCCGAAACCCGAGGATCAGCCGACCAGGGCGAGACTGCCGCGCCCAGGGGCTGAATAACTTCAGCCCTGCTTGGGGCGATTGACTAGCGGAATGCGACAAACCGGAGGGCGGCCAGACCGCCCGGTGGAGACAAGAGAATGAACCAAGAAATCGTCAACCTCTTCGGTCCTCAGGTCCAGCAGCAGAATTTCGATCAGATCCGCATCGGGATTGCGAGCCCTGAGAAAATTCTGTCCTGGTCGTATGGGGAGATCAAGAAGCCCGAGACGATCAACTACCGTACCTTCAAGCCGGAGCGCGACGGGCTGTTCTGCGCCCGCATCTTCGGCCCGGTGAAGGACTACGAGTGCTTGTGCGGCAAGTACAAGCGCATGAAGTACAAGGGCGTCATCTGCGAGAAGTGCGGCGTCGAGGTGACGCTCGCCAAGGTCCGGCGTGAGCGCATGGGCCATATCGAGCTTGCCGCGCCGGTCGCCCATATCTGGTTCCTGAAGTCGCTGCCCTCGCGCATCGGGCTGCTGCTCGACATGACGCTCAAGGACCTGGAGCGGGTGCTCTATTTCGAGAATTACATCGTGCTCGAGCCGGGTCTCACCACGCTCAAGCCGCTCCAGCTGCTGAGCGAGGAGGATCATCTCAAGGCGCAGGAGGAGTTTGGGGAGGATTCGTTCACGGCCGCCATCGGCGCCGAAGCGATCCGCGAGCTGCTCAAGGGTCTCGATCTCGAGAAGATCGCCGCCGATCTCCGCGTCGAGATCGCCGAGTCGACCTCAGAGCTGAAGCCCAAGAAGCTGGCCAAGCGGCTGAAGGTGGTCGAGGCCTTCATCCAGTCGGGCAACAAGCCCGAGTGGATGATCCTGACCGTGGTGCCGGTGATTCCGCCGGAGCTCCGGCCACTGGTGCCGCTCGACGGCGGGCGCTTTGCCACCTCGGACCTGAACGACCTCTATCGCCGCGTCATCAACCGCAACAATCGCTTGAAGCGGCTGATGGAGCTGCGCGCCCCGGATATCATCATCCGCAACGAAAAGCGCATGCTGCAAGAGGCGGTCGATGCGCTGTTCGACAACGGGCGGCGCGGCCGCGTCATCACCGGCGCCAACAAGCGTCCGCTCAAGTCGTTGGCCGACATGCTGAAAGGCAAGCAGGGGCGATTCCGCCAGAACCTGCTCGGCAAGCGCGTCGACTACTCGGGCCGCTCGGTCATCGTCGTCGGCCCGGAGCTGAAGCTGCACCAGTGCGGCCTGCCTAAGAAGATGGCCCTCGAGCTGTTCAAGCCGTTCATCTATTCCCGGCTCGACGCCAAGGGCCATGCGGCCACGGTGAAGCAGGCCAAGAAGCTGGTCGAGAAGGAGAAGCCGGAGGTTTGGGATATCCTCGATGAGGTGATCCGCGAGCATCCGATCCTGCTCAACCGCGCGCCCACGTTGCACCGCCTCGGCATCCAGGCGTTCGAGCCGGTGCTGATCGAGGGCAAGGCGATCCAGCTGCATCCGCTCGTCTGCGCCGCCTTCAACGCCGATTTCGACGGCGATCAGATGGCGGTGCACGTGCCGCTGTCGCTCGAGGCACAGCTCGAGGCACGCGTGCTGATGATGTCGACCAACAACATCCTGCACCCGGCCAACGGCTCGCCGATCATCGTACCGAGCCAGGACATCGTGCTTGGCCTTTATTATTTGTCGCTCATCATGGACAACGAGCCGGGCGAGGGGATGCTGTTCGGCAACGTGGCTGAGATCCACCACGCGCTCGACTCCAAGGCCGTTACCCTGCACGCCAAGATCAAGGGCCGGTTCATCACCGTCGACGCTAAGGGCAAGCCGGTATCGCACATCTACGACACCACGCCCGGCCGCATGTTGCTTGGCGAGTTGCTGCCGCGGAGCCCGGAGGTCAGCTTCGATCTCGTCAACCGGCTGCTCACTAAGAAGGACATCTCCAACACGATCGACGTGGTCTATCGCCACTGCGGTCAGAAGGAGACGGTCATTTTCTGCGACAAGATCATGGGCTTGGGCTTTGCCTATGCCTGCCGCGCCGGCATTTCGTTCGGCAAGGACGACATGGTGATCCCCGAGACCAAGGACGCCATCGTGCAGAAGACCTCGGACCTCGTGCGCGAATACGAGCAGCAATATAATGACGGACTGATCACCCGCGGCGAGAAGTACAACAAGGTGGTCGACGCCTGGACGGAGTGCACCGAGCTGGTCGCCAAGGAGATGATGAAGCGCATCTCCGCGGTCGAGCGCGACCCCAAGACCGGGCGAGAAAAGGCGATCAACTCCATCTATATGATGTCGCATTCGGGCGCGCGCGGTTCGCCGGCCCAGATGAAGCAGCTGGCCGGTATGCGCGGCCTGATGACCAAGCCGTCGGGCGAGATCATCGAGACGCCGATCATCTCCAACTTCAAGGAGGGACTGTCGGTGCTCGAATATTTCAATTCGACCCACGGCGCGCGCAAGGGCTTGGCCGACACCGCGTTGAAGACCGCCAACTCGGGCTATCTCACCCGGCGTCTGGTCGACGTGGCGCAGGACTGCATCGTCGTCGAGGACGATTGCGGTACCACCGAAGGCATCATGGCGCGCGCCATTCTCGAGGCGGGGGAGGTGACGGTGTCGCTCGGACAGCGCGTGCTTGGCCGCACCCCGGCCGAGAACGTCAAGAATCCGTCGACCGGCAAGGTGGTGATCAAGGCCGGCGAGCTGATCGAGGAGGAAGAGGTCGAGGCGCTGGAGAACGCACACGTGCAGGAGTTGCGCATCCGCTCGGCGCTGACCTGCGAGACCCGCAACGGCA
This sequence comes from Hyphomicrobiales bacterium, assembly GCA_038209695.1. Taxonomy (GTDB): domain Bacteria; phylum Pseudomonadota; class Alphaproteobacteria; order Rhizobiales; family Methyloligellaceae; genus Methyloceanibacter. Next base: position 13,718 of record JBBQXL010000054.1, read on the forward strand.
TTTGCGCCAAGTGCTATGGACGCGATCTTGCCCGCGGCACGCCGGTCAATCTCGGTGAAGCGGTCGGCGTCATCGCGGCGCAGTCGATCGGCGAGCCCGGCACGCAGCTCACCATGCGGACCTTCCATCTGGGCGGGGTGGCCTCGTCCAAGGTGGTCGATCAGTCCTCGCTCGAGTCTAATTTCGACGGCACGGTGAAGATCAAGCAGCGCAACATCGTCAAGGACTCGCAAGGCCGCCTCATGGTCATGGGGCGCAATACGGCCGTGGTCGTGCTCGACGAGGACGGCACGGAGCGTGCCGTGTATCGTCTGCCTTACGGCACGCATATGCGGGTCGATGACGGCGTCAAGGTCAAGCGCGGCGATCGTCTCGCCGAGTGGGATCCTTACACCCGCCCAGTGCTGACGGAAGTCGAGGGCATCGTCGACTTCGAGGATCTGGTCGAGGGCATGTCGGTCAGCGAGCGGCGTGACGAGTCGACCGGCATCACCAACAGCGTGATCATCGACTGGCGTGCGTCTCCGCGCGGCGCCGATCTCAGGCCGGCCATGGTGATCAAGGACAAGAAGGGCAAGATCCTCAAGCTGTCGCGCGGCGGAGAAGCCCGCTACCTGCTGCCGGTCGATGCCATCCTGTCGGTCGAGCCCGGCCATCAGGTGTCTGCCGGCGACGTGCTCGCCCGCATTCCGATGGAGAGCGCCAAGACGCGCGACATCACCGGCGGTCTGCCGCGTGTTGCCGAGCTGTTCGAGGCGCGGCGGCCCAAGGATCACGCCATCATCGCCGAGATCTCGGGCACGGTGCAGCTCGGCCGCGACTACAAAAACAAGCGGCGGATAACCATCACGCCGGACGATGGCGCCGAGCCGGTCGAGTATCTCATTCCCAAGGGCCGGCATCTGTCCGTGCAGGAGGGCGATCGCATCGAGAAGGGCGAGTTCCTGCTCGATGGCCATCCTGCGCCCCACGACATCCTGGCGATCAAGGGCGTCGAGGAGCTGGCCCACTATCTGGTCAATGAGATCCAGGAGGTCTACCGGCTGCAGGGCGTGACCATCAACGACAAGCATATCGAGGTGATCGTCAGGCAGATGCTGCAGAAGACCGAGGTGGAAGATCCCGGCACCACCGAGTTCCTCAAGGGCGAGCAGGTGGACCGGCTCGACCTCGAGGAGGCCAATGCGCTGGTGGTGGCGGCAGGCGGCAAGCCTGCCACCGGTCAGCCGGTGCTGCTCGGCATCACCAAGGCTTCGCTCCAGACCCGCTCGTTCATCTCGGCGGCGTCGTTCCAGGAGACCACCCGCGTGCTTACCGACGCGGCGGTCCTTGGCAAGACCGACATACTGGAAGGCCTCAAGGAAAACGTCATTGTCGGCCGGTTGATCCCGGCGGGCACCGGCGGCACCTTGACCAGGCTGAATCGGATCGCCACCCATCGTGACGAGCTGATCCTCGAGGAGCGGAAGCGCGCCGCGGAGGAGCGCCTGGCCCAGGAGGACGAAGAAGCGGCTGAGGAGCAGGAGGCGTCGACCTAGGGATATCGGACGGCGACGCCGGAGGTCGGAAATTCGGGGGCGGCCCGTAGCTCCCCCCGTGATTTCCGCCAACTGAATCTGGCAGAACCCTTGACGATGCAAG
>JBBQXL010000055.1:0-15331 GCA_038209695.1 Hyphomicrobiales bacterium
ATAGGTGTTGGCGAGGATGATGTCGGCGCCGGTAGCTGCCACATCCTCGGGAAACATCGCCTTGACCGTGGCGCCGGTGCCGACCGGCATGAAGGCGGGCGTGCGCACCACCCCGCGCGGCGTGGTGATGGCGCCGGTGCGCGCGCTGCCGTCGCGCGCCTTCACGGCAAAAGAGAATCCGTCGGTCATGCGGCCCTCTTCTCCTCTCCCCTTGGGGGAGAGGTCGCGCCGAAGCTCGCTTCGGCGCGGGTGAGGGGGAGTGAAAAATTGCCGTTCATGAGCGCCCTCACCCCTACCCTCTCCCCATAGGGGAGAGGGAGTCTTCAGTGCCGGCTTCGGATGCCTTCGCCGGGCTGAGCAGGCAGGCGTCGCCATAGGAATAGAACCGGTAGCGCTCGGCCACGGCATGAGCGTAGGCGCGCTGCATCATATCGAGGCCTGAGAACGAGCCCACCAGCATGAACAGGGTTGAGCGCGGCAAATGGAAGTTGGTCAAGAGGCGATCGACGACGCGGAAGCGATAGCCTGGGGTGATGAACAGGCTGGTCTCGCCGCTAAAGGTCGAGAGCCGGCCGTTTTCGTCTGCCGCGCTTTCCAGCAGGCGAAGCGAGGTGGTGCCGACCGCGACGATTTTGCCTCCCCTCGCCTTGACCGCGTTCAACGCTTCCGCTGTCTCGGCGCTGACGTGACCGCGTTCGGCATGCATGTGATGGCTCGCGGTGTCGTCCGATCTGACCGGCAGAAAAGTGCCCGGTCCGACATGCAGCGTCACGAAATGCTCGCAGATCCCTCCGCCGGCGAGCGCCCGCAGCAGAGTCTCGGTGAAATGAAGCCCGGCGGTCGGCGCGGCCACCGCGCCCTCCTCCCGCGCATAGACCGTCTGATAGTCGCTCACGTCGCGCTGATCGGACGGCCGGCGCGCGGCGATGTAAGGCGGCAGCGGCATGGCGCCGAGCATATGGATGGCGTCGTCAAGGGCGGCGCCGCTCACCTCGAAAGCGAGCGTCACCGCACCGTCCTCGCCGCGGTTCTCCACCGTGGCGCCGAGCGCGCCAAGCAAACAGGCATTGCCGCCCTCGCCGAACGCGATGCGGTCGCCGGCCTTGAGCCGCTTGGCCGGCCGCGCCAGAGCCTGCCAGCGATGATCATCCTGCCGTTCGGTCAAGGTCACCGCAATCTGCACGCTGCTGTCGTCGCGCCGGCGCACGCCTCTGAGCTCGGCCGGGATCACTTTAGTATCGTTGAACACCAGCGCGTCACCGGGCCGAAGCAGCTCCGGCAGATCGAGGATGGCGCGGTCGGCGATGTCCGGCTCGGCCCCCGGCATGACCACCAGCAGCCGCGCCGCGTCACGCGGGCTCGCCGGGCGCAAGGCGATCAGCTCGTCCGGCAGGTGATAGTCGAACAGATCGGTACGCAACGACTTGCGGCGCTACAACACGCGCACCATCAGCGCGCCCACCAGCACCAGTAGGGCGCCGCTGACGCGGCCGACGCTCAAGCCCCGCTCCATCAGCTCGAACAGGCCGAGACGGTCAATCGCCAGCGCGGCTAACAGCTGGCCGGCGATGCCGAGCGCCATGATGGCGGCCACGCCGATCTTAGGCGCCAGCACGAGGGTCACCGTCACGTAGATCGCGCCGAGCAGGCCGCCCCCGAGCAGCATGTAGAGGGGCATGGTCTTGAGCGCGCCAAGATTGCTGCCGTGACGGGCGAGCAGCGCGGTCAGCACGATCAGCGCTACCGTGCCGACGCAAAACGACATAGTGGCCGCGGTCAGCGGGTGGCCAAGGCGCGCGGCGGCTTCGCCGTTGATGGGCGCCTGAAGGGCAATCATGCCGCCGGTGACCAGCGCAATCAGCGTGAGCGACAAACCCTGGAGCGACATGGGCGACGCCTCAGGCCTGAACGTCGGATGCCACGCGCACCGAGACGATCTTGTCGGGATTGGACGGCGGCTCACCGCGATTGATCTTGTCGACATTCTCCATGCCGTCGATCACGCGCCCCCACACGGTATATTGGCGGTCGAGGAAGCTCGCATCGTCGAAGCAGATGAAGAACTGGCTGTCGGCGGAGTCGGGAGACTGCGCCCGCGCCATGGACACCGCGCCTCGGGAATGCGGCTCGGCATTGAACTCGGCCTTGAGCTTCTGGCCCGAGCCGCCGCTCCCGGTGCCGGTCGGGTCGCCGGTCTGGGCCATGAAACCGTCGATGACGCGATGAAACACCACGCCGTCATAGAAGCCCTTGCGCGCCAGTTCCTTGATGCGGGCGACATGGCCGGGCGCCAGGTCGGGCCGCATCTGGACCGTCACGCGGCCCTTGGTCGTCTCAATGAGGAGGGTGTCGTCGGGTGTTGCCATGATGAACGGGTCCTTGTTGCTGGGTCGCTATTTCTCGATGGTCGCCGTCTTGATGTAGTCGAGCTTGGGAAAGGCCTTGGCCAAATAGGAGTTGCCCATGCTCTGCACGACCCCTTGGTTGGGGCCACGGCCGTTGGGCGCGCCCTCGCCATAGCCGCTATAGAGCGAATCGACCACATCCATGCCCGAGACGACCTTGCCGAACGGCGAGAAGCCTTGGCCGTCGAGCCCGGCATTGTCGCCGAAATTGATGAACACCTGGGTGGTGCGGGTGTTGGGCCCGGCGGTGGCGAAGGTGAAGGTGCCGCGAACGTTGCTTTGCTTGACCGGATCGTCCTTGATATTGGCGTTGGTCCACACGGCCGAGACGCTCGGCTCGCCGTTGATGCCGAACTGCGCCATGAAGCCGTCGAGCACGCGGAAGAACCGCACGTCGTTGAAATAGCCGTTCTTCACCAGATTGTAGAAGCGGTCGGCGCCGTTCGGCGCCCAATCGCGATGCACCTCGATCACGAAGTCGCCCTTGCTGGTGACGAATTTCGCCTTGTAGACCGCCGGCGCCTGCTCGTTGAGGCTGGCGGGATCGGACAGATTGCCGGCGTCGGCGGCGCCGAGACCGGCGAGAACAGAGAGCGCGAGCCCAGCGGCGAACGCGATACTTGTCTGAAATCTCATGATACCTCCTTGGACAAGCTGCGGACCGGACTAGCCGGCAAATTTCTTCTTAAGGGCCGCGGTCACGACCTTCGGCACGAAGGAAGAGACATCCCCTCCCATTGCGGCAATCTGGCGGACGAGACTCGCCGCGATATGCCGCGCTCCCGGTGAGGAGGCGAGAAAAACCGTCTCGATCTCCGGCGCAAGGGCCTGGTTCATGCCGGCCATCTGCATTTCATAATCGAAATCGCCGGAGTCGCGCAGCCCCCTGATGACGATGGTGGCGCCGACATCCTTGGCCGCATCGACGGTCAGATTGCCGTAGGTGGTGACCTCGAGCTCGAGCCCGATCTCGTTCGCCACCGGGGTCAGCACCTCGGCGCTCAACTTCACGCGCTCCTCGGTAGTGAAGAGCGGGTGCTTGTCGTGATGGGTGCCGACGGCGATCACCAGCCGGTCGACGAGATGGGCCGCCCGGCGCACGATATCCACGTGGCCGAAGGTGACGGGATCGAAGCTCCCAGGGTAAAGGCCCACGCGCATACCGGCACTCCCAGCGCAAGGCGGTCGGCCCGGCGCGTCAGGGCACCCTTCTAGCCGCGCAAGTCTTGTGTCGGCAAGGCCGGTTATTCGGGGCCGTTTTCGCCGCCGTCTTCGGGGCTATCTCCGCCGTCATCGCCAATTTCGGCAATGTCGTCACCGCCATCCCCATTTTCGACGAGGTCTTCGCCCTCATTGCCGTTTTCGTCGGGAATGTGTTCGACCGAGACCACATGCTCGCCTTCGGCGGTCGAGAACACGATCACCCCTTGGGTCGAGCGGCCGGTGATGGAGATATCGCGGACCGGCACGCGGATCAGTTGGCCGCCGTCGGTGACCAGCATGATCTGGTCGGTCTCCTCGACCGAGAACGACGCCATCAGCTTGCCGTTGCGCTGGTTGACGACCATAGCGATGATGCCCTTCCCGCCGCGGCCGGAAATCCGATACTCATAGGCGGAAGTGCGCTTGCCGTAGCCGTTCTCCGACACGGTCAGCACGAATTCCTCATGCGCACTGAGCTCGGCGTAGCGCTCGGGACTCAGCACCACGGTTTCCTGGCTATCGCCTTCCGCCTCCATCTCCTCGATCTCGGCGCCGCCGCGGCGGATGCTGTTGGCCTGACGAACATAGGCGGCGCGCTCAGCGGGGCTGGCCTCGATATGGCTAAGAATGGCCATGGAGATGACCTGGTCGCTCTTCCCCAGCTTGATGCCGCGCACGCCGGGCGACTCGCGACCCTTGAACACGCGCACGTCGGTCACGGGGAAGCGGATAGCCTGGCCGTCGGCGGAGGTCAGCAGCACGTCATCGTTCTCGCCGCACACTTCGACGCCGACGATACGGTCGCCGGTATCGAGCTTCATGGCGATCTTGCCGTTCTGGCGCACCTCGATGAAGTCGGACAGCTGATTCCGCCGCACGCTGCCGTAATTGGTGGCGAACACGACGTCGAGCTTCGCCCACGACGCGACGTCCTCGGGCAGCGGCAGGATGGTGGTGATGGTCTCGTCCTTGCCTAGCGGCAGCAGATTGATCAGCGCCTTGCCGCGGGCCTGGGGCGCCGCCACCGGCAGCCGCCACACCGTCATCTTGTAGGCCATGCCGCGCGAGGAGAAGAACAGCACCGGGGTATGGGTGTTGGCGATGAAGATGCGGGTGACGAAATCCTCGTCGCGGGTCGCCATGCCGGACCGGCCTTTGCCGCCGCGGCGCTGGGCGCGGTAGGCGGACAGCGGCACGCGCTTGATGTAGCCCTTGTGCGAGACGGTGACGACCATGTCCTCGCGCTGGATCAGGTCCTCGTCCTCGACCTCGCCTTGCATCTCGAGGATCTCGGTGCGGCGCGGGGTGCCGAACTCGGCTCTAATTGCCGCCAGCTCGTCCTTGACGATCGACACGATGCGGTCGCGGGAGCGCAGGATGGCAAGATAGTCGCCGATCTGCTCGCCGAGTTTCTTCAATTCGTCGCCGACCTCGTCGCGGCCGAGCGCGGTGAGCCGCTGGAGGCGAAGATCGAGGATGGCGCGGGCCTGCTCCTCGGATAGCCGATAGGTGCCCTTGGCCGACACTTTGTGGCGCGGATCGGCGATCAGCTCGACCAGCGCGACCACGTCCTGCGCCGGCCAATCGCGCGTCATGAGTTCTTCCCGCGCCGAGGCCGGGTCGGCCGCCTTGCGGATGACGGCAATGACCTCGTCGATATTGGCCACGGCGATGGCCAGGCCGACCAGCACATGGGCGCGGTCGCGGGCCTTGCGCAGCAGGAACTTGATGCGGCGGCCGATCACCTCCTCGCGGAACTCGGTGAAGGCGCGGATCATGTCCCTGAGATTGAGCAGCTCTGGCTTGCCGCCGATCAGCGCCACCATGTTGGCGCCGAAGGTGCTTTGCAGCGGCGAGAAGCGGTAGAGCTGGTTCAGCACCACGTCGGCCATGGCGTCGCGCTTCAGCTCGATCACCACGCGCATCCCCTGGCGGTCGGACTCGTCGCGGATATCGGAGATGCCCTCGATGCGCTTCTCGCGCACCAGCTCGGCGATCTTCTCGACCATCGACGCCTTGTTCACCTGATACGGGATCTCGGTGATGACGAGCGCCTCGCGCTCCTTGCGGACGGTCTCGGTGGTGACGCGGCCGCGCATGAGGATGGAGCCGCGGCCCTTGTGATAGGCGGAGCGAATGCCGGACCGACCGAGAATGAGGCCGCCGGTCGGGAAATCGGGGCCCGGCACAATCTCGATCAGTTCCTCGATGCCGATGGCCGGATTGTCGAGATAGGCCACGCAGGCGTCGATCACCTCGCTCAGATTGTGCGGCGGGATGTTGGTCGCCATGCCGACGGCAATGCCCGACGCACCGTTGACCAGCAGGTTGGGGAATTTCGCCGGCAGCACGATCGGCTCGCGCTCGCGGCCGTCGTAGTTCGGCTGGAAATCGACGGTGTCGTTTTCCAGATCGTCGAGCAGTGACATGGCCGGGCGCGCCAGCCGGACCTCGGTATAGCGCTCGGCCGCGGGCGGGTCGCCGTCGACCGAGCCGAAATTGCCCTGCCCGTCGATCAGCGGCAAGCGCATGGAGAAGTCCTGCGCCAGGCGCACCAGCGCGTCGTAGATCGCCTGGTTGCCGTGCGGGTGATACTTACCCATGGTGTCGCCGGTGACGCGCGCCGATTTGTTGTAGGGGCGGTCCGGCGTGTAATTGTTCTCGTGCATCGAAAAGAGAACGCGGCGATGCACCGGCTTAAGCCCGTCGCGTACGTCGGGCAGCGCGCGCGACACGATCACGCTCATGGCGTAATCGAGATACGAGCGTTTCATCTCGTCGATAAGCGAGACGGGTCTGATGTCGGAGGGAGCCGGGCCCTCGACCTCTGGAATGTCGTTGTCAGCCAAGGTCGGAGAAAGCCTATTCTAACGATGTGAGCGAGGGCCACGCTGTCGGCGGCGGGATGGCAAAACCGTCCACGCGGAGGACCAAAAACGATGGCCGTAAGACAATCTTTCTATAGCTGATTTGGCGGCTCGTTCGCAAGCCTCAAGCAACGCCCTCACCTATTGTTTTTTCCTGTTTTATCAATGTGTTATAGGATGGCCGGCGGCGCCGGTTCGGCGCCGCATAACGCGCCATTCGTCAGCCGTCGGACGATATGCGGAATGGCGATGGTGGGAACGATCGAGTCGGGCTGGACGTTATTCAGTCAGGCGGTCAGGACCATACGCTCGGCTTGATCGCGATGCGACAACAAACTCCCAAATCCTGTGAACAACTATGGAGCGAAACCATGACTCGACTTCTTACAACCACCGCCGTGGCGCTCATGTTTGGTCTCACCCCGGCCCTAGCTCAGGCGCCAACCGACCAGGCCCAGACGCCTCCTGCGATGCAGGACCCGGCTCAGCCCGCAGAGGCGATGCCGTCCGAGCCGACCAAGCCCGTCGTTCCCATGACCGGCGAAACGTCCGCGCCTGACGCCGTCCCGGGTCAGTCGTCGGAGATGATGCCGGCCAGCCCGGACCAGGCAGCGCCGCCGACGCAGTCGTCGCAGGCGCCGGATTCCATCATGCCGAAATCGTCGGAGAGCGCCGCGCTGAGCGGACCGCGCTTTCTGTCCAAGCAGGAGAGCACCGACATGCTCGCCTCGAACCTGATCGGCCAGTCGGTGGTCAACAGCCAGGATGAGACCGTCGGCGACATCAACGATCTCGTCACCGACGAGAGCGGCAAGGTCATTGCCGTGCTGGTCGGCACCGGCGGGTTCCTCGGCATCGGCGAAAAGGACGTGGCCCTCGGCTTCGATGACCTCAGATTCGTCCGCGACGAAAACAACAATATCAAAGTGATCGCCAATGTGAGCCAGGAGACGCTTGCCTCAGCGCCTGACTACCAGACGCTGGCCGAGCAGAAGGTCGCCGTCGGCGAGAACAAGGAAGATCGCGAGGATCGGGCTCAGTAATTCGTCTGGCCTCGTCTAAGTCGTAACGACCGAGCCCGGTCTGCCCAGCAGGCCGGGCTCTCTTTATGCTTTCACAGCGTCTTGCAGCGTCAGGGCGCGCTCGCCGAGCGCTCGGCCTTGGGCGCGGCGCCGCGTCCCAGCAGCGCGGTGAGCTTGAGCTGGGCGCCGTGCAGCAGACTGCCGACGCTGTCGCCCGCGCTAGCTTTCAGCCTGAGCGCGGGATGCTCGATGAAATGCCACGACAGCACGGCGATCGCCAGCACGGCCGGGAAGCTGCACGCGAATAGGGCACCGGAGCCGATGGCGGGGTCGAGCATCACGAAAGTCTGCTGGATGGGGAAGCACAGAATATAGAGACCGTAGGAATAGTCGCCGATCAGGTTGAAGCGCCGGAGCGGGCCGGCCGGCACCAGGGCAAACCACAAGATGCCGTAGGCCAGCGCCACTCTCAGCGCCATTTCGTAGCCCCCGGTGCCGAGAGCCAGCATCGCGGCCAACACCAGCGCGAGCGCGATACGACTGTCGAGCTTGATCTTGTCGGCGTAGAGATAGAACGCGCCGCCGATGAAGAAATCGAAGATGAAGCGGGACGCGCTGTCGATTGCGGCCACCTCCTCCCGCCACGGCGTGGCAAAGGTGACGAACAGATAGAGGGCGAAGATGCCGGCCAGCGTCAGCGACGCCCGGGCGCGCGTGGCGAGCAGGCCGACCAGCGCGAAGAGCGCGAGCAGCACGTAGCACATCGACTCGTAGCGCAAGGTCCAGAGTGGCGGGTCGATCACCCCGCTCATGGGCAGGTGTTCAAATACGCCGGGCAGCGTCAGCGAATAGGTCACGAGCGAAGCGGTCAGCGGCACATAGAGCCAGGTCCGCGCATCGATGAAATAGTCCTGGAGCGAGACAGTGGTCACGGCCGGGCCGAGCAGGAAGGCGATGAAGATGCAGGTGGCCAGCAGCGCCGGAAACAGGCGCAGGAATCGGGCCACGGCATAGTCGACCAAAGTCGGCTGCGTGAGCACGCTGCGGGTGACGAGAAAACCCGAGACGATAAAGAACACGTCGACCGCCACGCGCGCGAGGTCGAGCCCGGCGAAATCGATCAGCGCACTCGCCTCGCGCTCGGGCGCGACCAGGGCGAAGCTGTGGTCCAAGATCACGGCCGAGGCCGCGAGAAACCTGATCAGATTGAAATTGTTGTCTCTGCCGTGCAGCAGAGCGGCGATCGTGTTCGCCATCGGTCCATTCCGTGTCCTGATGGGTGAGCGAAGCGCGCGGCCCGGGTCGGCGCCTCGCGCTTCCCACCCTCGCAAGGACCATACCGATGGCGCCGGCTGCCCGACAGCTCCGGCTACCGACAGCATTAAGCGTCGTGCTTAACGCCGGCCGCTCGGCCAGGCTGAGCAGCGTCGTCACGACTGGTAAGGGTTAAAACGGGATCTCGTCGTCGAGCTCTTTGTCGAAGGCGGCGCCGCCGCTGCCACCGCCACTGAGCGCCTTGGACCGTCCGAAATCACCGCCGCCGCGCGGCTCGCTCTCGCCGGCCCCATCGCGCCTGCCGTCGAGCATGGTGAGCTGACCGTTGAACCCTTGGAGCACGATCTCGGTGGTGTAGCGCTCCTGGCCCTGCTGGTCCTCCCATTTGCGGGTCTGGAGCGAGCCCTCGAGATAGACCTTGGAGCCCTTCTTCAAATATTGCTCGGCGATCTTGGCCAAATTTTCGTTGAAGATGACCACGCGGTGCCATTCGGTCTTCTCGCGCTTCTCGCCGCTCGATTTGTCGCGCCAGCTCTCACTCGTGGCCACGCGCAGATTGGCGATGGCCCGGCCGTCTTGGGTATGACGGATTTCGGGGTCGGCACCGAGATTGCCGATCAGAATGACCTTATTGACCGATCCGGCCATATGATGAGACCTCCAGGGCGCTGTACGGGCTGATGTTGCCCCACTCTACTTCCCCCGAGGCGCCGCCTGCCAGACGGCAACGGTCCTGTCCACAGCCCAGGGAGCATCCCAAACTGTGTACACGTTTTGTTCTCATGCGTCCAGTCCCCCGCATCTTGAGAGTTGGCGACTTGCGCCCTATGCCTTAGGGAACAACATTCCACGGTGGGTTCACCGGCGGCGCGTCGGCTTCGTGGCGCGCGCCTGACAGCAGGGACAACAGCAATATGCAACGGTCTGTCGAGCAGCGACACGCCCCGAAGCGCCGCCTGAGCACGCGGCGTCATCCGCGCCAGCAAGTTCTCGGCTTCACCGCCCGGCAATGGCCGTTCATCTTCGTCCTGGTCGGCAACTGGCTGTTCGCCGCCGCCTTCTTCGCCGTCGCCAAGCTGCTGTGGGATTGGGTGCCGACCGACTGGACCCTCGGCGATCGCATCGCTCTGGTCATCAAGGACGCCGTCGTCGCCATCATGCCGGCGGTGCTCGCCATCTGCATCGTCGCCGCGCAGCGCCTCGACCCGAGCATGTGGGTGGGCCGCACCGCCAAGCCCAATTCCGCCCTCGACATCAACACCAGGTTCATCCTCAACACGTTCGAGCAGTTCATCCTCTATTTCATCGGCAATGCCGGCATGGCGCTGTACTGCCCGCCCGAGGAAGCGCGCTCGCTCATCATCCTCACCGCGCTGTTCCTGCTGGGGCGCGTGCTGTTCTGGATCGGCTATCACTACAATCCGTTCGTGCGCGCCTTCGGCTTCGGCATCACCTTCTATCCGACGGTCGCGGTGTTTCTCTGGCTCATTCTCCGCATGGGGTTCGGCGTCACCATTCGGATTTGACCCGCGCCGTTTGAGGCGCCCTGCCCTAGCGTCCCTGCTGCCAGTGCAGCACGCTGTCTTGCGGACACACGAACATCAGCACATTCAGCGTCAGATTGTCCCGGATCATCGCGCCGATGAACAGCTCGAGCGCCACCGCGAGGATCACGGTGAGCCAGACCGGCAGGCGCGCGGCGAGGCAGAAGCCCGCCACCATGAACAGAATGTCGCTCACCGAGTTGATGACGCTGTCGCCGTAATAATCGAGCGAGATGGTCATCTCGCGATAATGATTGATGACGAAGTCGGTGTTCTCGACCACCTCCCAGGACGCTTCGATGGCGACGGCGAGAACGAGCCGCGCTCTGAAGGAGAGTGGCAGGTAGCGCGATACCAGCCACAGCAGCCAATAGAACAGGAAGCCGTGAATGACGTGGGACGGCGTATACCAGTCGATCAGATGCTGGGAATTTTCCGCGCTGGCGACGTCGAAATGCCAGAGCTTGACGGTGCCGCATTTGCAGATGAGCGGATGGCCCATGAGATAAAGCGTCAGCGCCGCGACGGCGACGATGCCGGCGACGATGAGAGCGGTCTGCGTGCGGGAGAGAGTCGTGTGGGGAAGAGTCATAGGGCCCTGCATCTATGCACGACCCGGCGCATTCCCGCTATCATTCCTAAAGCTCGCCTGGGTCGACCGTATCTCGCGCTGAATGCCTGATATGCAGGATGACAAGCTCGCCGGGAACAGCGCCGCCAGCTCCACGATGATCCGAATTCGCTGCTCAACAGCGGCGGCGGCGGCGGCTGGGTTCTGCTCAGCGAGGTAACGTCCAATTTCCGCCAGATCGGTTACAGCCCTCGGGCTGTATGCGATCCTCACTTGCGGAAGCGCGCGAAGGCCTCTTCCACTTGGGCCGGGGTCGCCCGCTCGCCGCGCGCCACCTGCTGAAGAGCCTCATCGATCGCGCGGAGTTCCTCGGCCGTGGCACGGTAGGGAGTTGTGCCCAGACGATCGAGCGCCAACAGAAGCTCTTCGTTTTGCCGATCCTGAGGCCAATCGCGTACGGCTTCGAGCGCCTGTTGCATGAGTGTCGTCATAGGTGAGAACTAGCACAGGATTGGAGGCCGACCCAAGGCCGGTTGTCTTAGGAACCACCGACTTCGGCCTGCCCCTTGCCGCTCGTAGCACCCCCGACTTAGGCTATCGCTGGGGCGTCGAGTCTCAAGAGGGCGTTCAAAGCATGACCCAAGGCGAGGCGCTGGCTCTGCTCAAGACCGGTGCATCCATCTTCCTCACCGGCCAGCCCGGAAGCGGCAAGACCCACACGGTCAACCGCTATCTGCAATGGCTGAAGCAGCACGGCGTGGACTACGCCTACACCGCCTCCACCGGCATCGCCGCCACGCACGGGCATGGCGTGACCATCCATGCCTGGAGCGGGATCGGCGTACGCGACGCGCTGCACCCGCGCGATCTCGATACGCTCGCCGCCAATCGCCGTCTCGCCACCCGCATCGAGCGGGCCAAAGTGCTGGTCATTGACGAAATCTCGATGCTGCCGGCGCGGAGCCTCACCCTGGTCGAGACGGTGTGCCGCCATATCAGAGGCGTGGCTGCGCCGTTCGGCGGCTTGCAGGTGGTGCTGGTCGGCGACTTCTTTCAGCTTCCGCCAATCGTTCGTCGCGGCGTGGAGCCGGGTATGCTGCCGCTGGCTCAGGGCGAGGATTCCTTCGGCGCGGAGTTCGCGCATGCGTCCTCGGCCTGGCGCGATCTCGCGCCCAGCGTCTGCTATCTGTCCGAGCAGCACCGGCAGAGCGACCGGCCGTTCCTCGAAGTGCTCGATGCCATCCGCGCCAATGCCTGCGACGCCAGCCACCGCCAGCTTCTGGCGAGCCGGCTGATCGATCAGGGACGCTGGCCCGAGGGCTGCACGCGGCTGTTCACCCATAATGCCGCGGTCGACGACATCAACCAGCAGCAACTGGAAAAGCTCGGCGGCAAGACCCACAGTTTCAGCATGACCGCCAAGGGGCCCGAGCCGTTCGTGCAGGCGCTGAAGCGCGGCTGCCTCTCCCCGGAGCTGCTGGCGCTGAAGATTGGCGCGGCGGTGATGTTCACCCGGAACGATCAGGGCGGCCGCTACGTCAACGGCACGCTCGGGGTGGTTGAGGAGTTCGAGCCCGACGAAGGCTATCCGGTGGTGGTGATCCGCGGCGGCAAGCGCATCGTGGCCGAGCCCGCCACCTGGAAAATCGACGAGGCCGGCACCGAGCGGGCGAGCATCACCCAGGTGCCGCTCCGGCTTGCCTGGGCGATGACCGTGCATAAGAGCCAGGGTATGTCGCTCGATGCGGCGGTGATCGATCTCTCGCGCGCCTTCGAGTACGGCCAGGGCTATGTCGCGCTGTCGCGGCTGCGGACTCTGGCCGGCCTGCATCTGTTGGGGCTGAACGAGCGGGCCTTGCGGGTCCATCCGCGCGCGGTCGAGAAGGACGCCGAGTTCCGCGCCGATTCCGAGGCGGCGCGCGGAGCGTTGGCGCCCGACGCGGCGATGCTGGCAGGCCAGGAGGCGGCGTTTCTCGCTGTCTGTGCGGCGAGCCCCCCGGAAGCTGCTTCCGGCGCACCGCGCGCCCCCAGACAATCCGCCTACCCCAAGAGCTACGAGGTGGCGGCGATGCGCGAGACCCATGCCCAGGCTTATGCCACCTGGACCGAGGCCGAGGAGAGCGACCTCAAGCGGCGTCACCACCAGGGCGAGACGGTGGCCGCCATCGCCGCCCGGCTGGGCCGGAAACCGGGCGCCATCCGCTCCCGGCTCAAGAAACTCGCTCTGATCTAGCGGCATTATCCTCCCGAGCCATCCCTTCCGCTTGCCGGCCAACCTCTTGGGGACTAAGCCTTTGCGGGCCTTGTCTAACCGGCTGCCCACGCCGACATTGCAGACAGAATGACCTCCAAATTCATCTCCATCCGCGGCGCGCGCGAGCACAACCTCAAGAATGTCTCGCTCGACCTGCCGCGCGAGCAGCTGGTGGTGATCACCGGGCTGTCCGGCTCCGGCAAGTCCAGCCTCGCCTTCGACACCGTCTATGCCGAGGGCCAGCGGCGCTATGTCGAGTCGCTGTCGGCCTATGCCCGGCAGTTCCTCGACATGCTGCAGAAGCCCGACGTCGATCATATTGACGGGTTGTCGCCGGCGATTTCGATCGAGCAGAAGACCACGTCGCGCAATCCGCGCTCGACGGTCGGCACCGTCACCGAGATCTACGACTATATGCGGCTGCTGTGGGCGCGGGTCGGCGTGCCCTATTCGCCGGCCACAGGCCTGCCGATCGAGAGCCAGACGGTGAGCCAGATGGTCGACCGCGTGCTGGCGCTGCCCGAAGGCACAAGGCTTTATCTGCTGGCGCCGATCGCGCGCGGCCGCAAGGGCGAGTACCGCAAGGAGTTCGCCGAGCTGCAGAAGAAGGGCTTCGCCCGGGTGAAGGTGGACGGGCAGTTCTACGAGATCGCCGAGGCCCCTGCCCTCGACAAGAAATTCAAGCACGACATCGACGTGGTGGTCGACCGCGTGGTGGTGCGCCCCGACATGAGTGCGCGGCTGGCCGATTCATTCGAGACCGCGCTGCAGCTGTCGGACGGCATCGTCATCGCCGAGTTCGCCGACGCGCCGTCGCGCGGGGATGCGGAGCGGATCATCTTCTCCGCCAAATTCGCCTGCCCGGTGTCGGGCTTCACCATCGAGGAGATCGAGCCGCGGCTGTTCTCGTTCAACAATCCCTATGGCGCCTGTCCCGAATGCGACGGGCTCGGCACCGAATTGTTCTTCGAGCCGGAGCTGGTGGTGCCGGACGAAAACTTAAGCCTGGCGCGCGGTGCCATCGCGCCGTGGGCGCGCACCTCGGCCAGTTCGCCGTATTATCAGCAGACGCTGGAATCGCTGGCGCGCGCCTATCGCCAGCCGATGACTAAGCCGTGGAAGTCGCTGCCCGAGGATTTCCGCAACGTGGTGCTGTACGGCTCGGGCGACGACGAGATCGCATTCACCTATGACGACGGCGTGCGGAATTACTCGACCACCAAGCCGTTCGAGGGCGTGATCAACAATATCGAGCGGCGCTGGCGCGAGACCGAATCCGCCTGGGTGACCGAGGAGCTGTCGCGCTACCAATCCGACCAGCCCTGCGAGGCGTGCACCGGCTATCGCCTCAAGCCGCAGGCCTTGGCGGTCAAGATCGCCGGGCTGCATATCGGCCAGGTCACCGAAATGTCGATCCGCGAGGCATCGCGCTGGTTCGCCGAGCTGCCGGCCCAGCTGACGCCCAAGCAGACCGAGATCGCCGCGCGCATCCTCAAAGAGATCCGCGAGCGGCTGACCTTCCTCAACGATGTCGGGCTGGACTATCTGACCCTGTCGCGCGCGTCAGGCTCGCTGTCTGGCGGCGAGAGCCAGCGCATCCGGCTCGCCTCGCAGATCGGCTCTGGCCTCACCGGCGTACTCTATGTGCTGGACGAGCCCTCGATCGGGCTGCATCAGCGCGACAATGCCCGGCTGCTGGAAACCCTCAAATCCTTGCGCGACATGGGCAACTCGGTGCTGGTGGTCGAGCATGACGAGGAGGCGATCCTGACCGCCGATTATGTGGTGGATATGGGCCCCGGCGCCGGCATCCATGGCGGCGCGGTGGTGGCCGAGGGCACGCCCGAGCAGGTGATGGCCAACCCGGATAGTCTCACCGGGCAATATCTCACCGGCTTCAAGCAGATCGCCGCGCCCAAGCAGCGCCGCAAGCCGACCAAGGGCCGCCGCCTCACCGTGAAGGGCGCGCGGGAGAACAATATCAAGAACATCACCGTCGACATTCCGCTCGGGTTGTTCACCGCGGTGACCGGCGTGTCGGGCGG
Organism: Hyphomicrobiales bacterium; assembly: GCA_038209695.1. Taxonomy (GTDB): domain Bacteria; phylum Pseudomonadota; class Alphaproteobacteria; order Rhizobiales; family Methyloligellaceae; genus Methyloceanibacter. Next base: position 15,187 of record JBBQXL010000055.1, read on the forward strand.
CGGAAAATCCACTTTCCTGATCGAGACGCTCTATCGCGCGGTGGCGCGGCGCCTCAACAGCGCGCGCGAGATGGCCGGCGCGCATGACACGATCGAGGGGCTGGAGCAGCTCGACAAGGTGATCGACATCGACCAGAGCCCGATC
>JBBQXL010000056.1:0-15009 GCA_038209695.1 Hyphomicrobiales bacterium
GATCGCAGTCATGGTCTTTGGCAGCATCTGGAGTCCTCGGATGGCTGATGTTCGGGACACCTTAAAGCACATTTCGTTATGGCCGTGCTTGTCACGGCCATCCACGATTTGCCTTTTGCAAAGAGGCGCGTGGATGGCCGGGACTTCTCCCGGCCATGACGGAGCATGCTGTTCGTTGGGTGATCGATTTCCAGGCAAGGGGAATGCTAGAGTGCATCAATGGACACCGACGATCTCGCCCCGCCGCCGAAGAAGGCCAAGAGCTATGAGCTTGGTGGCGACCTGAGCAAGCTCTCGGTCGGCGAGCTACAGGCGCTGATCGATCAGCTCAAGGCCGAGATCGCGCGGGTCGAGCAAACCCATCGCGCCAAGCAATCCTCCAAGAGCGCCGCCGAGTCCGTATTCAAGCGCTGACGCCGCTCCGCACTTTCTTCATTTAGGTAAACCCAGGCTTAGTGTTAACTCGTCCTTAGGGGTTTGGCGTTAGGGTCTTGGTTATCCAGTCCTCTGGATCTGAGTGGCCTGTCCACTCTGTTTGACGCCTCCCTGTTAACTTCCTGAGCCGCCGCATGGCGGCTCTTTTTTTGCCTCAATTCACAGGCTTTAACCTTTGTGGGCGGAAGGCGACGACGCGCCTCGCGCATGGCATACTATGCCGCCGGCTGGGGTACACGGGGAGTTTGGCCGATGGCGGGGAGATCGAGGAGCGGCGACCGTGACGATAACGTTACGGTGTCCTTTGGCGCCAAGTTCGCGCGCTCCGATCAGTTCAAGGCAGTTTTTCGCGAAGGCATGGCGCTGGTCGAGGCGGCAGCGACCTATCTCGACGGCGACGGCCGTAAAGAGGCCCGCAAGCTGCGGCCGCCCCATTCGCTAGCCTATGCCACCGAGAGCATGCGTCTCACCACACGGTTAATGCAGCTGGCCTCATGGCTGTTGATCCGGCGCGCGGTCAGCGAGGGCGAGCTCACGCCGGAGCAGGCGGTCGAGGAGCAGCGCAAGATCAAGCTGCCGGTGACGGGAAGCGAGCAGCATGCCCGCGATCTCGGCGCGTTGCCGCCCCGGTTACGCGAGCTGATCGAGCAGAGCGTTAAGCTTCAGGAACGGGTGATCCGGCTCGACCAGATGCTCGGCAACGACGCGCCGCCGCCCGGCGCGGAGGCCGATCACCCGCTCAAGACGCAGCTTACGCGCCTGCGGGCGGCCTACGGCAGCGACGCCGAGTAGGCCTTCCAGTCGGGCAAATCTGCTATTTGATGAAGCCTTCGTATTTCCGCTTGAAGCGGGAAAGCCGGCCGCCGCGATCGGTCAGATGGGCGCTGCCGCCGGTCCAGGCCGGATGGGTCTTGATATCGATGTCGAGCTTCAACTTGTCGCCCTCGGCGCCATAGGTCGAATAGGTCTCGAACTCGGTGCCATCGGTCATCACCACGGTGATGCGGTGATATTGCGGATGGATGTCTTTCTTCATGGCTCAGGCCTTCGCGAAATCGGCAGCTTTAGGTTGAGCGGAGCCTATAACGGAACTCGCTCGCGCCCGCAAGCTGTGCCGTATGGGCGCGGCAGCTAACCCTTTCCGCCGCCCGCCTAGGCCCTTACAGTCTGGCCGTCGACACCGCAGCTGGGCCCATTCTTTGTGCAACTGGTAACGCAACAGCCCGACGGCCACGAGAGCCATGGGCAAAACTCACCGCAAGGCGCTGGACCGGCGGCGGCGAAACGCCCCTCGCTCGGCCCGCTCCTGGCGCTTCGGCCTTATCTCCTTCGCCACAAGGGGATGCTGGCGGCTGCGCTGGTCGCGCTGCTGGTCTCGGCCGGCGCCACGCTGGCCGTGCCACTCGCCGTCAGGCGCATGATCGATCTCGGCTTCTCCGGCATCGAGCCGGATTTGATCGACAAATATTTCGCCACCCTCGCCGGCATCGGCCTAGTGCTGGCGCTGGCCAGCGCCGCGCGGTTCTACACGGTGAATTGGCTCGGCGAGCGGGTGGTGGCCGACATCCGCAGCGACGTGTTCAAGCATCTGACCGGTTTGAGCCCCGCCTTTTACGAGGTGTCGCACTCGGGCGAGGTGATGTCCCGGCTCACCGCCGACACCACGCAGGTGAAGGTGGCGGCCAGCACGGCGATCTCGCAGGCGCTGCGCAATATCCTGCTGTTGATCGGCGCCACCATCATGATGGTGGTGACCAGCCCAAAATTGTCGCTCGCGGTGCTGGTCGCCATTCCCGTCATCATGTTGCCGCTGGTGGCCTATGGCCGCTCGGTGCGGGCGCTATCGCGCCAGGCGCAAGACACGCTGGCGCAAGCGTCGGCCTATGCCAGCGAGAGCCTGACTCAGGTGAGGGTGATGCAGGCCTTCACCCATGAGCAGGCGGCGGCGGCGCGGTTCGGCGACGCGGTCAACCGATCGTTTGACGCGGCCAATGCGCGGGCCAAGGCGCGCGCCGGGCTCACCGCCATCGCCATCTTTTTGATCTTTGCCAGCGTGGTCGGGGTGCTGTGGTACGGCGCCCAGGATGTGCTGTCGGGGGCAATGACCGGCGGCAGGCTGTCGCAATTCGTGCTCTACGCCGTGCTCGCGGCGACCGCAGTCGGCGGCTTGAGCGAGGTGTGGGGCGAACTCGCCCAATGCATGGGCGCGGCCGAGCGCTTGGGCGAGTTGCTCGAGGTCGAGTCCAAGATCAAGTCACCGCGTCACCCGAAGCCGTTGCCGGAACCGCCGCGCGGAGAGGTCGCCTTCCGCGACGTCTCCTTCTCTTATCCGTTGCGCCCGGAGACACGTGCGCTCGATCGCGTGAGCTTTCATGCGGCGCCGGGTGAGCGGGTGGCGCTGGTCGGGCCGTCGGGCGCGGGCAAGACCACAATCTTCGCGCTGCTGCTACGCTTCTACGATCCGGACCGAGGCCAGGTCGAGGTCGACGGCGTGCCGGTGAACGAAGTTGCGCTCGAGCAGTTGCGCGCGCGGTTTGCGCTGGTGCCGCAGGAGCCGGCTTTGTTCGCGGACACGGTCGCGGCCAATATCGCCTATGGCGCCAAGGATGCCAGCCGGAGCGAGATCGAGGCCGCCGCCAAGACCGCGTTCGCCCACGACTTTGTCGCGGCGCTGCCGCAAGGCTACGATACCATGCTCGGGGAGGGCGGGGTGACGCTGTCGGCCGGGCAGCGGCAGAGGATCGCCATCGCGCGGGCGGTATTGCGCAACGCACCCATTCTGCTGCTCGACGAGGCCACCAGCGCGCTCGATGCGGAAAGTGAGACACTGGTGCAGAAGGCGCTCGACCAGATCATGGAGGGCCGTACTACGCTGGTGATCGCCCACCGGTTGGCCACAGTGGTGCGCGCCGACCGCATCCTGGTGATCGACCATAGCCGCCTGGTCGAACAGGGCACGCATCAGAGCCTGATCGCGAAGGGCGGAATCTATAAGCGGCTGGCCGAGCTGCAATTCGCGCCCGACGCCGCGGAATAGAAGCTCTAGCGCTCGGTCAGCTTCAGTTCGATGCGGCGGTTCTTGCGCAACGCCTCGTCGCTATCGGCGGCGTCGATCGGCTGGAACTCGCCAAAGCCCGCCGCGACCAGCCGGTTGGCTGGTACGCCCTGCTGAATCAGATACCGCACCACCGAGATCGCCCGCGCGCTCGACAGCTCCCAGTTGGAGGGAAATTCCGGCGTGGCGATCGGTTTGATGTCGGTGTGACCGTCGATGCGCATCACCCAGGCGATGTCCGGCGGGATTTGCGTCTCCAGCTCGTGCAGCGCGGCGGCGAGCTGGTCGAGCTGCGGCGTGGCCTCGGGCCGCACATCGGCCGAGCCTGAATCGAACAGCACGTCGGAGGGGAATAGGAAGCGGTCGCCGACGATCTGGAAGTCCGACCGGCTGCCAAGCGCCTCTTTGAGCTTGCCGAAGAAGTCGGAGCGGTAGCGCGACAGCTCCTGCACCTTCTTGGCGAGTGCCACGTTCAGCCGCTGGCCGAGATCGGCGATCTTGGCCTGGCTTTCCTTGTCCTTGGCCTCCGAGGCCTCGAGCGCCTCCTGGATCGAGTTGAGCTGAAGCCGCAAGGCGGCCAATTGCTGGTTCAGCAGCTCGACCTTGGCCAGGGCGTCGTTGGTGATCTTCTTCTGCTCGTCGAGCGAGGCGCCAAGGGCGCGGGCGCGATCCTCGGCGCTTTGGGTCTGGCCGCTCGACGAGCCGAGCAGCCCGGACAGGCGCTGGTTTTCCTTGTCCTTGTCGCTCAACGTCGCCTGGAGCGCAGCGAGACTATCCTCGACCGATTCCTTCTTCGAGCGCTCCAGCGCGAGCAGCTCGGTCAGCTCGGCCAGCTGGCGGTTCAGCCGAGACAGCATGGTGTCCTTGCCGCTAGAAGCCTGACTGACGATGAAGTTGGTGAGCATGAACAGCGACATGAGGAACGTCACCACCAGCAGCAAGGTGGAGAGCATGTCGACGAAGCCCGGCCAGTAATTGGCCTGGTAGCGTCCGCGACGGGCGCGCGCCAGCGACATCTACTTGCGCTCCTCGCGCGCCGGCAGCTTCGCTTTGTCGGTGATCTGACGGAGCACGGTGGCGAGTTCGTGCTGCTGCTGGGCCTGCTCGTCGGCCCACTCGCGCACGACCTTCTGCTCGGCGCGCATCTGGCGGATCAGCTTGTCCACGCCGGCAGCGAGATCCTTGACCGCGTCGCCGGTATTGTCGTTCAGCAATTTCAATTCGACCTTGTCGCTCAGATCGGTGAGCGAGCGCTGCATGTCGAGCAATGCGAAGCGGACTTGCGGCGACACGCCGCCGCTGGCGCCGGGCGCGTCGGCCAATTGCAGCTCGGTGATGCCGGAGAGCCAGTCCTCGAGCTCGTTGTAGAAGCGGCCTTGGGCGTGGCCGGCCTGGAGGTCGAGAAAGCCCAGGATCAGGGAGCCCGACAGCCCGAACATCGAGGCGGAGAAGGCGGTACCCATGCCCTTGAGCGGGCCGGCCAGACCCTCCTTGAGCTGGTCGAACAGCATGACGTTGTCGCCGGCATTGCTGTCGAGCGCGCCGATGGTGGCGCCGACGGTGCTCACGGTTTGCAGCAAGCCCCAGAACGTGCCGAGCAGGCCGAGAAAAATGAGCAGCCCGACCAGATAGCGCGTGGTCTCGCGCTGCTCCTCGAGGCGGGAGGCGACCGAGTCGAGCAGCGAGCGCATCGCGCCGGTAGCCAGCGACAGATGGCCGGTGCGGTCTTTCAGCATGGTGGCCATCGGCGCCAGCAGCACCGGGGTGGTCTTGTCCGAGGTGATGCCCGGATCGGAGATGCGGAAATTGTTGACCCAGTTGATCTCCGGATAAAGCCGGAGCACCTGGCGGAAGGAATAGACGATGCCGACCAGCAGCACGCCGATGATCAGCGCGTTCAAGCCGGGATTGGCCAGAAAGCTTTTGCGCAGTTGCTGGGTCTGGCCGTCGAGGATGATGGCCAGCAGGACGGCGAGGATGAGGAACAGAGTCATGCGCCAGAGAAAGACCTGGGGGCGCGTGAGTTTGACCTTGTATGTGACCGGTGCCATCAGACCTTCGTTTGCGAGTCGGGCGGACCAAGCGGTTCGAGCTTAACCGAATACTATGACACGCAAAACGGCAACCTCAGGGCGGACGGTTGGTTTGCAGGGGCCGGGGCCAGGCCGGTCCAGCGGTCTAAAGCGTGGCGGCGACGTCGCGCGTGGCGCCGGCGGTCTTGAGCAGCTTGAGCAGATGGCGGTGGATCGGCTCGTTGCCGGCAATGACGCTGCCGGTCTTGAGCATGGCATCCTTGCCGTCGGTGTCGCTGATATAGCCGCCTGCTTCGCGCAGGATGACGATGCCGGCGGCGAGGTCCCAGGGCTTGAGGTTAAGCTCCCAGAAGCCGTCGAGCCGGCCGGCCGCGGTCCAGGCCAGGTCGAGCGAGGCGGCGCCCATGCGCCGTATCCCGGCCGAGGTGTGCATCACCGACTCAAGCTCGTTGAGAAAGAGTTCGTGTCCCGGCTTGCCGCTATGCGGGATGCCGGTGGCGATCACTGATGACGCCATCTCGGTGCGGGCCGCGACCCTGAGGCGGCGGCGATCGTTGATATAGGCGCCCTTGCCCCGCTCGGCGGTGAAGATCTCCTGATTGGCCGGATTGAAGATCAAGCCCGCCACCAGTTCGCCGTCACGCTCCAGCGCGATAGAGATGGCGAAGTGGGGGATGCCGTGCAGGAAGTTGGTGGTGCCGTCGAGAGGATCGACGATCCAACGATGGGTGCGATCAGCGCCTTCGACCAGGCCACGCTCCTCCATGAGGAGACCGTAGCCGGGGCGGGCGCGGGTCAGCTCGGTAAAGAGGATCTCCTCGGCGCGGGTGTCGGCGGCGCTGACGAAATTGGCCGGACCTTTGAGCGAGACCTGGAGCTGCTCGACCTCGCCGAAATCGCGAGCCAGGCTGCGGCCGGCTTTGCGGGCGGCGGCGAGCATGACGGTCATCAGGGCGGATGCGGGCATGGCTCTCTCATTCCTTGCGATCTGTCATGCCCGGCCCCGTGCCGGACATCCACGATTTTCTTTTTCACACGAACGTGGAGGGCCGGGGCAAGCCCGGCCAGACCAATAATCGCAATGTGTTACCTAAAAAACCGTGCGGGGCCGTCCTACTCGGCGCGGCGCACGTAAGTGATCTCGTTGGTATCGACTACCACGCGCTCGCCCACCCCGACGAAGGGGGGCACTAGGATGCGCACGCCGTTCTCGAGCATCGCCGGCTTGTAGGACGAGGCCGCGGTCTGACCCTTCATCACCGGCTCGGCCTCGACCACGGCGAGCGTGACCTGATCGGGCAGGGTGACGCCGATCGGCCTGCCCTCATGGCTCTCGACCGTCACCTTCATGCCGTCCTGGAGAAAGGCCGCCCGCTCCTCCAGGAAGTCGCTACGGATCTGGATCTGATCGTAGGTATCCATGTCCATGAAGGTCAGCATGTCGCCATCGGTGAACAGGTACTGATAGTCCTTCTGCTCCAAGCGCACCTTCTCAACCGTCTCGGACGAGCGGAAGCGCTCGTTGAGCTTGGTGCCGTCGATGGCGTTTTTGAGCTCGACTTGGGCATAGGCCGGGCCCTTGCCGGGCTTCACGGCTTGCGTCTTCACGGCAACCCATAGGGCGCCCTTATGCTCGATGACGTTGCCGGGACGAATCTCGTTGCCGTTGATCTTCATGGAATGCCTTGGAGAATCTGGGTGTCGCCTTTAAGACGCGCGGCCCCGCCGCTGTCAAGGGCGGCCGCAGCGCACACACCTACTCGTTCAACCGCCCGTTCTGCCAGGCTTCGGCTGCGGCCTCGGCTTCGGCCCGTTGTTCCTTGGTGAGTTTGGACAGAACGATATCGAGCGCGAAGTCGCTGACGCCCCCGGCGCGGGCGAGCAGATGCCATTTGGCGGCTTGCACGGGATCGGCCTTGACCGCCACGCCGTTGGCGTAAAGCCGCGCCAGTCGGTTCTGGCCGACCGGGTTGCCCTGCTCGGCGGCGAGGAGGAACATTCTGGCCGCGCGAGCCTCGTCCACGGCGGTACCTTGACCCTTGAAGAGCATCACGCCGTATTCGACCTGGGCATCGGCAAGGCCGGCGTCCGCCGCGCGCGCCGTCCATTCCGCCGCCTTGGCTTTGTCGATCGGCACGCCGCGGCCGAACTGGTAGAGGGCGCCAAGATCGAATTGGGCTTGCGGGTTGCCGCCCTCGGCAGCTTTCTGCATCCATTCGGCGGCCTTGGCCTCGTTCTCGGGGCGTCCCCTTCCATGCAAATAGATCAGAGCGAGATTGTATTCGGCCGCCGGATTGCCGCTATTGGCCGACCGCTCGAACAGATCGGCGGCGATGCGGAGGTCCTTCTTCACACCGATGCCGTCGGCGACCAGAAGCCCGAGCGAGAGCTGGGCATTGGCATCGCCGAGGTCGGCGGCCTTGGCATAGGCGTCGGCGGCCTTGCCGTAGTCCTGTGCCACGCCGAGCCCTTCGGCGTAGATTTCGCCCATCAGCGTGAAGGCCTCCTTGGAACCCTTGGCCGCCTCTTCCTCGGCGAGCTTGAGCGCCGTCAGATATTTGCCCTGGACATAGGCGACATAAGAGGGGCTTTCGGTGGCGCCAGCCGGCGCGCCGGCGACTGCCAGTGCAAATGCTGCGGCAGCGCAGACCCGCAACGCCCTCATGCGGCTCTCCGCGCTTGGCGGATAGCACTATCGATCTCGGCAATACGCGTCGATGCGTCAGCCGCCTGCCAGAGGCTGGATGAGGGCGCGACGAAATCGGCACCGAGCGCGGCAAGCTTCGCCGCTCGCTCTGCATTATCAACGTTCCAGGCGACGCAAGGCACGACGAAGATTTCCGACCACCAGGTTATTAGCTCAGCACACTGATCGATTGTGTCGATAGTGCCTCCGGCCTCCGATCCGAACGCCACGTAGTCGGCGCCCAGTTCCGCCAGCTGCATTGCGGCGTGCCGGTCCAAGCCGCAACCGGCGCCAATGTTGGCGCTCTCGCCGAGAAGCTTGCGCGATTGGGCGTAAAGGGCGGGATCGGCCGCGATATGCACGCCATCGGCGCCTAGGCGCTCGGCCAGCGCGGCATCGCGCTCGATGAGACAAGCCAGTCCGCTGCTCTGCACCAACTCGATCAAGCTCTCCACATGAGGTTCGTCGAACGGCGCGTCCTCGGCGCAAAGCAACACGCACGCCGCATCGGTGCTGGCCAGCGCTTGCGCGAGCTGCGCGGCGAGCATTGCCGATGGTTGCGTTGGCACCTGAAAATAGAGCCGGCACCGAGACTTGACTTCGGCCATCATCAACGGATTCCGCCGCGTCGCTTGCGTTGACCAGACTTTAATAGCGCTTGTCTCAAAACATACGGCTCGCGGCGCTGTCAATGACCGAGGGTGGAACCAATTGGGAGGTAAACGGTTGTTGAACATCGCACGTGCCGCCACCACATTGACTTTAATCCGTGGGTCCAGCAGCTTGATACCCGGCTGGCAAAAAAGCGGCGCCTGAGCGGGGAGGGTGCAGCGGGATGAGTCAACCTGACGCTCTGCAACAGGCTACCGAGCGGCTCGACTCTGCGGTCGATCAGCTCGAGACCTTCTTGCGGCAGGTTTTTTCCGAAGGTGGAGACGGCGTCTCGGTGGCGGCGCTAAAGGAGCAAGTGCGCTTCCTGTCGGAGGAGCGCGACCGGCTTCTACGCGATCTCGACGCCGAGAAGAACCGGGTCCGCCGCCTGAAATCCGCCAATGAGGAGGTTTCCGACCGGCTCGAGTCGGTCATGGAGACACTCAAGGACTTGATGCCGGCTGTTCCGGGGTAGATCATGCCGGTTGTGCCGGGTGAAGCTGCCGAGCGGGGGTTGGTCATGGGTCAGGTCAGCGTAACTTTGAACGGCCGGACCTACCGGCTGGAATGCGGCGAGGGGGAGGAAAACCACCTGATCGCCCTGGCCGAATATCTCGGCTCCCATGTCGACACCATGAAGCGGAAATTCGGCCAAGTCGGCGACGACCGGCTGATTCTGATGGCGTCCTTGCTCGTCACCGACGAGTTGTGGGAGCTCCGGCGGCAGATGCAGGAGCTGAAAGCTTCTCTCGCCGAAGTCCGCCGCGACCGGTCGGTTGCCGACGATTCGGTCAAATCGGTGCAGAGCGATCTCGCCCAGCGGGTCAGCGCCGCCGCCGACCGTCTGGAAATGCTGCACCAGCGCTTCGGCAGCGAAATCGACGCGCCGGCGCATGCGGCCAAGCGGCCTTAAATCGCGCTAGCCGCGGTAGCCCGTTTCGTGACTATAGTCGAGACGGCGGGCTGCGAGGCACGTTAGGAGCACAATCCCAGGGCCCTATAAGATCCTAAGGGAGCCGACCCTGGCGGGGACCGTGGTCTCCGTCACTTGGCGCCCACCTACTTAATGTAGGGATACCGGGATCTACGCTCCGACGACCATCGTGGCTTCGCCATCTCTCTAGCCCTGCCGCTAACCCTGCCGCCCGCTTAAGCCGAGGACGCTGGCGGCGCGCGCCGCCATTCGCTATTGACGCCTATGGCATTGGCCTCGGGCGAGGGCCAGGTGGATCGGCGGCAGTCATGCGTATGCTGTTTCTCGGGGATGTGGTTGGCCGGTCCGGGCGCACGGCGGTCATGGAGCAATTGCCCGGCTTGCGCGAGCGCTACGCCCTCGATTTCGTGGTGGTGAACGGCGAGAACGCCGCCGGCGGGTTCGGCATCACCGAACCGATCCTCAACGAACTGCTCGACGCCGGGGCCGACGTGGTGACCACCGGCAATCACGTGTTCGACCAGCGCGAGGCGCTGGTGTTCATCGAGCGCCACGACCGAATGCTGCGCCCCCTCAATTTTCCGCCAGGCACGCCCGGCAAAGGCGTCGGCCTGTTCAAGACCAAGAGCGGCGCCGAAGTGCTGGTGATCAACGCACAGGGGCGGGTATTCATGACCGATCTCGACGACCCGTTTCGCGCCATCGAGCGCGAGCTCGACGCATGCGGGCTCAAGGCCGGCGCCGACGCCATCCTGATCGACTTTCATGCCGAGGCGACCTCCGAGAAGGAAGCGCTTGGGCATTTCGTCGATGGGCGGGCCAGCGCCGTGATCGGCACGCACACCCATGTGCCGACCGCCGACCAGCAGATTCTCGGGGGTGGCACCGCCTATATCAGCGATGCCGGCATGTGCGGCGATTTCGATTCGGTGCTCGGCATGGACAAGGAGGAACCGATCCAGCGCTTCCTCACCAAAATCCCAACCGGGCGGTTCGCGCCGTCGTCGGGCGAGGCCACGTTGTGCGGCGTGGCGATCGAGGTTGACGATGCGACCGGATTGGCGCGTGCCGTCGCCCCGTTGCGGCTCGGCGGCAGGCTGGCGCAGGCCGAGCCTGCGTTCTTTCTGCCTGAGGCTTAAGCCGAGCGGAGGCGTGATGCGGTTGCACCCGATGCCCGGCCGTGGGCCAGGAGGCGCTTCAAGCAGAAGATGGCCTCGTCGAGATGGAGCAGGGCACGATCGGCATTGCCGGTTTCGTCGAACAGCGACATGCGCGCCTGGGCGACATGATCGGCGGCTTCGGAGCAAAGTTCCGACAGCGAGAGGGCCGGCATCACCTGGTCCTGGGCTTTGGCGGCTGGCTTCGAAATCTGCGTCATGGTTCCCCCCGTCCAGTTGCCAGGCGCGCAAGCCTAGCGAGTCTCCCAAGCCGTCAACTGTCGGGCCGGTAGGGTTAAGGCTTCGCTAAGGGACGGCCCGAGCGCTTGGCCCGCTCTGGATTTTGCGGCACGAGCCGCCTATAACGCCGCTAACCAAAAAGGGTGGGCCGTGGCCGGACATTCCAAATTCAAGAACATCCAGTTCCGCAAAGGGGCCCAGGACAAGAAGCGCTCCAAGCTGTTCTCCAAGCTCGCCCGCGAGATCACCGCGGCGGCGAAGATGGGTCTGCCCGACCCGGCGATGAATGCCCGGCTCAGGACGGCGGTCGTCACCGCGCGGGCTCAGAATATGCCCAAGGACAATATTGAGCGCGCCATCAAGAAGAGCCAGGAGGCGGGCGGCGCCAATTACGAGGACATGCGCTACGAGGGCTTCGGCGCCGGCGGCGTCGGCGTGATCGTCGAGGCTCTGACCGACAACCGCAACCGCACCGCCAGCGACGTACGCTCGATCTTCGCCAAGTTTGGCGGCAATCTGGGCGAGACCGGCGCGGTGTCGTTCAATTTCGACAAGCTCGGCGCCATCGAGTTCGAGGTGGCGGCGGCGACGCCCGATCAGATGCTGGAAGCGGCGATCGAGGCCGGCGCCGAGGATGTCGAGTCCGGCGAGGATGGGCACATTGTCTACTGCAATCCGGACGGGCTGCATCAGGTGGCCAAGGCGCTCGAAGAGCGCTTCGGCGAGCCGCGCGCGGCGCAAATCACATGGCGGGCCAAGACCGACGTGCCGATCGACGAGGAGACCGGCCAGAAGCTCCTCCGCATGATCGACGCGCTCGAAGAATCGGACGACGTGCAGCAGGTCTATGCCAATTTCGAGATTGCCGACGACGTGCTCGAGCGCCTCAGCGCTTAAGGCCTTACCCGCGATGCGGAGTCGATACGGTGGCGACAGACGTCCCTTTTGCACCGGAAACCGCGACCATCCTGTCCAACGAGAGGTTGCGCCAGTCGTTGGCGGTGCGCGATTGGCTGCTCGGCGAGGCGCGCGAGATCGGCGACCCCAATATTATTTTGGAGGTGGTCTCCCTCATGCTGCGGGACGCGGGCGTCCCCATTGACCGGACGACCAGCGCCGTCGAGCTCAGGCATGCCGAGCGCGCCGCCAACGCCCGCATTTGGGAACTTGGCAGTTCCGCCCGGGAACACATCTATGCGCATGAGCGAGGTTCCGACGCGAGCGGGAAACGGCCTTTGGCGGAAGCTCACCGCCTGAATGAGTGGATCTTCACTTGGCTGCCCGACACGCCGGACGAGGCCTATGACATCGTCGCGCCGCTGAAGGCCGCCGGCTACACGCATCACATCGCTGTCCCGGTCGTACTGCCGAACGGCATGCATAACGGCTTCACCTTCGCCACCCGCGCGCCCAACGGCTTCTCCGATCAGGACATCGCCGTGCTCCGGTCGATTTTCCCGACGCTAGCGGCGCTTCAGGAGGTGCTGGCGCTGAACCGCGTCATGCGCGAGGTGATGCGCATGTATGTCGGCGACGAGCCGCATCTCAGGATTCTCTCGGGTGACGTGAGACGCGGCGAGGTACTGCGCATCCGCGCCGCGATTCTGTTCGCCGATATGCGCGACTTCACCGGCTTGACCGCCCATTTGTCCGAGGAGGCGGCCACGGCGCTGGTCAACGAATATTACGACTGCATCGTGCCGCCGATCGACGAGCGGGGCGGCGAGGTGTTGAAGTTCATGGGCGACGGAATCCTGGCGATCTTCCGCGCCGGCGAGAACGGCGACGTCGAGGCCTGCCTGCGGGCCTTTGCCGCCGCGCGCGCCGGCCTGCTCAAGGTCGCGCGCCGCAACGACACCACCCAGAGCGCGGCCCGTTTTGGGGTGGGCATCGCGCTCCATTTCGGCAACGCCGCCTACGGCAATGTCGGCTCCGGTGCGCGCCTCGACTACACCGTCATCGGCCGCGACGTGAATCTCGCCTCGCGCATCGCCGATCTGTGCGGCCGGCTCGGCGAAAGCCTGCTTCTGTCCACCGCCTTCCAAAGCCGTCTGTCGGAACATGAGCTCAAGAGCATCGGCTCATTCCCGCTCAAGGGGGTCGGCCAGCCGCAGACCGTGTTTGCGCCGGTCGAGGCTGAGCAAGATCGCTCAGGATAGCCGAGACGGGGACTTAGCAGCTCCGCGACACCGAGCGCGCCTTAGATTGCGGCGCGACCGTTCTTGCCGAGTTGCTTGATCGCCGCAACTTCGCGGGCCCACTCCCGGAAGGGCCGAGCCGGCGTGCCGCCCATGCGGGCACCGGCCACGACATCGTCTTTCACGTGGGCCATGCCGGCAATCTGCGCGCCGTCGCCGATCTTGACATGCTCCACCACGCCGGAATGGGCGCCCATGATGACGAAATCACCGAGCTGCGCCGATCCGGCGATGCCCGACTGGGAGACGATCACGCAATGGCGGCCGATGACGACGTTGTGGGCAATCTGCACCAGATTGTCGATCTTGGTGCCGTCGCCGATCACGGTGTCGGTGAGAAAGCCGCGATCGACGGTCGAATTGGCTCCGATCTCGACATCGTTGCCGATCATGACCCGTCCGACCTGCGGCACCTTGAAATGTCCCGCCGCGCTCATGGCATAGCCGAAGCCGTCCTGGCCGATGCGCACCCCGGGATGGATAATTACGCGGTCGCCGATCAGGGCATGCGTCACGGTCGCGCCGGGACCGATATAGCAATTCTGTCCCACGAACACGCGATAGCCGACGACCGCGCCGGCGGCGATGGTCGTGCCGGCGCCGATCCGTGCCTCGCGCCCGATAATGGCGCCGGGCTCGAGCGTAACCCCTTCGGCAATCTCGGTGGTCGGATGGATCAACTGTCCTTGCGCCTGCGTCGCAGCCGCCGTGGCGGTCGGCTGAAGCGCTCCGGGGTAGAGCATCCCGACCGCCATGGCGAACGCGCGATGCGGTATTTCGGTCATGACCCGCGCGGCGCCCTCGGGCACGAGCCCGGCGTCGCGGCGCTTGATGAGACAGGCGGCGGCATGGGTGTCGGCGAGCTGGCCGGCATATTTGCGGCTGGCACAAAAAGTGAGATGGGTACGCGTCGCCTGATGGAGGGGACGCAGATCGTCGATCTCCCGGTCCCCGTCGCCGCCAATGTCGAGATCGGCGCCGACCGCTTGGGCGATCGCCTTCAAGGGATAGGGTCCTGCGCGCCGGAAGAAGCCCGGGTGCTGCATGGTGTCTCCGAGGTTGGCGCGATCGGTGGGTCGACCCAGCGGCGCGGATGGGGCAGGCCAGGCCTTTCGGCCCTTAGGGGCCGCTGAGCGACTTGAATTTTCGGGAAAGAGCGTCGTGCTGGTAGTCGGCGCGATAGTCTTGCCGTCGGTCCAACTCCACGCCTATCACTAAGCGCGAAGGTGCCGCTCACTATGGGCACCGGTATGCTACCCGCGCAAGCTCAATCTGGCGCCGACTTGCGCCGCATCCGAGGTGCATCAATTGGTTGCAACCAAGAGGGACAGTTGGCAGCTCCGCGACAGCGAGCGGATCATCCCCGGCAACGAACAGCTGCTCGGCCGCGAGCATCTACTGGTCGGGATGACGCGCATCCGCAACGAGGCGCTGATCTTGCCCGACACGCTCGATTACGTCGGCGGACAAGTCGACGCGATCATCGCCTATGACGACGCCAGCACCGACGCGACGGTGGAGATGCTGCGCGCCCATCCCAAGGTGGCGCTGATCGTCGCCAATCAGTCCTGGGAGCAGGACATTGAAGCGCGGAAGCTGGCCGAGGGCCGGCATCGCGGG
>JBBQXL010000057.1:0-13503 GCA_038209695.1 Hyphomicrobiales bacterium
CAGCGCAGCCCCGAAGGCGTTCGATTTGCGCTGCGAGATTCGGGAGCAGATGATCGCCTTCATCCAGCGCTGCCACCCTGAAGCGCTGCCGCGCGTCAGGACCGATTTGCGCGACGAACGCCGGACCCGGGAGATCGGCGCGGGAGCCCACTAGCGGCGGCTTTCAACCCTGGCTGATCGCTATCCCGGCTTTGTCCCCCAAGCTGAAATCGGCGTTACACTGTGCCCACCTCGTCCTTCTGAAGGGGCGTTTCGCGAGGCGTCGTGAGGCGGGATGAGGCGCGGTGTCCCCGCGGGTCTGGCGTCGCTGTCAGGCACTCGGGGCGGCGCCGGGCTCCCCCCGGGTCCACTACGAGGGCCCTGCCAGGAGCTGGCTGACGACTCGCCGGCCTACTCCAAACGCTGTCTGGCCCGTTAGACGTGGTCCAGGCCGGGCAGCGGGGTCAGGTGCAGCGAAAGCGGGGCCGGCCACCGCAAGTCACCGTAATGGCGCGCCGCGACGCGCCCGCCGTGGTCCGCAAGGATCGCGGAGCTACACGTTTGCGTCTTTCGGCGCGCCACCCCCTTCGGGGAAGGAACATTTCTAAGCTCGCGTCGAAACAGGCGACGAGACATTTTGGGCTGCGTGAAATCACCCTTCTTCGTCATGCCCGGACTTGTTCCGGGCATCCAATGAAGCGTTGCCCCGCTTCGAAGTCGCCCAGTTGAAAGGCACTATTGGATCGCCGGGACCAGCCCGGCGATGACGAAAGGAGAGGGCGGGCCATGACAATGGCCGGATGGAGCTTTATAGGATGGCCACGCCTGGAATCACTCAAAGGCTGTAGGTTTTACCCGTGCTCGACATCAAATGGATCCGCGATCATTCCGACGCCTTTTTGAAGGGGCTGGGCGATCGCGTTCCCGATCGCGATCCGCGCGAATTGTTGACTCGCATTCTAAGCCTGGACGAGCAACGCCGCGCCACGATTCAGCAATTGCAGGAGGCGCAGGCCCGCCGCAATGCCGCGTCGAAAGAGATCGGCCAGGCGATGGCGGCAAAGGATGGGGCCAAGGCCGAGACGCTAAAGGCGGAAGTCGCTGCGCTCAAGACCGCCATTCAAGACGGCGAGGCCGCGGGGCGCGAGATCGAGAAGACTTATCAGGACCTGCTCGCCACCATTCCCAATATTCCCGCCGCCGACGTGCCGGTCGGAGCCGACGCCGACGACAATGTCGAGCTGCGCAAGATCGGCACGCCGAAGAAATTCGCGTTTCAGCCGAAGCAGCATTTCGAGCTCGGCGAAGCGCTCGGGTTGATGGATTTTGAGACGGCCGCCAAACTCTCAGGCGCGCGCTTCGTTGTCTTAAAGGGCCCGCTGGCGCGGCTCGAACGCGCGCTCGCGCAATTCATGCTCGATCTGCACACCTCCGAGCACGGCTACACCGAGATCAACCCGCCGCTGTTGGTGCGCGACGACACCATGTTCGGCACCGCGCAACTGCCGAAGTTTCGCGATGACCAGTTTCAGGCGGGTGATTATTGGCTCATCCCCACCGCCGAAGTGCCGCTGACCAATCTCGTGCGCGAGGAGATCGTCGACGAGACCAAGTTACCGATGCGCGTCACCGCGGGAACGCCGTGCTTCCGTGCCGAGGCGGGCGCGGCCGGCAAGGACACGCGCGGCATGATCCGCCAGCATCAATTTTCCAAGGTCGAGCTGGTGTCCATCACCACGCCGGAGCAATCGGCCGAAGAGCACGAACGCATGACAGGATGCGCCGAGGAAGTGTTGAAGCGGCTCGACATTCCGTACCGCGTGATGGCGCTGTCGACCGGCGACATGGGCTTCGCTGCCCAGAAGACCTACGACCTCGAAGTGTGGCTGCCGGGGCAGGCCGCCTATCGCGAGATCTCCTCCTGCTCCAACTGCGGCGACTTCCAGGCTCGCCGCATGAATGCGCGCTACCGCCCCAAAGGCGCCAAGGACACGCGTTTCGTCCACACGCTGAACGGTTCGGGCGTCGCCGTGGGGCGCGCTTTGATCGCGGTGCTGGAGAACTACCAGGAGCAAGACGGCTCGATCCGCGTGCCCGAAGCGCTCAAGCCCTATATGGGCGGCCTCGCCAAGATCGAGCGCGCGGCGTAATGCCGGAGACCGAAGTCAGTTTCTTCAACCGCGATGGCGTGAAGCTCGCTGGCGTACTCAATCTGCCGCAAGGGGCGAGTGCCCTGCCCTGCGGTGCTGCTGTGCCAGGGCCTGTCCGGCGTGAAGCACCTCGTGCTGCCGGAGGTGGCCACCGGCCTTGCCGCTAAAGGCTTCGCCTCGCTTCGCTTCGACTATGCCGGCTATGGCGAGAGCGAAGGCGAGAGGGGGTGGATCGACCCGCCCGCGCGGGTCAACGACGCGCTTTATGCTTTTGCCTGGCTCCGCAGCCAGCAGGCGGTCAATTCCGCTCGCATCGGCGTTTACGGGCATAGCTATGGTGGGCCGGTGGCGATCATCCTCGCCGCGCGCGAGCCGAAAGTGCGGGTGGTCGTGTCGGTGTCCGGACCGGGCGAAGGGGCCTGGATGCTGTCCTCGATCAGAACCTCTTGGGACTGGACCGCGTTCAAACAGCGTATCGAGCAGGAGCGCGTGCAAGTCGCCACCACCGGCGAGTCGACCCTGGTCGACCTCACCGAGCTGCTGCCGTTCAGCCCTGCCTTCTTCGCCGCCAACGAAAAGCTCAAGGTCGGCGCCGGAGACAGCGCCAACGACACCGGCACGACCATGTTCAGGCTCGCATCCGCCGATGCCATGCTCGATTTTCACCCCGAGGACGCTGCGCGCCGCTTGGGCAACCGTCCGCTGCTGCTGGTTCATGGCGAGAACGACACCGCTGCCGTGATCGAGGCGGTGGCGCCGATCTATGCCAACGCGCCGGGACCTAAGCACATGATCGTCATTCCCAGCGCCGATCACGGCGATCTCGACGCGGGACCGAGCCTCGCCCAGGCCATTGGCTTCGCTGGCGACTGGTTCGCCCGGCATCTCGGCGCAAACGCGTGAAGGGAACTGAGCCCGCTGGCAGAAAGTTTGATAAGACCCCGCAATGCGCATCCTGATCACCAATGACGACGGCATCGAGGCCCCTGGGCTCGACGTGCTCGAGAAGATCGCCACCGATCTCACCGACGATGTGTGGGTGGTGGCGCCGGAGACCGATCAGTCCGGCGCCGCGCACGCGCTCACTTTGGCCGAGCCGCTGCGCATGCGCGAACTCGGCAAGCGCCATTACGCGGTGAAGGGCACGCCGACCGATTGCGTGATCATGGGCGTGCGTTTCCTGTTGCGCCAGCAGCCGCCCGACCTTGTGTTGTCGGGCGTCAATCGCGGCCAGAACCTCGCCGACGACGTGAACTATTCGGGCACAGTTGCCGGTGCCATCGAAGGCACGCTGCTTGGCGTGCCGTCCATGGCCCTGAGCCTCGCCCTCGGCTCCTATGACACCGGCACGCCCATTTGGGAGACGCCGATGCGCCACGGGGCGAAGCTCGTCCGCAAATTGCTGGACGCGGGCTGGCCCGAAGGGACCGTGCTCAACGTCAATTTTCCGGACTGCGAGCCGGACGCGGTCAAAGGCATGTGCGCCACGGTGCAAGGCTTGCGCGACACGGATTTGCTGGACATCGACGACCGTCTCGATACTCGCGGCAAGGCCTATTACTGGATCGGCATCGCCAAGCGGAGCGCCAAGCCGCCAAAGGGGACAGACCTCTGGGCGGTGCGCGCCAATCTCATCTCGGTCACCCCGCTCTGCCTCGACTATACCGACCAGAAGACCCGCGCGAAGCTTGCCAAAGTCTTGGGCGGTAAGCGGCTATAGTCTTTGACACCGGGGTCGAGAATCGTCGGATACTCTTTGGCCGCCTCGGAAAGGGGCGGGTTTGGCTATGGCATCCGCGCAAGACCAGATCGGGCTGATCATGCAGCTCAGGCGTCGCGGCATTCGCGACAACAAGGTGCTGCGCGCGATCGAGCGGGTGCCGCGTGAGCTGTTCGTCGACGAGGCCTTCGCCGATCACGCCTATCAGGACATCGCGCTGCCGATCGAGTGCGGCCAGACCATTTCGCAGCCCTTCGTGGTCGCCTTCATGACCGAGCAGCTCGAACTCGACGAGCGCCACAAGATCCTCGAGATCGGCACCGGCTCTGGCTACCAGGCCGCGGTGCTGTCGCATCTGTGCCGCCGGGTCTACACCGTCGAGCGCTGGCGCGAATTGCAGAAGGCGGCGGAGAAGCGCCTCGCCCAGCTCGGCATCACCAATGTCACCACCATCATCGGCGATGGTTGGCTCGGCTGGCCGCCGCAAGCGCCGTTCGACCGCATCATCGTCACCGCGGCGGCACGCGAGGCGCCTCCGGCGCTGATCGATCAACTCAAGCTCGGTGGCCGCATGATCATCCCGCTGGGCGAGACCCGCGACACCCAGCAACTGGTCGAGATCGACAAGACCGAAGCGGGGCTGACGCAGACGCCGCTGCTGCCGGTCCGTTTCGTGCCGCTGGTGCAGGGCCGCGCCGGGGTCGGCGCGCGCGCGCCCAAGACCTCGCCTGCCGCGAAGCCGGAAGACGCCTGATGCCCTCGTTCGGCGAATCCTTCGGCCGCTCTCTAAGAGTTAACAGCTTGTTAACTGCATCCAGGCTTTACTCAATGACGACGGGTACTTAGGGGCGAGTAGAGGGATGCGGCAAGTGGCGTTGTGGTCGAACTTTGGCCGCGCTTGCGGGGTGTTGGCCGCCCTGGGCATGGGATTCACCGTGGCCGGCTGCAGCTCCGGCATGTCGTCGCGCTTCGATTTTCCGTCCTTCAATCTCACCAGCAACGATACGCCGTCCGAGGCCCCGTCCGCCGATTACGCCTCGACGTCGTCGCTGCCGCCGGTATTGCCGTCTGAATCGGTCTATAGCTCAGGGGGCGGGGCCGAACCGCAATACGCGCGCAGCAGCCTGCCGCCGCCGACCTACACGCCGCGCCAGGATGCCGCTTACTCGCCGGCGCCGCGCGGCCGCATCGCCGCCGAGCAGGTCAACTACGGCGCCCAACCCGCGCCGCGCGCCGAGCCCGCGATGGTACGCACCGCGAATGTCGCCGGACACCGCATCAAGGTCGCCAAGGGCGATACGCTCTCCTCGCTTTCGCACCGCTACGGCGTTTCGGTGGAAGCGATCATGAGTGCCAACGATCTCCCCGACGGACGCCTGTCGATCGGCCAGCAACTGGTCATCCCCGGCGTGTCGGGACCGCGCGTGGCGGAGACCGCTCCCGCGCCGGCGCCCATAGCGACATCGACACCCGGATCGACCTACAAGGTGCAGAAGGGCGACACGCCGCATGACATCGCCGAGAAGCTCGGCGTCGACGAGAAGGCGCTGATTGCCCGCAATAATCTCAACCCCAACAATCTCCGGATCGGTCAGGTTCTGGCAGTTCCGGAGCAGGGCGCCCAGCCGGCCGTGGCGGCCAACGACAACACTCCGCCCGAATCGAGCGCCAATCCCGCGGTGCGCGTGGTCAAGACCGAGACCATTCTCCCGCCCGGCGGCACGTCGCTGGCCGAGGAAGAAGATGCTCAGTCGGTTGCCGAAGGGGCGAAGGCCGCCGGCAAGCCCGGCCCCAATCAGGAGAGTTCGACCAATAAAGTTGTGGCCTCGCCTGACATCACCGGCGAAGACAGTTCGCGCGTGGCCAATGTCGGTGATCTGCCGACCCCCGATCCGATGTCGGGCAACAGCTTCCGCTGGCCGGTGAAGGGCCGCATCGTCGCCGAGTTCGGCGCCCGGCCGGATGGCGGCCACAATGACGGCATCGACGTCGCCGTGCCGCAAGGGACCTCGGTGCAGGCCGCCGAGAACGGCGTGGTGGCCTATGCCGGCAACGAGCTCAAGGGGTACGGCAATCTCGTGCTGGTCAGGCACGCCAATAATTGGGTGTCCGCTTACGCCAATAACGAGGAGCTGCTGGTGAAGCGGGGAGACAAAGTGCGCCGCGGCCAGATCATCGCCAAGGCGGGCGCCACCGGCGCGGTCAGTCAGCCGCAGGTGCATTTCGAGCTGCGTAAAGGCTCGCGTCCGGTCGACCCCACCAAATATATGAGCGACGCTGCCGCCAGCGCCAACTAGCGGCTACAGCCTCGTTCCGAGCCGTCCGGCGAGGTCCTGGATGAATTGCCAGGCGACGCGGCCCGAACGGCTGCCGCGCGCCAACGACCAGGCCAGCGCGTCTTCGCGCAAGGCCGCGTCCGTTATGCCGAGGCGGTAGTGCTCGGCATAGGAGCGCACCATGTCGAGATAATCGTCCTGGCTGCAATTGTGGAAGCCGATCCACAACCCGAAGCGGTCGGACAGCGACAGCTTTTCCTCGACCGCCTCGCCGGGATTGATCGTGGTCGAGCGCTCATTATCGACCATCTCGCGGGGCATCAGATGGCGACGGTTCGAGGTGGCATAGAACAACACGTTGCCGGGCCGCCCCTCGATGCCGCCTTCGAGCACGGCCTTGAGCGATTTGTAGGAGGTATCCAGCGCTTCGAAGGAAAGATCGTCGCAATAGAGGATGAAGCGATGCTCCGGCGCCGTCCGCAAATGAGCCAGCAGATGAGGCAACGACGCCAAATCCTCGCGATGGATCTCGACGAGCTTTAGCCCCGGCACCTCGTTATGGACCGCCTTGACCAGCGAGCTCTTGCCCATGCCGCGCGCGCCCCACAGCAGCGCATTGTTGGCAGGCAGGCCTTGGGCGAACCGCACCGTATTGGCGAGCAGCGTGTCGCGCATACGCTCGATGCCCTTGAGCAGGGACAGCTTCACCCGGTTGACGTCCTGGACCGGCAGGAATCCTTCGCTCTCGGCCTGCCACACGAAGGCTTCCCCCGCCTCGAAGTCGGGCCGCTCGGGTTCGCGCGGGCCGAGACGCTCGATTGCCCGGGCAATCCGCTCGAATAGGCCGGAAAGGGGTTCCTGAAAGTTCATGTCGCGCCCGTTGCAAAGGCCATCGAGGCGGCTATAGTCCCGCCACCTTCACGGCATGAGGGCCCGTCGCGAGCCGACCGGGCCCCACCGGTCGAGGGCGGCCATCCTTAAGCCAAGCAAAGGACAGGAGCAATGCCAGGGTTTACCTACGCTCAAGCCGCCCCGGGCGCGTTCGACATGCTGAATAGCCTGATCGTCCCCACCATGCTAATCATCGGGATCATGTATTTCCTGATGATCCGGCCGCAACAGAAGCGGCTGAAGGACCATCGCGACATGGTCGCTTCCATCCGTCGCGGCGACACGGTCGTGACCTCTGGCGGCATCATCGGGAAAGTGGCCAAAGTTGACGACGATGAGATTCAAGTGGAGATCGCTGACGGTGTGAAGATCAAAGTCGTGCGGTCCACGGTCTCCGAAGTGCGCGGCAAAGGGGAAGCCCCCCCGGCGGCGAAAGCAAAGGCCGCCTCGTGATGCCTCGCCTAATGTTCGACCGTCCCACCCACTAATCTGACCTGGAGCTTGAGCGCGGCGATGCTGCATTTCCAAAGGTGGAAGCTGATCCTGGCGGCGGTCGTCGTCCTCGCCGGCTTTGTGTACGCGCTTCCCAATCTGTTTCCCAAGTCGGTTATGGAGCAGGTTCCTGCCTGGCTCCCGCACAAGCAGGTCAATCTCGGCCTCGATCTTCAGGGCGGCGCCCATCTCCTCTATCAACTCGACGAGAAGGAGATGGTCGAGGACTGGCTCAACACCATCCGCGGCGACGTGCGCGAGACGCTGCGGCGCGCCCGCATCGGCTATTCCGACCTTACCCAGGACGCCACCACCCGCGCGGTGTCGGTGAAGGTCCGCAACCCGGCCGACCTCGATAAGGCCGAGGCCGAACTGCGCAAGCTCGCTCTCCCCATCGGCGGCGCCGTGTTCGGCAATTTCTCCGGCGGCAGCGACCTCGATGTCGCCCGTGCCGACGACGATCGCATCACGCTGACCGTCACCGATCCCGGCCTAGCCCACCGCATGACCTCGGCCATCCAGGCCTCGATCGAGACGATCCGGCGTCGCGTCGATGCCTTCGGCACCACCGAGCCCAGCATCCAGCGCGAAGGCCGCAGCCGTGTGCTGGTGCAGGTCCCCGGCATTTCCGATGTCGAACGCCTGAAGAAGCTGATCGGCGAGACCGGCAAGCTCGAATTCAAGCTAGTCGATCCTGCCGTCGACCCGATCCAAGCTGCCTCTACCAAGCAGCTGCCGCCAGGCGACGAACTGGTCTATTCCTCCGACACGCCGCCCACACCCTATGTGCTCAAGGACCAGGTGCTGGTCACCGGCCAGAATCTGGTTGACGCTCAGGCCGGCTTCGACAGCCGCAACGGCGAGCCGGTCGTCACCTTCCGCTTCGATGCCGCCGGCGCCAAGCGCTTCGGCAGGGTCACGCAGGACAATGTCGGGCTGCCGTTCGCTATCGTGCTCGACAACAAGGTGATCTCGGCCCCGGTCATCCGCGAGCCGATCCTCGGCGGCACCGGGCAGATCAGCGGCAATTTCACCGTTCAGCGGGCCAATGATCTCGCCGTGCTGCTGCGGTCCGGCGCGCTGCCGGCCAAGCTCACCGTCATCGAGGAGCGCACGGTGGGCGCGAGCCTGGGCGCCGACTCGATTGAATCGGGCAAGAGGGCCGCCCTGGTAGGATTGGCGCTGGTGATGCTCTTCATGTTCGCGGGTTATGGCCTGTTCGGGCTGTTCGCCAATATCGCCCTGATCGTCAATATCGCCCTGATCTTCGCCGTGCTGTCGCTGTTAGGCGCGACCCTTACGCTGCCCGGCATCGCCGGCATCGTGCTCACCATCGGCATCGCCGTGGATGCCAATGTGCTCATCAATGAGCGCATCCGCGAGGAGGTACGGTCCGGAAAATCGCCTTATGCCGCGGTCGACGCCGGTTATTCGCGCGCGCTCATCACCATCATCGACTCCAACGTGACCACGCTGATCGCGGTGCTGGTGCTGTTCTGGCTCGGCTCCGGACCGGTGCGCGGGTTCGCGGTGACGCTGACGGTCGGTATCCTGGCCTCGATGTTCACCGCCGTGACCGTTACCCGGCTCATGGTCGCCTATTGGCTGCGCTGGGCGCGGCCTCAGCTCATACCGATTTAGGGAATAACCACATGTTCCGTGGCATCCATTTCATTCCGCCGGACACCAAGATCGACTTCGTCGGCCTGCGCACGATCACGTGGATCGTCTCGGCGCTGCTGACCGTCGTCCCCCTGATTCTCGTCGCCACCGTCGGCCTGAACATGGGCATCGACTTCCAGGGCGGCACGCTGATCGAGATCAAGACGCATGAGAGTCCGGCCAACCTTTCCGACATTCGCGGCAAGGTCAGCGGGCTCGGCCTCGGCGAGGTGCAGATCCAGGAATTCGGCGCGCCTGACGCCGTGCTCATCCGCATCGCTTCCCTACCGACCGAGCAGGAGCAGCAGGCCTCGATCGCCAAGGTGAAGGGCGCGCTCGGCGATACGGTGGAATATCGTCGCGTCGAGATCGTCGGGCCGACCATCTCCGGCGAGCTGATCGCCAGCGGCACCATCGCCGTGGTCGTGGCCCTGATGGGTATCCTGATCTATGTCTGGTTTCGCTTCGAATGGCAGTTCGCCGTGGCGGCCATCGCCTCGCTGATCCACGACGTGACCGGCACCATCGGCCTCTATGCCCTGTTCCAGCTCGAGTTCAATGTTTCGAGCATCGCCGCCATCCTCACCATCATCGGCTACTCGCTCAACGACAAGGTCGTGATCTTCGACCGGATCAGGGAAAACTTGCGCAAATATAAGCGCATGCCGCTGGTCCAGCTGCTCGACCTCTCGATCAATGAAACCCTGGCCCGCGCCGTGCTGACCCACGTGACCACCTTCCTCGCCATGCTGCCGTTCCTGTTTTTCGGCGGCGAGACCATCTTCGGTTTCGCGCTGGCCATGTGCTTCGGCATCGTCATCGGCGCCTATTCGTCGATCTTCGTGGCGTCCCCGCTCCAGCTCATTCTCGGCGTGCGGCGCGAAGCCTGGAGCGCCGCGCCGGCGACGACGGCCAAGGGACGAGGACCGGCCGCGGCGCGCGCTTGATCCTGACCAATGAGGCGAACGGACCTTGCATGAGGCGGGGCGGGGCGACACGGTAAGACGCATCGCGCGGTCAGGCGATCCCGACCGTGCCCTTGCCGCTCTGTTTGCGCCGCGCCAGACCCGCGCCGATCTCCTTGCTCTCTATGCCCTCAACGTCGAGCTCGCCCGCATCGCCGAACAGGTGAGCGAGCCGGAACTCGGCGCCATCCGCCTGCAATGGTGGCGCGAGGCGCTTGAGCGCGCGAAGGAGGGCGAGGCGACCGGCCATCCCGTCGCCGACGCGTTCGGCGAGGTCATGCGGCGGCGTTCGCTCGCGCCCGACCGCGTCGCCGGGTTGCTCGACGCCCGCGCCTTCGATATCGAAAACAAGTTCATGCCGGATTGGAGCTCGCTCGAAGCCTATCTCGGCGATACGGCCGGCGCCTTGTTTGCCTTGGGCGCCGCGTGCGGTGGGACAAGTGGCGCGTCGGTCGAAGCGGCGGCCTCGCAAGCAGGTCTCGCTTATGGCCTGACCGGCTTGATGCGGGCGCTGCCGGCGCACGCCGCGGGCGGCCGCGTCTATCTCCCGGCCGAGGCGCTGGCGCGGCATGGCACGTCACCCGAGGCGGTCCTTGCCGGCAAGACCGAGGAGGGTCTCGGCGCGCTGTTGGCCGAGCTGCGCCAGCAGGCGAGGGAGGCCATCGCCGAAGCCCGCCGTCAGGTCGCCGGGCGCGCCCCATCCGCGCAGGCGGCGTTCCTGCCGCTCTGTTTGGTCGAGCCCTATCTCACCACATTGGAGAAGGGGCGCGATCCGGTGCGTGAGATCGCCGATATCAATCCGCTTTACCGGCTGTGGCGCCTGGCGCGCGGGCGCTGGTAGCGGCGCTTGAGGGGCGCTATTCCGCCGCGACCGAAGCGGGATGGGCCAGCCATCGATCGAGATCGGCCAGCGCACGGGCGGCCATCGCCCGCTTGCGTTCGAAGCCCTTGCTGCTGCGCGGGCCCTTCGCACGCGGCGATGTCGGCGCGGCGATGGGCGGCAACAGTCCGAAATTGATATTCATCGGCTGGAAGCTGCGCCCACCCGCCTCGCCATCGGCGCTGAGATGCCCGCCAGTGATATGGGCCAGCAGCGCGCCGAGCGCCGTGGTCGGCGGCGGCGGGGACACCGCGAGGCCAAGCTGCTCGGCGGCGGCGAAACGCCCGGCAATCAGCCCGATCGCCGCCGATTCGACATAGCCCTCGACCCCGGTGATCTGGCCGGCAAAGCGGAGCCGCTTGTCAGCCAGCAGCCTGAGGCCGGCATCCAGCAGCTTCGGACTGTTGAGGAAGGTGTTGCGGTGAAGCCCGCCAAGCCGCGCGAACTCGGCATTCTCAAGCCCAGGGATCAGGCGGAACACGCGCGCCTGCTCGCCATGCTTCAGCTTGGTTTGGAACCCGACCATGTTCCACAGCGTGCCGAGGGCATTGTCCTGCCGGAGTTGCACCACGGCGTGCGGCTTCACCCCGGGCCGATGCGGATTGGTAAGCCCGACCGGCTTCATCGGTCCGTAGCGGAGCGTGTCGATGCCCCGCTCGGCCATCACCTCGATCGGCAGGCAGCCCTCGAAATAGGGTGTTGCCTCGAATTCCTTGAAGGCGGTTTTCTCGGCCGCCAGCAGCGCCGCGATGAACGCCTCGTATTGGACCTTGTCGAGCGGGCAGTTGATGTAATCGGCATTGCCACCGCCCGGCCCGGTCTTGTCGTAGCGCGACTGGCGCCAGCACACCTCCATGTCGATCGACTCGTGGTGCACGATGGGAGCGATGGCGTCGAAAAACGCGAGCTCGGCTTCGCCGGTCAACGCCTGAATGGCGCGTGCCAGCGCCGGCGAGGTGAGGGGGCCGGTCGCCACGATGACGCTGCTCCAGTCGCCTGGCGGTAGCCCGGCGATCTCGCCCCGGGCGATGTCGATCAGCGGCTCAGCCTCGAGCGCCCGCGTCACTTCGGCCGCGAAGCCGTCGCGGTCGACTGCCAGCGCGCCGCCCGCCGGCAGCTTGCTCGCATCGGCGGCCGCCATGATCACCGAAGAGGCCCGGCGCATCTCCTCGTGGAGCAGGCCGACGGCATTGGTCTCCCATTCGTCGGAGCGGAACGAGTTGGAGCAGACCAGCTCGGCGAAGGCCCCGGTCTGGTGGGCTTCGGTCTGGCGGTCGGGCCGCATCTCGTGCAGCACGGTCCGCGCCCCGCGGCGCGCGAGCTGCCAAGCCGCCTCGCTTCCTGCCAGGCCACCCCCGATGACGTGAACTTCGCCTGCCATGGCTGACCCTAGGCCGCGAGAGCACAAACGTTCAAGCCGGGAAGAAGCCGCCCAAAATTCTCGCCTTTACTGACTATCGATTGGGCAAAACGATGAATTGGTGTTCAAAATGGCACAATTTTCGACTATGTTTCAAGCGGGAGCCGAATCACCTCGTAACAAAGCAAGCTTCCGACCATTGAGCCGGTGAACCGCCGGCAACTTCGGCGCATCGGCCCGCTCTTCCACGAAAGGGGGGTAAGATGTCCTCGAATACAGCTCTTGCGATTAGCGTTGGTGTGCTTGGCGCCATTGCCACTTGGCTCTTTCTCGGGCCACTCGGAGGCATGCTCGCGATCTGGGCGGCCTTCATCGCCTGGGGATGCTTTTTCCATTGCGGCGGCAAAGAGGCCGGTCTGCAATCGGCGATCCTCAACAACGCCGCCGGAGCGATCATCGCCGGCATAACCCTCGTAGTCGCCACCAAGACCGGCTTGGCCGATCAGCTCGGTCTGCCGATTTGGGCCGCGATCTGCGTCGGCATCGGCGTGGCCGCCATGGTGCTGCTTGCCAATGTGCCGATGTTTTCGATGATCCCGGCGCAGGTCTACGGCTTCGCCTCGGTGGTTGCCTTGACGCTGATGGGGAATGCTGCCGGAAACCTGACGGCTGCCTCCATGGAGAATCCGGTCGTCGTCATCATCCTATCGATGATTGTCGGCGCCGTGTTCGGCTATGTGTCGGAGAAGCTCGCCGGCATGCTAGCTGGCGCAGGTCATCCGCGCCACGCTAAAGCCTAAAGCGGCCCGCCGTTTTCGGCGACACGGGGGGCGATCGCCCCGCAATCAGGACGAGCGACGTGGTTGCCCTCCCGGGTGACCACGTCTCTCTTTTCTGGCGAGCCTTAGCGTTACCTCGCAGCACATCCTAATGACATAACCCCGGACGAAGGCTCGTTCGTCCAATTCGCGCCCCGTGCGAGCGCCAAAGAGTAAACAAAGACGAGCCAGAAAGGCGCATGAGTGAATTTCGAGGCAACCCTTTTTGGCGACATGACTTGCGCCTCTCCCTCAGCACGGGCAATCTCCCCCTCTTCTCGGCTCCATCGTCTTTTTCGGGGGACTCAAG
>JBBQXL010000058.1:0-13157 GCA_038209695.1 Hyphomicrobiales bacterium
GGCAATAACAATCAAAATCAGCAGAATTCTCATTCTTGCACCCTCCCTACTGCGCCGGCGTAAAGTATACGAACGGGCGGCAAACAAAAAGGGCGGTGCGAGGCTGGGAGCGGGATTTCATGGTGCCGTCATTTGGCCGCCAAAGCCGGCCCGATCGCCCGATAAACGGTGATTTTGCGGGGGATTGCGCCCCTCGCGACCATCGCTTCACCCGGTGAGAGAGAGCGCACTGTTGGCCGCCATCGCGGATAAACGATGCTCCTATCCCAGCGTGCAGCGTTAACGAAGGCGTGGAAGGAGGAGCGATTCTCATGGCACCCACCCGCATGAGTCGTGGCTACCACAGGGTTGTGGGCCCATATATGGCGTGTGTGCCGTGCTGCACCGCTGGCGTGACGGGATTGGATGACGATGACAGATGTTGAAGCGGCGAGGCCGCACCCTACGCTCTCGCGCCAAAGTTTTCTGCGCGCCGCGCTCGCGTTGGCGGCGTCGCCCTTGCTCCGCTACGTCCCGGCCGAGGCGGCCGAACAGCTCGAAATCAGCGAGGTCGCGCCCGGACTGTTCGTGCATCAGGGCCGCTACGAGGTGCAATCGCCGCAAAATCGCGGCGACGTGGCCAATGCCAGCTTCGTGGTGGGCAACGACGCGGTGGCGGTCATCGACACGCTGGGCAGCGCGGTCGCCGGGCGCGAGCTCAGAAGCGCCATTCGCGCCGCCACCGACAAGCCGATCCGCTACGTGATCAACACCCACATGCATCCCGACCACGTCTTCGGCAACGCGGCGTTCAAACAGGACAATCCCACCTACGTCGGCCATTACAAGCTGGCGCGCGGTCTCGCCACGCGAGCCGACCGCTATCTGGCGATCAACAAACAGATGCTCGGCGAGGATGCGTTCGAGGGCATCGAGGTGATCCTGCCCACGGTGCCGGTCGATAACAGACTGACCCTCGATCTCGGCGGGCGAAGCCTGGTGCTGGAGGCCCAGCACACCGCCCATACCGACAACGATCTCACCATCACCGACACGGCCACCGATACGCTGTTCCTCGGCGATCTGCTGTTCTCGGTCCATGTGCCGACGCTTGACGGGTCGATCAGAGGCTGGCTTGCGCTCCTCGACGAGCTTGCCCACAGAAAGGCGGCGCGGGTTATCCCGGGGCATGGGCCGCATGCCATGGCTCTGCCCGAGGCGCTCACCCCCGAGCAGCGCTATCTGGGCGCCATCGCCGCCGATGTCAGGCAATTGATCAAGGACGGCAAGACCTTGGAAGATGCGACCAAAACCGCCGGTTTTTCCGACCGCGATGCCTGGAAATTGTTCGACCACTATCATGTCCGCAACGTCACTGCGGCCTTCGCAGAATTGGAGTGGGAGTGATAGAATGCCGGACGAGCGACCCTTCAAGGAGAACGGTGCCATGCCCTTCCCGATCAAGAGCCTAGGCTATGCCGCGCTTGCCGGCCTGCTGCTCTTCTCCTTCACGGCGAAGGCCGACGAGGATGTCTGGCCAACGCTCAAGCAGCAGGCCTTTGGCGATCGCGCCATTGCCGCCGAGGACGGCATGGTGGTGCTCGAGATTCCCGGCACCGCCGAGGACGCGGCGGTGGTGCCGTTGACCGTGCGAGTACCCCCCGCGGTCAGGCAGAACCTCAAATCGCTGACGCTGTTCATCGACAAGAACCCGATCCCCCGCGTGGCGACCCTCAGTTTCGGCCCGGCGGCGGGCACCGGCGGCGAGCGCAGCTTCTCGACCCGGGTGCGGATCGACAATTTCTCCTATGTGCGCGCGGTGCTAGAGACCGAAGACGGCACGCTGCATATGGCCAGCAAATTCGTTGCGGCGGCCGGCGGTTGCGGCGCCATGCAGGCCAAGGACCCCGACAGCGAGACCGTCGATCTCGGCAAGATGATCGTCAGGACCTTTCCCCCGGCGCTCGACTCGAGCCCGATCTGGTCGGCCCAGGTGATGATCAAGCACCCGAACTCCAACGGCATGCAGCTCGACATCAACACGGCGAATTTCATTCCAGCCCGCTTCGTCAAGGCGATGACGGTGCAGCGCGGCGGACAGATGGTGTTTCAGATGGAGAGCACGTTCTCGCTCTCGACCAACCCGAATTTCCGCTTCACTTTCGGGCGCGGCGCCGACAACAGCCTCGACGTGGCCATCACCGACACCGACGAGACGCGATTCACCGCGCAGTCGGAGCCGAGCGGATCGTAGGCCCTCGGCATCACAAAATTTGAGTCCGTCATGCCCGGCCTTGTGCCGGGCATCCACGTCTTGACCTTCATTCCATGCGAAATCGTGGATGGCCGGGACAAGCCGGGCCATGACCCTGTTGCAGGGTTGGGAAAAAGCCCGCGCCGCAGGGCTACTGCTGCTTAGACGAATAGAAGATCTGCGCCTTGAGCAGGAACTCGTCCGGCTTCTTGAGGAACAGCTGCTTGGCGGTCTCGTTGCCAAAGCAATAGGTGCTGCCGGCATAGACCGTGCTGACCGAGCAGTCGGTCTTGATCTCCTTGCCGAGCGCGAGCCCCATCACGCAGTCATTTTCGAACTCGCCCGCGGTGGCCGCGATGGCCGGAAGGCTCAGGGCGAAGGAGAGCGTCGCCGCTATCAGGCATCTCTGCACTGCTCTCGTCATGGCCACTCCTCCAGGACACTGGTGGGCGCAGTAGGACTCGAACCTACGACCCGCTGATTAAGAGTCAGCTGCTCTACCACCTGAGCTATGCGCCCTAGATCCGCCTTTGTCCGGGAAGGCGCACCGTGAGGGTGTCGCCACCCAAGGGTGCTCCCCTTAACACTGCGCTCGCTCGCCTGTCCAGGGTCGGCCGCAGGCTCACCAGAAGAACCCAATCTCCTCCCGCCTGAGCCGCGCCTCCCGATTGACATGGGCGTTGAGCACGAAACCCAAGCCCACCATCATGGTCAGCATCGAGGTGCCGCCATAAGAGACCAGCGGCAGGGGCACGCCGACGACCGGCACCAACCCGGTCACCATCGCCACATTGATGAACACATAGGCGAACAGGCACAGCCCCATGCCGGCGGCGACCAGCCGGGCGAAGGTGCTGCGGCATCTGAGCGCCATATAGGTAATGAACATCAGCGCGAGAAGGTAGAGCGCCAGCAGCACGGCGCCGCCGATAAAGCCCATCTCCTCGGAGAACATGGTGAAAATGAAGTCGGTGTGCTTCTCCGGCAGGAAATTGAGCTGGGCTTGAGTGCCGAGCATGTAGCCCTTGCCGGTGAAGCCGCCGGAGCCGATGGCGATCTTCGACTGGAGGATGTGATAGCCGGAGCCGAGCGGGTCGCGGTCCGGGTCGATGAAGGTCAGAATGCGTTCGCGCTGGTAGTCGTGCAGCCGCTCCCACACATGCGGCAGCACCACGATGACGCCGACGAAGCCGGCGACGAAATAGACCCAGCTGACGCCGGCTAGGAACAGCAGCCCGCCGCCGACAATGCCGAACAGCGCCGCGGTGCCGAGATCGGGCTGATCGAGCGCCAGCAGCACCGGAGCGCTGATCATCAGCAGCGGCGGCAGCACGGCGTAAGGCCACGACACCTGCTTGGGCGGCAGCCATTGGTAATAGCGCGCCATGGCCAGAACGAGCGCGATCTTCATCATCTCCGAGGGCTGGAAGCTGAACTCGCCATAGCCGAGCCAGCGCTTGGCGCCGCCGCTCTCCACGCCGATCACGATCACCAAGGCCAGCATCAGCAGAGCGGCCAGATAGAGCGGATAGGCGGCTCGCAGCCACCAGCGAATATCGGACAGCGCGACGGCGAACAGCAGCGCGAGGCCGAAGCAATAGCGCACCACGTGACGGCTGGCCCACGGCTCGAGCGTGCCGCCGGCAACCGAATAGAGCGCGGCGACGCCGATCATGGTGATGGCGGTGATCAGCAGCAGGAACGGCCAGTTGAGCGACTGCAGCTTCTTCTTGAGCTTGAGCTGCGGGCTCTCGAAGGCCTCGGCGAACAGTGTCTTCACCGCCGCGGCTCCACCGCGGCGACCACGGGCTTGATGGCCGGATCGCGCAACAGAATCTCAGTCATGATGTCACGCACCACCGGCGCCGCGGCGCGCGAGCCGCCCCCGCCATGCTCGACCACGCAAGCGGCGGCGTAACGCGCCGAGATCACCGGCGCGAAGGCGACGAACAGTGCGTGGGTCTCGCCCTCCCAGCCTTTGAGCATGTGCTGGTTCTTCGCGCTGATCACCTGCGAGGTGCCGGTCTTGCCCGCCATCTGCACGCCGGGAATGGCCAGCGCCGAGCGGACCGCGGTGCCCTTCGGCTCATTGACCACACCAAACATGCCGGCGCGGACGATTTCGAGATTTGCCGGATCTACGTCGAGCAGCGGAGCAGGCTCGGTCGCGCGATCGTTTGGCACCAGCAAGCGGGGCACGACTGCCCGGCCAGTGGCGATCCTCGCCGCCATCAAAGCGAGCTGGAGCGGCGTGGACGCGACATAGCCCTGGCCAATGCCGCAACTTATGGTCTCGCCGTCGTACCACGGCTGATTAAACGTCCTGCGCTTCCAGGCCTTGTCGGGAATGATGCCTTGCTTCTGTCCGGTGAAGCCGATGTCGTGAATTTGGCCCAGACCGAGCCGGCGCGCGGTGACGGCAAGGCGATCGATGCCCACGCGCTTGACCGTCTCGTAGAAAAACGTGTCGCAGGACTGCTTGATCGCGTTGTGCACGTCGATGCCGCCGCCATGGGCTTTCCAGCAGCGGAAGCGGTGGCGCGCGAAGGTATAGCTGCCGGGGCAATTCATGGTCTCGTGCGGCGTGATGACCCCGGCCTCAAGCCCGGCCAGCGCGGTGACGACCTTGAAGGTCGAGCCGGGCGGATAGACGCCGCGCAGCGCCCGATTTTCGAGTGGATGGTCCTTGTTCCGCGCCAGCTCGCGCCAGCTGTCGCGGTTGACCTTGAAGGAGATCTGATTGGGATCGAAGGTCGGGAACGAGGCCATGACAACAATGCCGCCGGTCTCCGCGTCGAGCACGACGATGGAGGCCACGCGCAGGCCCTCGATCCGCTTAAGCGCTATGTCTTGCAGCCCTTGATCGATGGTGAGGACCAGGTCCTTGCCGCGCACACTCGGGGTCGCGCCGAGCTGGCGGACCACGCGCCCATGCGCGTCGACCTCGTATTTGATGGTGCCCGGCTTGCCCCTCAGCTCGGCATCGAAGCCCTTCTCCAGCCCGGCCTTGCCGGTGCGGAACCCGGGTACCCGCATCAGCGGGTCCTCGTCGACCTCACCCTTGCCGGCCATGCCGACATAGCCAACCACATGAGCCATGCTCGGGCCGCTTCGGTAGCGCCGGTAGGTTGCCCGGTCGGCGCGCACGCCGGGCAGTCGCGGGGCCAGCACGCTGAGCAAACTGAACTGCCGCCAGGTCAGACCCTCGGTGACCAGCACGGGGAAATATCCGCTCTGTCGCCGCGCCGCCCGCCTGACCCTGTCCTTGTCGGCGGCAGAAACGGGGACGATTTGGGAAATCGCGGCCAGGGTCGCGGTCAGGTCCTTGCAGTAGGCGGGGATGACGATGACGCGGAAATTCTCTTTATCCTGGGCCACGGTCCGGCCGAGGCGGTCGTAAATCGTGCCGCGCGCCGGCGCCACTAGCTGCATGGTCATGCGATTTTCGTCGGACAGCAGCCGATATTCCGAGCTGTCCAGGATCTGCAATTGGCGAAGCCGCCACAGCAGCAGTCCGAACAATCCGGTCTGCGCGGCGCCGATCAGGACCGCGCGCCGCGAGAAGCGGTGGCGAAGCCTGAGCGCATAGTCGCGCGCCTTCTTCATGACCATCTCCCATAGAGGGTCGGGCCGGGCCTGAGCCTGCCACGCCTGATCCACACCAAGCCGCGCAACACCACGGGAAAGAGGACGATCGATGTCAGCGCGCCGAATGCGATCGGCCACCAATCGATCCAGCGCAGGAAATAGAGCGAGGCCAGCAACCAGCCGAACGAGGCCACCACGCCGGCGACCGCCGCCCAGACCAGCCAGAGCCGGTTCGAATCCTGGCCGTCGGTCAGGGGCGCGACCCGGCCGCCGACGGTCGCGGCGATCAAGGTCATGAGCGCCCAAAATCCGAGCGGCCCCCCGCTCATGATGTCGGTCAGGAGGCCGAGCAGCATGGCGAGGTAGGGTGGGAATACCGTGTCGGGAATGGCGCGCCAACAAAACACCATCATCACCACCACCAGCGGCATGATGAAGGTCGCGTCCGCCGGCAGACCCCACGGCACCGCGGTCGCGAACACCGCAAAGAGCACCGAGAGAGCTGGCAAAGCTGCGGTCATTGCTGGGTTTGCGCCATGCCTTCGCCGGGTGAAACACCGTCGGCCGCGCCGACCTGCTTGATTGCGCTGTCGGCCGGAAGTGGTTCGATCGAGGCGGTCGGAACCGGCGCCGGAGCCTTGCTGTCCTCGGGAACCGGCGACAGCGGGCCAGCCACAGGAACGGCCGGCGGATCGGTGCTGGCCAGAGCGGGCGTATCGAAGAACAGCACGCTCACCACATCGAGCGAGCTCAGCTCGGCATGGGTGCGAACCTTGAATGCACCCGCAGAGCCGGTGACCACGCCGACGCGCAAGCCCCGCGGCAACACGCCGTCACTGCCCGAAGTATAGACTTCGTCGCCGGCATAAGGCGACGCGCCGTCAGGCATGAAGTCGAGCTTCAATTCGGCGCTGTTATCGCCCGAGGCGATCGCGCGCATGCCGGCGGCGCCGACCAGAACCGGAATGCGGCTATTGAGATCGTTGAGCAGCAGCACCCGCGCCACCGAGGCCCCGGCATCGACGGTCCGCCCGACCAGGCCGTCGCCGTTGATGACGGCGTAGCCGATGCGCACGCCGTTATCCCGGCCCAGATTGATCAGCGCGCTGCGCACGAACGGGCCGCGGGCATCGGCGATGACGCTGCCGGTCGTGAAGTGCAAGGCCGGCTCATCGACGGCATTCAGCAGCGAGCGGAGATGGGCGACGTTGCGCTCGAGCAACTTGGCCCGCCATTCCCACTGCTTGAGCTCGTCGTTCTCCGCCTTGAGCCGATCGATCTCGCTGACCATGCCGACATAGGAGCGCACCCGCGCCAAGGTATGGCGTCCCATGATGACCGGGACCGAGGCGGCTTCGAGCAAGGGCGCCGTTAGATCGACGAAGTGATCGCGCGCGTCGGCGACGGCGCCATGACCGATGCGGCTCAGCACCAGGAGGACGGCACAAAGGAAGTAGAGGGTGAAGTTCAGCAGTTCGCCCGGTGCCCGCCAGGATCGGCGTGGCCGCGGTTTAAACGGCGAATGGTCCGCGCGCATTGTTCGCGTCTTCCTTGCAGGAAACGCCGTGAGCGCTTCCTTCTTATTTTAGGGTTTGCGCAGCCCGCAAACCCCTCCCCGCTACGGCCGGCTCATGGCTTGACTAGAAAGTCAGCCATGGTGTCGAGCTGCTCCAGGGCCTTACCAGTTCCTCGCGCGACACAGCGCAAAGGATCCTCGGCGATCTTGAATTTGACTCCAGTCTCCTGCGTCAGCCGCGCATCGAGCCGGTCGAGCAAGGCGCCGCCGCCGGTCAGGTAGATGCCGGAATCGCAAATGTCGGCGGTGAGCTCGGGCGGGACATCGGCCAGGGCCTGTCTAATGCCGCCGACGATCTGCTGGATCGGCAGGTTCAAGGCCTGCGGGATGTCGTCGGGTGTGAGAGCGATGTCGGCCGGGAAGCCGCGATGGAGGTCGCGTCCCTTGATATGGATCGGCATGCGTTCGCCATTGGCCTTCGCGATGGCGCAGCCCGAATCTTTCTTGATCGCCTCGGCGCTGGTCGCGCCGATCAGCAAATTATATTTGAAGCGAACATAGTTGACGATCGCCTCGTCGAAGGAATTGCCGGCGCTGCGCACCGAGCGCGAATAGAGCACGCTGCCCATGGACAACACGGCAATGTCGGTGGTGCCGCCGCCGATGTCGACAACCATGGAGCCGCGCGCCTCGGTGATCGGCAGGCCGGCGCCAATCGCCGCAGCGATCGGCTCCTCGATGAGATAGACGCGTCTGGCGCCGGCTGACAGGCCTGCTTCATGCACCGCGCGGCGCTCGACCGGAGTCGCGCTTGCCGGCACGCAGATCATGATGCGCGGACTGGTGAACAGCCGGCGCTTGAGCACCCGGCGGATGAAATGCTTGATCATCTCCTCCGCGGCGGAGAAATCGGCGATCACGCCGTCGCGCAGAGGCTGAATGGTTTCGATCTTGGTCGGGGTGCGGCCGAGCATCGATTTGGCTTCGTAGCCGACGGCAATAACGCGGCGCTCACCGTCCCGCTGCGTGGTGACAGCGACCACGGACGGCTCGTCGAGCACGATCCCCCGTCCCGGCACGTAAACCAGTGTGTTCGCCGTGCCAAGGTCGATGGCCATGTCCGTCGAGACAAAGCCTAAGACCCGCGAGAACATACGCCCGCCCCAATCTGGCTCCCCGCAACGAGCCATCTACGCCACCGAAGCCCGCGACCCCGGCAGAGAAGACTCTGTGTGACAGATTTTTGCCGCTGCCGAGCGCGTCGCTATGTTGGGGCAAATCGGAGTCGGGGGCAATGCGTAGGAGGCCCGATTTGAAAAAACAATTCGCTTGCGCGGGTCGGCGCGCGACTCGCAGGCCAAATGTGGCAGAGCGCGCCGCCTTCGCTCCGGCACAGCGGCGGAATTAAAGGATGCCGTGAAGATTTGCGGCCAATCCGGCCTCGTGCCTTCAAATTCCGGGGCAAGCGGCAGCCGGCCCGTTCCGGCCGGCCGCCTCAACCTTAGGCAAACGCTCGCCACGCGCGATTTGTCCGCGCGCACGTCACGATGCGAGCATGGTCTCGGGCTTCCGCCGCGCCTCGCGGGCTAGCAATTTATTCAGTGCACTGACATAAGCCCGAGCCGAGGCGACCATGGTGTCGGTGTCGGAGCCCCTGCCCGTCACGGTCTTGCCGTCGGCCTCGAGCCTGACGCTGACCTCGGCCTGGGCGTCGGTCCCTTCGGTCACCGCGCTCACCTGGTAGAGCGGCAGCCGCGCCTCATGCGGCACGATCGCCTTGATCGCCCGGAAGGTGGCATCGACCGGTCCGTCGCCGGCCGACTCGAAGGTGTGCTGCTTGCCGTCGACATCGAGGGTGATGGTCGCCTTCTGCGGACCGCCGGTTCCGGCGATCACCGTCAGCGCCACGACCTTGATGCGGTCATGGGCGGAGGCGATCTCCTGATCGACAAGAGCTTCGAGATCCTCGTCATAGACATGCTTCTTGCGGTCGGCCAGCGCCTTGAAGCGGACGAACGCATCCTCGAAGGCATTGTCGCCCAGCTCATAGCCGAGCTCCTTCAGCTTCTCGCGGAAGGCGTGGCGCCCGGAATGCTTGCCCATCACCAGCGAGGACTCCTTCAAGCCGACGCTCTCCGGCGTCATGATCTCGAAGGTCTCGGCGTGTTTCAGCACGCCGTCCTGGTGGATGCCGCTCTCATGGGCGAAGGCGTTCCGGCCGACGATGGCCTTGTTGTATTGCACCGGGAACGCCGTCACCCGCGATACCAGCTTGGAGGCGCGGGTCAGCATGGTGGTGTCGATGCCGGTCCAGAACGGCATGACGTCGGCGCGCGTCCGGATGGCCATCACGATCTCTTCCAGCGCGGCGTTGCCGGCGCGCTCGCCAAGTCCGTTGACGGCGCATTCGAC
The DNA here is from genome assembly GCA_038209695.1 of Hyphomicrobiales bacterium. Classification (GTDB taxonomy): domain Bacteria; phylum Pseudomonadota; class Alphaproteobacteria; order Rhizobiales; family Methyloligellaceae; genus Methyloceanibacter. Next base: position 9,750 of record JBBQXL010000058.1, read on the forward strand.
CTGCCGGGCCCCGCCCCCGACCCCGGCCAGAGAATTGGCGACCGCCAGGCCGAGATCGTTATGGCAATGGGTGGACAACACGATTTGATCGGCCCCGGGCACGCGGGCGACGATCATGCGGATCAGGCCGGCGAACTCGTCGGGCGTGGCATAGCCGACCGTGTCGGGGATATTGACGGTGGTGGCGCCCGCCTTGATGGCGGCCTCGACACAGCGGCACAGGAAGTCGGCCTCGGTGCGGGTGGCGTCCATGGCCGACCATTCGACGTCGTCGGTATAGCCGCGGGCGCGCGTGACCGAGGCGGTGACCCGTTCCAGCACTTCTTTCTCGTCGATGCCCATCTGATATTTGCGATGGAGCGGCGAGGTGCCGATGAAGGTGTGGATGCGGCCGCGCGCGGCTGGCTTGATCGCCTCGGCGCAACGGTCGATGTCCTTGGCCTGCGCCCGGGCCAGGCCGCAGATGACCGCCTTCTTGGCGCGGCGGGAAATCTCCTGAACGCTGTTGAAGTCGCCTTCCGAGGCGATGGGGAAACCGGCTTCGATGATATCGACGCCCATCTCGTCCAGCACTTCGGCCACTTCGAGCTTCTCGTCGAAGGTCATGGTGGCGCCGGGGCATTGCTCCCCATCGCGCAAGGTGGTGTCGAAGATCACGACGCGATCCTTGTCGTCGCGCCGGTCGGTAGCAGAGGCCTTAGCCTGATTGGACTCCATGGGTCTCGTCCTTAAGCTTTGGGCGCCAGTCTAGCATGGCTGGCAAGCCGCTTGAATCTTCGTGGATTTAGATTGCCATCCCCTGAACGCCCGCCTGGCTTGGAGCCAAGGCCGCCGGAGCTCAGGGGCGTCTAAGGACGAGGCCGAGCTTGCCTTCGCGCAGGCACTTGCGGACCGCCGGCAAAGCCGCCGTCATGGTCCCAGTTTTGTCGTTCAAGCGCCGCATGGATCACCTTTGTCAGGCGGAAAATAGTGCGAAGCGCCTCCAAGGGCAAGGAGGCTGATGGGCGCAGGTCTGCCTTGCCGCGACGCGGATGCGTCCGGGTTTGCTCGATTTCACCCCTCTTATGAGGGGGTGGCGCGCCGAAAGACGCAAACTTGTAGCTCGCGATCCGAAGATCGCGCGGGCGCCTCGCGGCGCGCCATTGCGGCGACTTATCGGGGGCCGGCCCCGCTTTCGCTGCACCTGGCCCCGCTGCCCGGCCTGGACCACGTCTAACGGGCCAGACAGCGTTTGGAATGGGCCGGCGAGTCGTCAGCCAGCTCCTGGCAGGGCCTCGTAGTGGACCCGGGGGGAGCCCGACGCCGCCCCGAGTGCTTCGCTGCGACGCGAAACCCGCGGGGGCACCGCACTCGTCCCGCCTCACGACGCCTCATGATGCGCCCCTTAGAGGACGAGGTGAGTGCAGTGTAAGCTAGGTTTTGTGCGCGGGGATAAGATGTCCACCAAGTGCCAATTGCGGAAGTCTTCTCTGGCATCCCCAGTTATTTTGCCTCACAGGAGGTGATTGATGGTCAACCGCCCTTCAAACGCCATCGGTTCGATCGAGGCGCGGCATCCCAGTCTGCCCGCAACTGCCGATGCTCCGACGACACCTCTAACAGTCGCGCCAGCCAGCTTGGCGGACGCGGCAGCGGTGGTCGATGTGATCGCTGAAGCATTCCTCAACGATCCTACATCGTCTTGGGCGTTTCCAGATCCCGCGGCTCGCAGACGCTGGTGGGAGCTCTGTATAGACGGTGCGCTGCGCTATCCTTGGACCATAAAGACCGACGGCTTCGAAACCGTGTCGGTCTGGGTCCCACCTTCTGGGACAGAGTTTTCCCACGAGGCAGAACAGCAACTCCCGGGTCTACTAAAAGCGCTCGTTGGTTCTCGCGCTTCCGAGGTTGCAGAGCTACTGCGCCGCTTTGATGAAGCACACCCTCGAAACGAACCTCACTATTACCTGAGTCTTGGGCACCAGGGACGAGCATCGAGGGCGTGGCCTCGGCATGGCGCTTCTCAAGGAGAACCTGGCGCGGATCGACGCCGAGCGCATGCCGGCCTATCTCGAGTCCAGCAATCCGGGCAACAACCACCGGTACGAGTCGCTTGGATTCGTATCGGTCGTTTCCTTCCGCGCACCAAGCAACGGCCCTGTCGTTACGGGGATGTGGCGGAAGAGCCGATGAATACCCGCGCTACTGACTGCCGAGAGATAGCCGAATCAAGCTGAAGCGCCAATGTCTGCTTGGAGTCAAAAGCTGCCATCCTTTCATTGCGTCCGCTCGCCGTCGTAATGCCGCTCAAGCGGAACACCCCCAAGAGATTGGCTCGTCAGGATCGCCAAAAAGTGGCGGGCGTGGGGAGACCTATTTGCCGCCCAGCAGTTTCATGGCCAGCGCCGTGTCGAGGAACTCGACCAACGAGATCACCTGCCCGTTCTCGACTTCGAGGAATTGAGCGATTTCGGTGGTGGACTCTTCCTTGGTGTCTGCCTGGCGCATGGTGGCTCGCCAGCGGACGGCGGCCTTGTTGCCGTCGACGAACAGATCGAGAATTTCGAAGTCGCTCACCGCGAAACTGGCGATCATCGCCTCGAACCGGGCCATGATGTTGGCATGGCCCGTCAGCGGCGCCGTCAGCGCGCCCCAGGCGGGAGAGCCTGCGATCCTGAAACTGGCATGGTCGGCGTAGCCACGCCGGAGCGTGTCCATGTCGCCGGCGACCCGGGCGGCGCACAGCCCCCTGACCAGCGCTTCGATCTCGGCGCTGGTCACGGGCAGTCGCTGTCCCGGACGAAGCGGGCCTTGACCCAGCCCTTCGTGACCTTGTCACCGTTGTAGTGCGTCACCGGGCACCAGCGGCGACCCCACTCGACGTGGGGAGGCCGGCACTCTCCGTCCAGATGAATGATGCCGTGCCGGCCAGGCACCAGCGCATCGACGATCTGGGCCGAGGCTGAGGGTGACGCACGAAGATTGAGCGCGTCGTCGGCGGCGACGTTCATGACCACCAGGCAGCCGGGCCCGGATGTCGCCAGCGCCGGGGATATGCCGGCTACAAGCAGAAGAAAGCCGAGAAAGCCGGGACGGATGGTCTCGCCTCCTATGCGCCGCGCCGAATGGCCGGCCCGGTTGAGACGGCCGTTAAAGCATGCCATAGGGCCGCACGCTAGCCGCGATAAAGGGCGCGAGCGCCACTCCGTCACAGAGGCGGCTTTATTGTCGACCTCGCCGCGCCCCGCCCTTACACTGGCGGGGCCGAGAGTGCTGCCGGGAACGAACATTGGATAACGGGGACTCTGGTTTGCCCGAACGAGGGGAACTCGCGCCTCAACAGGGGCACGAGCAACCGCCGGCAAAGGGCACCTGGAACATCGGATCGGCGCTGCGCGTGCTGGCCGGCGTGGTCCTGATTGCCGTGCT
>JBBQXL010000059.1:0-12950 GCA_038209695.1 Hyphomicrobiales bacterium
CGCCGAGCCCGAATGGCTGAACAATACGTTGTGCATCGACACCGGCTGCGTGTTCGGCGGCAAGCTGACGGCGCTACGATGGCCCGAGCGCGAGCTGGTTTCGGTGCCGGCGCGCCAGGCTCACGCTGAGCTGCGCCGCCCGTACGGCCTGCCGCCCGCGCGCCCGGCTGCCGAAGCCAAGCCCTGACGGGCACGGTGGCGTATCGGGCATGATCGGCTATAACGCGCCCCAACGCGTCAACACGCATCGAGCCAAGCACGCCATGAGCAAGCCCACCAAAGACTCCCGGCCGACACCGCGCCTGCCGCGCGGCCTGCGCGACATCGAGGCGGCGGAGCTGCGCCAGCAGCAGGACATGCTGGCCAAGATCCGCGCCGTCTACGAGCTGTACGGCTTCGAGCCGCTGGAGACCCCGGCGTTCGAATACACCGATGCGCTCGGCAAGTTCCTGCCCGACCAGGACCGGCCGAACGCAGGCGTGTTCTCGTTCCAGGACTCAAACGAGGTGCGTGGCAAGGCCGTGCCGGAGGCGCGCGGGGAAAAAGACGCCGAGGAGTGGATGAGCCTGCGCTACGACCTGACGGCGCCGCTCGCCCGCTACGTGGCGCAGAACTATCAGGATATGCCCAAGCCCTTCCGCCGCTACGCGGTGGGGCCGGTGTGGCGCAACGAGAAGCCGGGGCCGGGGCGCTTCCGCCAGTTCACGCAATTTGACGCCGATACCGTGGGCGCCTCGTCGGTCGCCGCCGACGCCGAATTGTGCATGCTCGCCGCCGACACGCTCGAAGCGCTCGGCGTCCCGCGCGACCAATATGTCATCAAGGTCAACAGCCGCAAAGTGCTGGATGGTGTGCTCGACAGCGCGCGGGTGACTGGGCAAATGGATCGTCTGGCCGTCCTGAGGCACATCGACAAGCTCGACCGGCTTGGCTGGCGAGCCGTCGAACTTCTGCTTGGCAAGGGCCGAACTGATGAAAGCGGCGATCACACGAAGGGCGTGGGCCTCGATCAAAGCGCTATCGACGAGATCGCCAATTTCGTTGGAGTTGAGGAAATCGGCGTTTCAAGCGCGCGCGGCCTAGGCGACGCCGCCACGTTGGCAAACGTCCAGATGCGCATCGCCGGTTCCGATGGCGGCCTAACGGGCGCGGAAGAACTGAGGATGATGTCTGCGCTCATTGAGGCTGCTGGTTACAATGGCCGCATTCGCATAGATCCATCCATCGTGCGCGGGCTGGAATATTACACCGGCCCGGTATTTGAGGCCGAGCTGACCGCGCCGATCAAGGACGACAAGGGCCAGCCAATCCGGCTCGGCGCGGTGGTGAGCGGCGGGCGCTATGACGGGCTGGTCGAGCGCTTCACCGGCGAGAAGGTGCCGGCCACCGGCATCTCCATCGGCGTGTCGCGGCTGCTGTTCGGCCTTCAGCGCCTCGGCAAATATAAGGACAGTGCCGTGGCCGGCCCGGTGGTGGTGCTGGTGCTCGACCGCGACCGCATCGCCAATTACCAGACCATGGCGCAGGCGCTGCGCCAGGCCGGCATCCGCGCCGAGCTTTATCTCGGCGAGTCCGGCATGAAGGCGCAGATGAAGTATGCCGACAGGCGCGGCGCTCCCTGCGCGGTCATCCAGGGCGGCGACGAGAAGGCCAAGGGCGAGGTGCAGATCAAGGATCTAATCCTCGGCGCCACGCTCACTTCGATTGAGGATCGCGAGGACTATCTGAAAAAACAGGCCGAGGCCCAGTTCGCCGTCAAGGAAGCCGACCTCGTCGATGCCGTTCGCAAAGTCCTGTCTCGCCACAAATCCTAAAGGTGTTCCTTGTAATGAACACCACCAACGCGTCATGGCCGGGCTTGTCCCGGCCATCCACGATTTGGACTTCTGAGTGAAAACCCATGGCCGCTGAATCGGCGAAAGAATTCGAGGCGCTCGAAGCCCAGGCCGCCACCCTGCTCGATATTTTTCGCAGCGGCGGCTACGAGCAGGTTGCGCCCTCGATCATCCAGCCAGCGGATGTGTTTCTCGACCAGATCGGCGAGTCGATCCGGAGCCGCACCTATGTGTTCACCGACCTGGCCGGCGACGAGCTGTGCCTGCGGCCCGACCTGACCGTGCCGGTGTCGCGGCTTTATCTCGAGCGCCACCCCGACGCCGATCAGCCCGCGCGCTATTGCTATAACGGGCCCGCCTTCCGCTTTCAGCCTCTCGGCAATAATCGGGACCACCCGCGCGAGTTTCGCCAGGCCGGCATCGAGTGCTTCGGCGAGGCCGACACGGAAAGCGCCGATGTCGAGATCGTTCTGCTGGCGGTCGAGGCGGTGCGCGCCGCCGGGCTCAAGGATTTCCGTCTGCGCTTCGGCGACCTCGCTCTGTTCTACGCACTGCTCGACGCGCTCGCGCTGCCGCAGCGCTGGCGGCTGAAGCTCCGTCACTATTTCTGGCGGCCGGCCGCCTTCCATGCGCTGCTCTCGCGGCTGGCCAAGGGCGAGCGCCCCAACGGCGACGGCCCGGTCATGGCGCTGGCCGGCACACTCTCGGGCAAGACGCCCGAGCGGGCCGAGGAGTTGGTCGCCGCCTATCTCGATCAGGGCGGGCTGCCGCTCACCGGCAACCGCTCCCTGAACGAGATCACCGCGCGGCTGCTCGATCATGCCGCCGATCTCAAGGCCGACCCCTTGCGCAAGGAGGTCGCCACCGTGATCGACTATTATTTGGCGATCTCCGGCTCGCCGCTGGAGGCGGCCGACCGCATCGCCATGATCGCCAAGGGGGCCGGCATTGATCTCGGTCCGGCGCTGCAGGCCTATACCAACCGCTTCGAGCGCCTCAAGAAGAGCGGCGTCGATCTTGGCCGCGCCAATTTCGCCGCCGAGTTCGGCCGCAACCTCGAATATTATTCGGGCTTGGTGTTCCAGATCGAGGCGCAAGGCGTCGACGAGGCCATTGCCGGCGGCGGGCGCTATGACGGCCTGCTCGCTCATCTCGGCGCGCCCAAGCCGGTGCCGGCCATCGGCTCGGCCATCCACACCGAGCGCCTGCTTGCCGCCGCGCGGGGAGAGCCGTGATGGCAGGAAAGCTCTCCATCGCCGTGCCCTCCAAGGGCCGGCTCAAGGACCAGGCCGCCGCCATGTTCGAGGAAGCGGGCGCCGCCTTGCGCAGCAAGGGCCACGAGCGCGGCTATCGCGGCGCGCTCGAAGGTTTCGACCAGGTCGAGGTGGTCTACACCTCGGCGGCGGAGATCGTGCACCAGCTCAAGACCGGCCGGGTGCAGCTCGGCATTACCGGCGAGGATTTGATCCGCGAGACGCTGGCTGATGTTGGGGCCTCGGTCGAGTTTTTGCGCCCGCTCGGCTTCGGCCGCGCCGACGTGGTGGTGGCGGTGCCCGATTGCTGGATCGATGTCGGCAGCATGGCCGATCTCGAGGACGTCGCCGCCCAATTTGCGCGGGTCCATGGCCGCCGCCTGCGCGTCGCCACCAAATATATGAATCTGACCCGGCGCTTCTTCGCCAGGAGCGGGGTGGCCGGCTATCGCATCGTCGAGAGCGTCGGCGCCACCGAGGCCACGCCCGCGGCCGGGACCGCCGAGCTGATCGTCGACATCACCACCACCGGCACCACGCTGCGCGCCAATCACCTCAAAGTGTTGGACGACGGGCTGATTCTCAAATCGCAGGCTCATCTGGTCGCCTCCCGCGCCGCGTCCTGGGACAAGGCCGCCGTGAAGCTGCGCGACGCCATTGTCGCGAAATTGTCTCAACCAAACAGCTAACCGTCATGGCCGGCACAAGGCCGGGCATGACCAGCGGAATTGGAATGGATCGTGTTCACCCAGAGGTGACTGGCGGGGCCGGGACCGAGCGGCTAGGGTCCGCCTCATGCTGATCCGCCTCATTCTTGCGCTTCTCCTGGCCGCATTCGCCCAGACCGCCGTCGCCGCGCCGGCGCGCATCATCATTTTGCGCCACGGCGAGAAGGCGGATGCCTGGAAGCTGTGCGAGATCGGCGAGCAGCGCGCCAAGGCTCTGGCCCTGACCTATCTCGGCCGCGATGCCACCAAATCGCTGTTCGCCAACGGCGAGGAGCCCGCCTTCTTCTTCGCCATCACTCCGCACACCGCCGAGCTGGCCTCGCCGTCGGCGTCGAGCTGGAACAAGCCGATCATCTTTTTTTCGGCTCTACCCGAGACCGGGCAAAGCAAAGAGAATTTCACCAAGGCGCTCAACAGCCGCACCCAGGAAGCCGCGCGCGGGCTACTCACCAATCCGGCGCTCAAGGGCAAGACCGTGGTGGTGGTGTGGGAGCACAAGCACATCGCCAATGCCGAGCTCGATACCAAGTTCGAGCGCGAGGGCGTGACGCTTCGCCAGCTGCTCAATCTCGACATCCTGCCCGGCGTGCCCAAGACCTGGCCCGAGGACACCTACGACTATTTCTGGATCGTCGATTTCACCGAGAACTCGAACGTGCCCTCCAAGTTTACCATGATGAAGCAGGAGTTCGGCACGTCCTTCCCCAAGGTGCCCTCGAACGATTGGGACACGCCCGACAGGCTCGACCCATCGAGCGGCTGCAAGGCCAAGGTCGAAGACTGACCGCCTGCGCTTCGCCCGGTTTAGCTCAGAGCAGGTCGCCCATATACGGGTAGGGGTAGCGGCAATACTTATATTGTATCCGGCAGCGCTGGCATCTGGCGCTGTTGGGGCCGCAACGGGCGAGGCAGACGCCGTAGCGCTCTTTGCAGCTCGCCGCAGCCTGTGCTTTCCCCGCGCCAAGGCTGAGCGCCGCGAAACTCAGCGTCAGGGCTAGTGCCAGCAACGCGATCAGCATGCGCATCGTCAGTCATCTCCAGCGCCGACTCGGACCATCAGGATAGTCTAACATCTCGCAATGCAGAAGGGCGTGCGGCGAGGCGTGTGCAAAACCCGAGACAGGGTTGCCCGGCGGGGATCTTAGCTGAAAACAGGCTGTATGGGGGTGGTCGTTTCCGCTCCGTCGCTCTTGGCGCCGACCTCGCGCAAATGGTGGCGGCCGGTGTCGTCGGGCTGAAGCGCGAAGAACCGGTTATGGAACTGGACCAGGCTCGAGCGGTGGCCGATCGAGACGATGGCCGTGCCCGGCAGCCGGTCGATCAGCAGCCGATACAGCGCCGCCTCCGAACCCTCGTCGAGCGCGGCGGTCGCCTCGTCGAGGAACAGCCATTGCGGCCTTTGCAGCAAAGCGCGGGCGATCGATAGCCGCTGCTGCTCGCCGCCCGAGAGCTTGTCGGCCCAATAGGCGGTCTCGTCCAGCTGGCCGATAAAGCCGCCAAGCCCGACCGCCTTGAGCACGTCCTCGATCTCATCCGGGCTGAAGGCATCTTCGGGGCCGGGATAGGCCAGCGCGCCGCGCAGGCTGCCGAGCGGCATATAGGGCCGCTGCGGCAATACCAGCACGCTGGCGCCTTTCGGCACGCGGATCGAGCCGCTCCCGAACGGCCACACCCCGCCCAGCGCCCTAAATAAAGACGTCTTGCCGGCCCCTGACGGCCCGGTCACCAGCACCCGCTCGCCCGGCTCGATCGAAAATTCGGCGAGCCGCACGATCTCCTGGCCGTTGGGCAGCCCGACCGCCAGCTCCTCGACCAGCAGCGCCTTGCCGCCATCGGTCAGGAACCCGACCCGCGGCGCGGTGCGGTCTAACCCTTCCGCCCAGTCGATCGAGGCCTCGAACCCTGACAGCCGGTTCAGCACCGCCTTCCAGTCGGCGATCGAGGTATAGGCCGAGACGAAGAAGCTGAGCGCGCTCTGCACCTGGCCGAACGCCGACACGATCTGCATCAGCCCGCCAAGGGTGAGCGAGCCGAAGAAATAGATCGGGCTCACCACGATGAACGGGAAGATCAGCGCCACCTGCGAGTAGCCGGCGGTCAGGAAGGTCAGCCGCTTCCGCCGCCGCATGATGTCGTACCAATTGCGGATGACCCAGCCGAAGCGGTCGCGCAGCCGCGCCTCCTCGGCGCCCTCGCCGGCGAGCAGCGTCACTTCCTCGGCGTTCTCGCGCAGCCGCACCAGCGAGAAGCGGAAATCGGCCTCGTAGCGCTGTTGATTGAAATTGAGCTGGATCAGCGGACGCCCGACCAGATGGGTGATCCAGGTGCCGAGCACGGCGTAGATCAGCGCCGCCCACACCAGATAACCGGGGACCTGATAGGATTCCGACCCGATCATCAGCGGCGTCGATGCCGACAGCGTCCACAGGATCACCACGAACGAAACCAGCGTGACGATCGAGCCCAGCAGCGCGATGCCGATATTGAGCGTGCTGTCGACGAAGTCGCGGATGTCGTCGGCAATGCGCTGGTCGGGGTTGTCGGCCTGGTCGCCCTTCAGCCGCATGCGGTAATGAGTGCCCTGGCCGAGCCAGCGGCCGATATAGCGCTGGGTAAGCCAGTTCCGCCACCGGATCTGGAGCCATTGCTGGAGATAGAGCTGGTAGACGGCGCTGACGATGAAGAACGCGGCCAGCACGCTGAACACGCCGAGCTGCCAGATGAAGGTGTTCCAGTCCTTGTCCTGGAGCGCCGTGTAGAAGGTGTTGTACCAGGCGTTGAAGCGCACGTTCAGCCAGACCTGGAATAGCTGGAGCGCGATCACGGTGAACAGCAACACGCGGCCGGCCCAGCGGTCTTCCGACCGGAAATAGGGCACCGCGATACGCGTGAATTCGTGGACCGTGCTGCGGAAATTCGCCATCGGGCGGAGTGCTCCAAAAGGCCCCTATGCGGGCCAAACCGGCCGGCGATAAGGCCAAACCTGGACGCACAGGAAATTACGTTTGCGTAAGCCTTAAGTGACGCCGCCCCGGATGTCCCGCGGCAAATGGCCGGCCGTGGGCCAAGAAAAAGGGCCACCCGAACGGGGTGGCCCTTGGCATTTCTAAGCGAATGGCTTGGACTACATCATGTCCATGCCGCCCATGCCGCCGCCCGGCATGTGCGCATGGCCATCGCCGCCGCCCTTCTTGGGCGCCTCGGCGACGCCAGCCTCGGTGGTGACCAGCAGGCCGGCCACCGACGCCGCGTCTTGCAGCGCCGTGCGCACGACCTTGGCGGGATCGATGATGCCCTTCTGGATCAGATCGACATATTCATCGTTCTGCGCGTCGTAGCCGTATGAAGCCGACTTCTGCTCCAGAATCTTGCCGACCACGATCGAGCCTTCGACGCCGGCATTCTCGGCGATCTGCCGGATCGGCGCCTGCAACGCCTTGCGCACGATATTGATGCCGGCTTCCTGGTCGTCGTTATCGCCCTTGGTCTTGAGCGACTTCGACGCCCACAGCAGCGCCACGCCGCCGCCGGGCACGATGCCTTCCTCGACCGCGGCCCGGGTCGCGTTCAACGCATCGTCGACGCGATCCTTCTTCTCCTTGACTTCGACTTCGGTGGCACCGCCGACCTTGATCACCGCTACGCCGCCGGCCAGCTTGGCCAGCCGCTCCTGCAGCTTCTCCTTGTCGTAGTCGGACGTGGTGTCCTCGATCTGCTGCTTGATCTGGCCGATACGGGCCTCGATGTCGGCCTTCTTGCCGGCGCCGCTGACGATGGTGGTGTCGTCCTTGGTGATCGCCACCTTCTTGGCCTTGCCCAGCATCTGCACCGTGACGTTCTCGAGCTTGATGCCGAGATCCTCGGAGATCATCTCGCCGCCGGTCAGCACTGCAATATCCTGCAGCATGGCCTTGCGACGATCGCCGAAGCCCGGGGCCTTGACGGCGGCAACCTTCAGCCCGCCGCGCAGCTTGTTGACCACCAGCGTGGCAAGGGCTTCGCCCTCGACATCCTCGGCGATCACCAGCAGCGGACGGCCCGACTGCACCACTGCCTCGAGCAGCGGCAGCAGCGCCTGGAGGGCCGACAGCTTCTTTTCGTAGATCAGAATGTAGGGGTTCTCGAGATCGGCGATCATCTTCTCGGCGTTGGTGATGAAATAGGGAGAGATGTAGCCGCGGTCGAACTGCATGCCCTCGACCACTTCGAGCTCGCTGTCGAGGCTCTTGGCTTCCTCGACGGTAATGACGCCCTCGTTGCCGACCTTCTGCATGGCTTTGGCGATCATGTCGCCGATCGCCTTCTCGCCATTGGCCGAGATGGTGCCGACCTGGGCGATCTCCGCCGAGCCGCTGACCATCTTCGAGCGCTTCTTGATGTCCTGGACCACGTCGATCACGGCCTTGTCGATGCCGCGCTTGAGATCCATCGGGTTCATGCCGGCGGCCACCGCCTTCAGGCCCTCGCGCACGATGGCTTGCGCCAGCACGGTCGCGGTGGTGGTGCCGTCGCCGGCGGTGTCGTTGGTCTTGGACGCGACCTCGCGCAGCATTTGCGCGCCCATGTTCTCGAACTTATCCTCGAGCTCGATCTCCTTGGCGACGGTCACGCCGTCCTTGGTCGAGCGCGGGGCGCCGAACGACTTGTCGAGGATCACGTTGCGGCCCTTGGGGCCGAGCGTGATCTTGACCGCGTTGGCGAGGATATCGACGCCGCGCATCATCCGCTCGCGCGCGTCGGCTGCGAATCTCACATCTTTGGCTGTCATTCGAATTTTGCTCCGGTGTTCTGTGTCAGTTGGTCTGGGGGGCGGGGAGTTCGGCGCTTAGCCGAGGATCCCCATGATGTCGGACTCCTTCATGATGAGGAGATCCTCGCCGTCGATCTTGACCTCGGTGCCGGACCACTTGCCGAACAGCACCTTGTCGCGGGCCTTGACCCCCATGGGCTGAAGCTTGCTGTCCTCGCCGCGGGCGCCGGGCCCTGCCGCGATCACTTCGCCGGTCTGTGGCTTCTCCGCTGCGGTATCGGGAATGATGATGCCGCCTTTGGTCTTGAGCTCCTCCTCGAGCCGGCGCACGACCACGCGGTCGTGCAAGGGTCGGAATTTCATGGATTTTTCTCCGAGAACTTGCTTGGGAATTAAGGATTGTGCCGCGCTGGCACTCACCAACAGCGAGTGCTAACCGCTGTCCAGGAGATACTGTCGCGACCCCGTTCTGTCAAGAACAACGGCCAGGAATCCGCAAAAAACAAGCGGGCTGACGGCGGCTGCTCAGCCGGTCATGGCGCCAGGCGGCGGCCGAACGAGACGACATAGGCGGCCGACCGGGCCTGGTACACCGGGTCGTCGGCCGGCCCGGCCACGCCGTCGACCACGTTCCCCGGCAGGAACGAGAATGCATTGCAGGTCGCGTCCGGCGCCATCGCCTCGATGCTGATCTTGCCGAGCGGGGTCGTCTCGCGGCCATCCTCGTCATCCCAGCGAAGCGTCGGATCGCTGGTCTGGTCGCCGTCCTTGCCGCGGATGGCCACCAGTTCGAATGTCACCGGTCCCTTGGCCAGCCGGTCCGTCATCTCCGCCTGGTAGAAATCGCCGCCTTTGGCCTTGGCCTCGTCGTCGGTCAGGCCGAGCTCGCCGGCATCGGGGATCGCCTTGTATTTGACCAGCGCGGTGTCGCCCTTGGCGTTGGTGAAGGTGAAGGCATGCACGCCCCAATAATTGACGCCGGCATAGCTGGCCGGCACCGGGTGGGACGTAAGCCACGCATTCTGCCGCGCCGATTCGGGGTGAGCGGCGAAGAAGGCTTTGATCTTGTCCTGATCGCCCGAGCCGACCGCGTGCAGGAATTCGACGAACAAGGCCGGCGTCTGCACGAAGAACACCGGCGCCGAGATCATCACCAGATCGGTTACGCCGGCATCGCCGAGATTGAAGCGCAGCGCCATGCCCCGCACATTGTCCTTGGCATCGTCGGCCGCCTGCGGGTTGCCGCCGCCGAGCGAGAACCGCCCCGTGACTGGAACGGTCTTGGCGAAATGCGGCGCCTTCGACAGCGCGGCCGCATCGGGGGCGGGGGTGAACTGGCCGGTCAGGCAGAAGCCCTTGGTGTGGGCGGCTCGAGCGCCATTATGCTTGCCGAACACGCCGTTCAGGGCATCGACCAGGTCGGCCGGCCCGACATCCGCCGCCCGCGCGGCCAGGGCGGCGCCGGCGATTAGGGCCACGCCGAGGAGCGAGAATCCGATGCGGTTCCAGGGGCTTCTGTTTGTCATGGCGGAGACCTCTTCAGCTCTTTGGCATCGGAATGGCGCGCCCCATTAAAATGGGCTCGCGAAGCCTAGCGCACAATTTTGACAACGAGACACGCGGCGGCGTGCGATAGCGTCGCAGGATAACCTATACTGACGCGGGACCGTCATCACCGCGCGGATTGCGCTGATCTCGCGCGGGCTTGGTTTCGGCGCTCCGGACTGCTATCAAACACATTCTGATTGGCGGCCAAATTGCTGTTGCCTTACAGGGAGCTGCCGCCGCATGATTTTTGCACGAGGTTGCCAGCATGGCTGACACCATGGCCGCTAGGCGGAGCGATTCCTCGGGAGGGCTTGCCATGCTCGACGTGATCGTCCTGGTCGCCATGGCGGTCACGGCGGCCGCGTTCGCGGCGGGGCTGGTCCTGCATTCCGGCATTGCCCAAATTCCGGCGCTGATCGCCGCCGCCGCGCTCTACATGGTGATGGCGGCCTCTTACCTCATGGTGGCGCGCGGGTCGCGCCCCGCCGCCGGCGGCTCCGACCGTCTCAACGAGCTCGAGGCGGCGCTCGAGATGATCGACAAGGACCTGCAGCGCATCGACCGGGTCGAGGACGAGGTGACGCGCCTCGATCTGCTCACCGATCGGGTCGAGCGGCTCGATCAGGCCATGGGCGAGTCCGGCGTCCCCGAGCGGGCCGGGGGACTGGCCCGGTTCGAGCAGTTCGCCGAAGAATTCGATCAGATCCACGCCAAGATCGAGAATCTGCGCGCCGATCTCGAGGGCGAGTCGCGCAATCAGCGCGAGAAGATGACCGGCGATCTCCGGGTCTTGGAAGGCTTGATCAAGCAGCTCTCCCACGAATTGATCGCCGCCTCCGAGACGCCGGCCGCAATGCCCGAGCGCGTTACGGCGCCGCCTCCGTCAAGCCTGGCCGAAATCGAAATGATCGCGCCCGAGGACGAGGACGAGCTCGCGGACGAAGTCTTGGACGACGGCGAAGTCTTGGACGAGGACGAGACCATCGCCGTCGAGGCCGAGCCCCTCTCCGTCATCGAGGTCGAGGAGGAGGCGGTCGTCGCCATTGTCGATGACACCCCGCCGCCGGCCCCGGCGAGCCCGCGCGCGGCGAGCTTCGCGCCCTATAAGCCGCTCAGGCGAACGCCCCGGCTGGAGATCCCGCCGCTCGAGGATGAGCCGATCGCCGCCGCCGATACGTCTCATATTGGCGATGACGAAATGCTCGAGATCGTCAGTCAGGCGATCGAGGCCGGCCGCGTCGATCTTTATCTGCAGCCCACCGTCACCCTGTCCGAGCGGAGACCCCGCTATTTCGAGGCGTTCACCCGCATCAGGACCAAAACCGACACCCTCATCCTGCCGGGGTCTTATCTACCCCCGGCCGAGGCCTCCGGCATGATGCCGCTGATCGACAATGTCCTGCTGGTCAAGAGCGTGCAGACCCTGCGGCGGCTCGGCCCCGAATCGCGGATCAAGGGCGTGTTCTGCAACATCTCGGTCAACACCCTGCTCGATCCCGAGTTCTTCCCGGAGCTGGTCGAGTTCATGGAGGAGAATAGCGGCCTCAGCGAGAGCCTGATCTTCGAAGTCAGCCAACCCGGCATTCTCGGTCTCAGCGCCGCCGAGCTCGGCGCGCTCGATACCTTGGGGGCGCTCGGCTATGGCTTCTCCCTCGATCATATCGCCGATCTCGACGTCGACTTCATCGGCTTGCGCGAACGCTCGTTCCGGTTCGTCAAGATCGACGCACGGACCTTCCTGCACGGCATGAAGGCGAAGGGCTCGACGTTCTCGGCCGCCGACATGAAGCGCGCCCTCGACGATTTCGATATCAAGCTGATCGTGGAAAAGGTCGAGGACGAGGACGCCGTGGAGCAGCTGCTCGACTACGGCGTGGAGCTGGCGCAAGGCTATCTGTTCGGCAAGCCGAAGCCGATGAGCCCTGCGCTGTTCCGCGAGATGGAAGACGACGCGGCCTGACACGTCCGGTGCGAGACCTATTCGGGCGCTAAGCCGTCTTCTTGCAGGGCCTTTTCCTCCGCGTTGCCCGAGCCTTCTTCGTTAGGGTGCTCCGGCGCGGCTTCCATCGGCGCCTTCTCTTCCTCCGTGCCGACAGCGGCCTCGGGCGGCGTGACGTCTGGGCGCAGATCGTGCCAGACTTCTGCGTTCTCCTCGTCTTGCACCGTGATGACCAGATCCGGAGCGGCGTGCAATGGCAGCGGCGCGGCGGCGAAAGCCGGGCCGGCGAAACCGCCAAGCACCAACAGACCGGCAGCCGTTTTGATCAAAGCGTGAGCCATGTGGCGTGACCTCCAATGAGCGGCGCCTGCCCGGCTCTGGCCGGAGGCGCCCGGCACGTTCTGTGCCACACGAGCATTCTAAGAACCGTCAGAATCTGTCCAGCAAAACGTTGCGAATTGTCGAAAAAATCCCTGGAAACCCGGCCAGTTCGCGGTAACCAAGCGGGCCTCTCCTCACTTTATCCTCGTGCCGCAAAGCTCGATTAATCTGCTGGCATCTCGTCCTTCTGAAGGGGCGTTTCGCGAGGCGTCGTGAGGCGGGACGAGGTGCGGTGTCCCCGCGGGGCTTGTCTTGCAGCAAGTCACTCGGGGCGGCGCCGGGCTCCCTCCGGGTCCACTACGAGGCCCTGCCACGGAGCTGGCTGACGACTCGCCGGCCTATTCCAAACGCTGTCTGGCCCGTTTGACGTGGTCCAGGCCGGGCAGCGGGGTCAGGTGCAGCGAAAGCGGGGCCGGCCACCGCAAGTCACCGTAATGGCGCGCCGCGAGGCGCCCGCGCACTCCGCAAGAGTGCGACACCATAGGTTTGCGTCTTTCGGCGCGCCACCCCCTCTAA
>JBBQXL010000060.1:0-12644 GCA_038209695.1 Hyphomicrobiales bacterium
ATTCTGTTTGGCCAAGGCGATGGCGCGACTCTTGAGATGCGCCACCAGGTTCTGAGCAATGACGCCTCGCGGCGTGGCGCGGTTGTTATGTTTGTTGATGGCGCGCACCGCATCGACGTTGCGCTCCCAGATGGCGAACAATTGCTCGATGTCGGCCGCTTCGGTCAGGGCTTTGCTGAGCGCAGCAACAAACTCGTCAGCCCTGGTGAAACTTTGACCCGCGCCGTTGGGTAGGCTCAGCAGCCACGGGCCGTGATAGTCCTCAGGAGAGACGGTTAGCGCTTTTCGGTTTTTAACCCCGGCGAGCTCGCGGTCATAGAGTGCGAGCCCAAAGGGATTTCCGAAAGTCGCGAGCGCTCGCTTGGTGGCATCGGTTTCAGCGCCTTTGAGCGCGAGCTCATGCGCTTCCCCCGGCGTAGGAGCTTTGGCATTGCCACTGCCACAGCCTTCTCGGGTGATGACTACGGAGCCGGCCCGGACTGCTATACGGACCTTGGCGATGTAAGCGGCGCCGTAGTGGTGGTTCGCTGCGCCGGACCAGACACAGCGGGTGGATAGCGTGTGTCGGTCCCAAGCGTCGTAGCCAAAGATGCGATTGGCCTCGGCGATGACATGCCAGCCTTCAACATAGGCGAGGGTAGTGTCTTGGACTTTTCGCGTCCTGACGCGCTTGGAATCGAGTTTGGCCTCGAGATTCTTTACTTGGGCTTCGGTGAACGCCATCACTTGGTCCTCACAGCTAAACAAGGTTTAGGATTGCCGAGCTGGACGCCATCAATCACTGCGCCCCGCTTGAGGTCGGCGAGGAGAGATTGGCGGTCGAGCTTGGACGGCTGAGGAACCCAATAGGGCTCCGGAATAAGGCCATCTTCCACGATGATGAGGGATGGCATGCCGGCGCGGGCGGAGGCGGTGAAGTCGGGCTGCGCTAGTTTCTTCAGACCGACCTCACACATTGCCTCGAGGGCCAATTGGCGCTTTTTGGCGCCCCGCTCTTCAAGGCGCTCAAGGCGACGACGCATCTCCTCCAAACGTGTGCGCAAGCCAGCTTGCAACGCTTCATCCACTAGCGCTGAGCGGATCACCGCCGCTATCATCTCATGCAGGTCGGTGATTCCCTCCAGCGTATCAGCGAGTGTTTCGTCATCGACCTGCGGGTACAGCTCCAGCAAGCGCTGCTTGAGTGCCTGGTATTTTGAAGCCTCGATAGTCAGGGGTATATGGCTCATGGTCTCTTCTGGCATCTTTATCGATGCTAAAAGTATCAGACTTAAGGCCGTATGTCAAGAAAGCCGATATGATAACGGCCTCCCAGATCCGAGCTGCCCGAGCGCTACTTGACTTGAATCAAGTGCGACTGGCTGGCTTGGCGGAGGTCGGGGTGGCTACAGTTAAACGGATTGAAGCCGCCGCAGAAATCCGAGGCGCCGCGGACACATTTTGGAAGATCCAAACGGCCCTCGAACAGGCTGGCATCGAGTTCATCCCGGGGGACGAATCCAAAGGGCCGGGCGTACGCCTTAGGCGAAGTGATAAAGGCAAAGCTGGGCGTCGGCCCAGACGATAATTGGCTGATGGCCGAGGGTTCAGCTTAGGTCACGAAGGAGCTTATTGGCCTCTCGAATGAGGCTTCGCATCTGAGCCCTTCGATTTAGCGCTTCTCTGGTATAGGCCCCATGCTTCAGCGCGTTCACGTTACCGCGTGGCGCGCCCGATCCCTCAGCCCCACCATGCATGCGGCAACGCTTCTTGCCACTCACGGCCGGCGAGCGGCAAGCGACACCGGAACGGGTCCTCGCTCCGCAGCGAAGGCTCGCCAGCATCGGGGCGGTGTTTCGCATATGCGCCGCCATGGACGTCCGACGCTCACGCCTTCGCTTTGGTAGAGCGATCGGACCTCTGATTAGCTGTTTGATCCTGAGCCGGTTCTGAAGACCCCTTCGTCCGAATTTTCGGGCGAGGGGGACTTGGTAGGGTGTCGTCAATGAACTCCTCTTTCTTAGACGCCCGGTGCTGATCAAAGGCTTTGCCCAGCGCGGCGGCGACTAGGGAGAGCTTAACGGCATAGTTGAGTTCCAGGTCCCGAACCTCGGTTGAGTCCGAGTTCGCGCGCGCGAAGCAGTCCATGGCCGTGTTAACAGCCGCGATCACCAATGCAGTTGTCGCGGCAAAGGCACGACGGCAGGTCATCATTAATCCGGTCGAGTCCGTTGTCCCGGCCCCTGCTTCGTGCCTCGAAAGAGACCTGTCATCGGCACAGTAGGTCGAGCGGGCCTATGGGTGGAGAGAAGGAGCAAGGTCACTCCGTTTTCGACCCACTATCGCTTTGTGGTGTTGCGGCTCTCGCCTGTGGTGGATGGCGCAGAGGGGGACAGTGAACTCATCGCTTACCTTGATGCCCAAGCCTCTAGGTTGCGCATGGCGGACGTGATGCGCATGCGAAGGTACTCGGTCTCAGATTAGGCAAGGCTGCCGCGCGACAAACCGCAAATGCTCTTTAGAGGGAATTCGCTTCGGCTCTCCAATTGTAAGCATCGTCTTATCAATCTTAGTCCGCGCTTTGATGCGTGGTTCCGCTTGTGGCGCAGTTGCACATGGCGAAGGGATCGCCGGGGATTAGTTCCTCGCAAAAAGAGGTATGCTGTTGGATTGCAAAACGAACCCAATTGCTACGGTGCAAAACGGCGTCAAGCCTTCTAAATTCTGGAATGGCTGGCGCAGAGGTTTTTGTGACTAGGCCGAGCTAAATCCGCGCATGGCTCGCGCTCGGCGGCAGCACCCCCTTTAAGTCATAGATCAGTCCGTTCGGCGCGAGCAGCGCCTTGATGCCGGCCTCACCCAGCGCAGTGATCGGCTCATGCTTCACCGCCAGGATGATGGCATCGAATGGTCCTGGCGGCAGCTCACTGGTGAGGTTGAGCCCATATTCGTGGCGCGCCAGGTCGGCATCGGCCATCGGATCATAGACCACGACCTCGGCAACGAAATCGCGCAGCGTGCGCACCAGATCGACCACCTTGGTGTTGCGCGTGTCGGGCACATTCTCTTTGAAGGTGAAGCCCATCACCAACACCCGCGCGCGATCGATGTTCTGCTTGCGCTTGAGCATGGTCTTGATCACGTCGTTGGCGATGTAGGCCGCCATGCCGTCATTGATGCGGCGACCGGCGAGGATCATCTGCGGATGGAAGCCGATCGATTCCGCCTTGAAGGTCATGTAGTAGGGATCGACGCCGATGCAGTGGCCGCCGACCAGACCGGGGCGGAACGGCTGGAAGTTCCATTTGGTGCCGGCCGCCTCGAGCACCTCTCTTGTCTCGAGCCCAAGCTCCTTGAACAACATGGCCAGCTCATTGATCAGCGCGATATTGACGTCGCGCTGGATGTTCTCGATCACCTTGGCGGCCTCGGCCACGCGGATCGAGCTGGCGCGGTGGGTTCCGGCGGTGATGACCGTGGCATAGACCTGATCGACCAGGTCGGCCGCTGCTTGGGTCGAGCCAGAGGTGATCTTGACGATATCGGGCAGGCGGTGAGTCTTGTCGCCGGGATTGATGCGTTCGGGCGAATAGCCGGCGAAGAACTCCCGGTTGAAGCCAAGCCCCGACGCCTGTTCGAGCACCGGCACGCAGACCTCTTCGGTCGCGCCGGGATAGACGGTCGATTCGTAGACCACGACATTGCCGGGCGCGAGCACGGTCCCCACCACGTGACTGGCGGCGACCAGCGCGCTCAGGTCAGGCCGCTTGGCTTGATCGACCGGGGTCGGCACGGTGACAATGTAGAAATTGGCGTCTCGCAAACTCTCGACATCGGCGGAATAGGCGATGCGCTCAGCCTGCGCAAATTCCTTTTCCGACACTTCGCGGGTGCGGTCGAGGCCGCGGCCGAGTTCGGCCACTCGGTCTCGGTCGATGTCGAAGGCGATCACGGGGAAATGCCGCGCGAGATAGACGGCAAGCGGCAGGCCGACATAGCCGAGGCCGATCACGCCAACTCGCACATCGGCTATACTAGGCAAACTCATCTATTCCCTCGCTCGAACGCTGATGGGTGCGGCGTGTTTCTGGCGATGCGAGCCGAGATGGGCCGCTGGAAAAGCGGCCCGGAAGGGCGCTCGAGCCCAGCGTTGTTAGCGTCTGGCAATGGCGAAGTCCAGGAGCCAGGAAAGGCGCTGGGGAGCCGATTTTTGACATGATTGGCTGTCAGGAACGGGCTGGCTAGGTCCACCGCTTATCGATGAACGCGGGATGAACGCCGCGGACAGAAGCGGTTCAAACTGACGCGTGTAGTCTGCTTCCCGGGTGTGCGATTTCATGCAAGGACCCGAATGAATTGCGCCCAGGCTTGTTTAGGCCGTGGAGGAAACAGGAAACAAGATCATGACCATCGTGGGAAGTCTTCGTCGTATCGCCCTGTTCAGTGCCGTCGCGGGCCTGAGCTCGGCCGCGATGCTGTCGCCGAGCTCGGCGCAGCCGGTTCGCCCCAACGGCTATCCGGTCACCAACGTGAATATGAGGGCAGGGCCCGGCACCTACTATCCGGCGCTCCTGGTGGTGCCGGCTCGGACGCCAATCAGGATTCTCGGTTGCCTTGGCGACTACACCTGGTGCGATGTCATCTTCCAAGGCAACCGCGGCTGGATGCGCTCGATCTACCTTCAGGGCTGGTATCAGAACAATTATTACTCGCTTCGCGACTATGCGCCCCGTCTCGGCTATGCGGTTGTCTCGTTCAATATCGGCCGCTATTGGGAGGCTAACTACCGCGACCGGCCGTTCTATCGCGATCGCGCCAGATGGGGTGGAGCCGGCGGGTCCTATGGCGAAGGCTGGACCGACCGGTCCTCGTTCTACGGCCGGCTTGCGCCCTACGGCGACTGGATCTGGCTCGAGGGACAATATGTCTGGGTGCCGGAGAACGTAGGGCCGCAGTGGCGCCCCTACACGGTCGGCCGTTGGGTCTACACCGACCGATATGGCTGGATGTGGACGTCCCGCGAGCCGTTCGGCTGGGCCACTTATCATTACGGCCGCTGGGGCTTTTCGAGGAGAGTCGGGTGGTTCTGGGTGCCCGGCAGCCGTTGGGCGCCGGCCTGGGTTTCGTGGCGTCGCTCCAATGACTATCTCGCCTGGGCGCCGATGCCGCCCACGTCCGACGAAGGCTTCAGCATCAACATCAGGGTCGGAACCGTGCCTGATTATTACTGGCAAGTGGTACCGAACCGTGAATTCCTGTCGCCCGATCTGGACCGCAGGATCATTCGCGACAAGAGTCGCTTCAACACGGTCTTTCAGGACACTCAAATCTTGGGCGATGTCACGGTTATCAACAACAACGTGGTTGTGAACAACGTCGTCAACGTCACGTACGTCGAGGAGAAAACCAAGGAGAGGGTCGTCGTCCATACGGTCGAGAGGACCAAGGACGAGGCCAAGGCCGGCAAAGTCGAGGGCGCCGCAGTCGAAGTGTTCCAGCCGGCGGCGGATCAAGCTTCGCCTACGGCAGCGCCGCCTACGCCGAAACCAATCGAGGAGGTTGCAAAAGGGAGCAAAACGAAGAAGCAGGCTGAAGGCGCAGCTACGACGGAGGAACTGCTGATTCCGCCGGAAATCAAAAAGACCCCCGAAGCCGAGGCGCAAGTTTCAACTCCGCCGCCGCCACCCCAACCTCCTGCTGCTGAGGGTGGAGCACCACTGGCCGAGGAGGCTGCGGCTCCGCCGCCCCCAGGTCCGCCTGCTGAGAAAGCCGCGCCGCCTCCACCAGAGGAAGCCGCGCCGCCACCGCCGTCGGCAAACGAGGCGCCGCCGCCTGCGAAAGAAGCACCACCATCGGCGAAAGAGCCGGCTCCGCCTCCACCACCAGCAGAAGCTCCGCCTGCGCCGCCAGCAGCAGGAGAGGCAGCACCGCCCCCGCCCACTCCACCTGCCGAGGAAGCGCCGCCGAAGGCGAAGAAGGAGGGCAAGCCCAAGAATGGCGAGACGGCTGTACCTGACGAAAGTATGCCTCCGCCACCGCCTCCACTAGAGGAAGCAGCGCCGCCGCCAGTTGAAGAGGCAGCTCCGCCCCCGCCGCCTGCTCCTCCTGCCGAGGAAGCGCCGCCGAAGGTGAAGAAGGAGGGCAAGCCCAAGGTCAACAAGGACAAGGGCGAGACGGCCGCGCCTGACGAAGGTCTGCCTCCGCCGCCGCCGCCTCCATCTGAGGACGCCGCGCCGCCGCCACCAGAGGACATGGCACCGCCGCCGCCATCCTCCGGCGACGAGCCGCCAAAGATGAAGCGCGAAGGCAAGCCCAAGTTCAAAAAGAACCAGGGCGAGCCGGCCATGCCCGAGGCTGGGGCGCAGCCACCACCCGCGGAGAATGGTGGGGCGCCGCCGCAAGATGGATACGGTCCGCCGAAAGCCAAGAAGGGCGGCAAGCCCAATAAGGGCAACGGCCAGCCGCCGGCCGAGGCCTGTCCCGAGGGCATGGTGCCCCTTGAAGACGGGAGCTGCGTTCCGAGCCAATAGGCTCACGATACGACCCAAGCGATAGGGGCGCCGGACATCCACCGGCGCCCCTTGTCATTTGCGCCGGGGGGTCACCTCTCGTGCGGCGCTGTGATAGGAGGGCCATGCGTGTCGGGGCAGGCTCGATGCCACGAGGGGAAAAGCATTGCGCGGTTGCGGAGGCGCTCGGTCGTCCCCATCTGCCGGCCAGTGAAGGGCTTAAGCGCTGATTTTTGGGGATCAGTTTTGCCGACCCAGCCCATCGCGGAAGGAAATCCATGCACAGACAGATCCTGAGCGGCGCCGCCACGCTTGCCGCCACGGCGCTTTTGGCCATTTCGTTGGCCTCGCCGGCCGCCGCGCGCATCGAGTGCCGGGGCAATTTCCAAGTTTCCAAATATGGCCCGATCGCCACACCCTATTGCGAGGAAGAGCAGATCGCCCGGGTTGCTCGCAGCTATGGGGCGACGGTCACTGGCGCCGAGGTCCGCAACAACCCACTCAAGAAGGTCTATCTCTGCCAGGTCTATGGCTATGACACGCGGTTGAAGGGGTCCTGCGCGGGATACGCTCCCGAGCTGTACGGCCGCTAAAGCCCATACACGAAGCGTTACGGATGAAGGGGCGGCAATCGAGCCGCCCCTTTTTGCTCAATCAGGCCCCGCCGGCAAAAACGCGGCGGGTCAACGATTTATTTGCGTCTGGCGATTAAGACCATGGACCGAAGCAGCGGGGCGGCCCCCGCGAGGATCGTCCATGTCCCGCGTCGTCCATCCGGATTTCGAGCACGGCCAGCGCCTCCAGCCGCCGCGACGGAACATCGTTCGCCGGACCATCACACATTTTCAGCTCGTGGAGCTGTTCGTCGTCATCGGCATCATCATGATGGTGTGGGGCGCCTTGTCGCTCGGGAGAGTCACCACCGCGTTGAGGCCGGCACCGTCGGGATGGCTCGAATCCGTGCGTCTCGAGATTATCGATGGCGACTCGATCCGCACCGGGAAGCAGGTCTATCGCTTGGTCGGGTTCAATACGCCGGAATCAGGCGACAACGCCGGATGCGAGCGCGAGCGTGCCTTGGCGGCCAAGGCTACGCAACGCCTCCGGGAGCTGGTCGCCGGCGGTCAACTCGATCTCCGACGTGTGCCATGCGCCTGCCCCCGCGGCACCGAAGGCACGGGACAGTGCAATTACGGCCGGCTATGCGGCACACTGAAAACACGCGGGCAGGACGTCGGGACCATCTTGATCGCCGAGGGCTTGGCGCAACGCTATGTTTGCGGATCGACCTCGTGCCCGCCACGGCAAAGCTGGTGCCGACTCTGACGCACACCCCCAGGATGAGACGATAAGGCGCTTTTCTACCGAGGCCGCAGGCTGTTAGGCTGTCTCGACAGCCGAGAAACAGAAGAGGGCGATGGCCTCGATCCTCGATAAATGCGCCGGCGTGCCGCGGAAGCAATTCGCGTCGGGTACCGTGCTCTTGTCCGAAGGACAGACGTCCGGGCGGCTTTACGTTCTGGCCGAAGGCCGCGTCGAGGTGCTGAGAGGCGACACGCAGGTCGCCGTTATCGGCGAGCCTGGGGCGGTGTTCGGTGAAATGTCGGTGCTTCTCAATCGGCCCCACACCGCCACTGTCCGGGCCGCGTCCCCGATCAGTGTATTCGTGTTCGAGGACGCGGAGCGCTTTCTGAAGTCCAACCCCGAGATCGCGTTCTTTGTCGGCAGACTGCTGGCCGAGCGCCTCAATGCCGCGACCACCTATCTGGTCGACTTGAAGCGGCAGTTCGAGGGCCACGGCAATCACCTCGGCATGGTCGGCGAGGTGCTGGAAACACTCATTCACCAGCAGAGCGAAAACTTCACGCTTGGCCCGGAAGGCGAGGCTGATCCGCGGCTTTGAGCCAAGGCGGAATCGCCGTGAGCTTAGGCACCGGGCGCTCGAGCGGTTGGTCAAGCCGGACATGTTGATTGCCCGCGGAGGAGAACCATAGCGCCTCGTTCGCGTCGGTATCGATGATGATGTGCGCCGGTGGCGCGCCGAACTGCTGGCCGGCATTGAAGACCCAGGTGGGTCCAATGCGATCGACCCACGAGCCTTCCTTGACGAAGGGCGACTGATGCACGTGGCCGGAGAGAACCATGTCCGGCCGGTACTGCTCGATCCACTCCCGGAGTTCGACATCGCCGAAGTACCGGTCGCCGCCCCAACTGGTGGGAGACTTGGCCGGCGGCGCATGATGAAGCCAGATCCACCGCTCGGCCCGCTGGGTCGACGCCTCGGCGAGCTGCGCGGAGATACCGGCCTTGACGATGGGGCCATCCCACCAAGGGCAGGCGGTGAACAGCGTCCCATCGATGACGATCGACTCTCCGTCCGACAAGACCCCTTCGTGCTGCGAGCTCGAAAGCCATTTTGCGAACTTCTCGCCGGCCTCGTTCTTGGCGTCGAGATCGTGGTTGCCCGAGCAGATCAGAACGTGGGCCTTGGCCCGCAGGCGAGCAAAGTATTTTCGGACCACGACGCTCTGCGCGCGGCCGTCGACCAGCGAGGCCAAGTCAAGATGATCGCCCGCCAGCACCACCACATCGAAGTCCGCGGCCATGTCGAGGACCCAGTCGAATTGAGGCAGCGAGTAATGGAGATCGGCTACCAGGAGGAGTCGCATTGGCTATGGGGTGGCCTAGCTGAGCATTCGGTTGGGATGCGTAGGTCCAACATGGGCAGCGCGGAGTATGTATCTCAAATGCATTTTGGTGGCAGACTAAATCGTTGCGGTCATCAGCGTCTTGCCGCGCTCGGCGTCAATGTCGACGGCTCGAGGGGGAGGGGACTTCCCTAGTTGCCCGGGAAGCTTCGCAAATACAAAGATTTGGTGTTGCCAGGCGCCGGCTGCGACGGCGCCTAGGCGGCCGGCGAGCATGGTCGCCCCATCATCGGTGGGCGGAAATTCCGCCGGCACGGCGCGCAAAGTAAACCCCGGCCGAGGAGACCCGGCCGGGGTTGGCACTTGCCGTAGAGATAGACCCTTAGGGCTATCCCGTCGTATTTAGCTGAGCTTCAACGGCTCCGACATGACGGCCTTTTCGTGATGGCCGACACATCCGGCGAGGCCGATTGCTGCCGAGATAATGATCGCGCAAGCTATAAAGACACGCATGGCTAATCCCCCGTTCCCCGTAGTTTATGGACTCAACTATAGTGGATTCCCCCAAGAAAGCTGTGACACTTTGGACACGCTGGGCACGGAAAGTTAGCCGTCCAGCACTGCTGTCTTGCCGCCGTGGGCGGTTCGAGATGGCGCGGCAAACGTCATAAATGCCTATTAGGCCAATGGTTTAGTGAATCCTGCCGGCGCGCTTAGCACCGCTCTTCGGACCGACGCCGTAGCCGCCAAAACTCACCGCATTGGCAACGGGCAGCTGCACTCCGGGATCCCTCAGCTAAACTCTACCCAGCGGGCCGACGCTTACGGTCCTGGAACTCTGGGAGTGAGGTGGGCGAGCGTTCCAAGCCTAGCACGCTGCCACCGCTCGCCTTGGCGACGTAGCTAAAGCCGTGCCGCGCCAATCCGTCGAATAACCGCTTCATGCCGGGGATGGACGCCAACCCATGCCGCCGAAGTCAGCGAAGTGAAACTGACAAAACGAATTGCTCCTCCTGTGACCCTTCCGGGAGTACCCACGGTAAGCGCGTGCCGTTCTATAGCTAAGCGTGCGCTTCGGTTCGGCATTTCTCCTGCGACCATCGTATCCTGTAATGCACGATACCGTGCCATGTGGTGTGGTTCGTTTTTGGATCCGTTTGCACTCTCTCCGCCACTGTCCAGCATGGAAAAAATGGATGATTCGAAAGTTCTCTCTCATTGCCGCAGGGGCGGTTGGCCTGTTCTTGCCACTACAGTCCCCAGCCGGTAGTTCGTTGCAAGGTAGCGTCACTAACCCCGGGGGTAGGTATGTCCCTTATGGGGGTGGCGTCGGCAAGTTTCACACCAATCCCGGCGGGAAGTACGTCTTTCGCGGTTACGGCAAAAAGTTTCACACGAACCCCGGTGGAAAGTACGTCTATCCCGGTTGGTCAAATGCGCCGCGTTGAGTCATGCAAATAGGTGAACCTCAATTAAGCGGCTATACCAACATCATTCCCCCAGCCGCAAAAATGAAGAGGGGGATGGAGATGAGCAAAAGATGCGGCGGCTCGACCGTTTTGAGTGTCATCTGCAGTGAGGTTTGAGTCATGCTCCAGGCTTGGCTGTCTATCGGTTACATCGTCCTGCTCGCGATTCTCCTCCTCGCCTTGATCTTATGGCGCAGGGGAAGTCCCGTTTTGGCCATCGCCGCACTCGTGGTGGGTATCCCCCTCTGGTTTGGATGGGAATACGCACGTCCAACATGGACAACCGGCGCCATCACAGGAACGGAAGTGCGCCGCAGTGACCCCGACGCCCGGGGCAATACGACCGACATCGAATACATCTACATGCGCAACCGGTCTGACAGGGGGCTCGAGCTGATCAACGACGATTCCTGGTGGTGGTTGAAGCGCAACAGCGAGCGCGTCTTCAACGACGCCAAGACCGCGCAGGATCGCAACACGGAAGTGACCCTTATGTGGAATCGGTGGCGCTCCACGCTGTTCAGTTGGTACCCCAACGCGATCGCTATCGGCCAATCCGGCTCCTGGCCGTGGTGGTCGTTGCGAACCATCACCTTCTATGGCCTCTCCGCCGTCCTCTGGCTCGGTTATTTCTACGCCTTCTTCAGGCTGCGCCGATCGAGTGCGCCGCTGCGTGATCGCAACCCGGATCCTGGGTAGGTGTTTGGCAGAGAGGGTGGGATTCGAACTCACACGGGCCGACGTGCGGCATGACCCGAGACTATTCACCCAATAAAATATTGTTTCTTGGTCGTTTGAACGGCGCGCTGCTGGCTATAGCCCTTATAGGGCTTGTTTTCGGTCTCGGTCTTTCGCTGGCCGGACTACCGGAGCCGGCTGCCTTCGTCTGGTCTGCCGGCGCCGTCCCCGTTCTGGCGGCGCTCTTAGTCCAAATTGTGCGGAGCCTCCGGAAGGGCGAGGTAGGACTCGACATCGTCGCGGCGCTGTCGATGTCGGCCGCGCTGTTCTTCGGCGAGACGCTCGCGGCTGCTGTGGTCGCGCTGATGTACGCAGGGGGTACGCTCCTTGAGAGCTTCGCCGAAGGCCGCGCCCGACGCGAGATGAGCGACCTCCTGTCCCGTGTGCCCCGGACAGCCACGCGCTACCGGGACGGCGCTCTCGGCGAAGTGTCGCTGGACGAGATCGAGCCCGGCGATCTGCTGCTGATACGGCAAGGCGACGTGGCGCCCGTGGATGGCGCCCTGGCGAGCGACCGAGCGATGCTCGACCAGTCGGCGCTAACCGGCGAGTCGATGCCCACGCGGTTGGACCGCGGCCACGACGTAATGAGCGGCTCGACGAACGCGGCCGAAGCGTTCGATTTGCGCGCCACCCGCCGCGCGGCGGACAGCACCTATGCCGGGATCGTTAGACTGGTCGAGGCCGCGCAGAAATCCAAGGCGCCGATGGCGCGGCTCGCGGACCGGTATTCACTGCTCTTCCTCGCCACCACGGTCGCTCTAGCAGCCTCGGCCTGGTGGTTCACGGGTGACCCGATTCGGGCCGTCGCCGTTCTCGTCGTGGCCACACCATGCCCCCTTATCCTTGCCGTCCCGGTGGCACTGGTGGCAGGGCTGTCGCGAGCGGCGCATTTTGGAGTGCTGATCAAGGTTGCAAGGCCGCTAGAGGCGCTGGCGGGGATCCGGACGCTAATTCTTGACAAGACAGGCACGCTCACCGATGGCCGTCCGCAAATCGTTGCCATCGACACCACCGGCGCCTTGTCCGAAAACGAGGTTCTGTACTTTACCGCCGCGATGGATCAGGCGTCGAAACATCCGATCGCACAGGCGATTGTTGCCGCGCGCGCGCGCGGGGTCGTCCTTCCGATTCCCGTAGAGGTGGTCGAGACGCCGGGAGAGGGCGTTGCCGGGACGATCGACGGTCATCGCGTCCTGGTCGGCGGCATCGCTTTCGTTGCGGCGCAGATAGACCAACAGGATCCGAGCGAAACGGCGCGGGAACCGGGTGCGGTCATCGTTGCGCTGGCGGTGGATGGA
>JBBQXL010000061.1:0-12632 GCA_038209695.1 Hyphomicrobiales bacterium
GACCCCTGCGATGTCAACGCAGTGCTCGTACCGCTGAGCTACGCGCCCGTTCCAGACCGGATGGCATGCTTCTATATCGGGTGCGGCGCCATCAAGGCAACACGCGCGCTACAGGATCAGGCCGCGAGCATCCGTTCCACCTGGTCGACCAGGTCGCGCAGATGGAAAGGCTTCGACAAGATCTTGGCGTCCTTCGGCGCATGGCTGTCGGGATTGAGCGCCACCGCCGCGAACCCGGTGATGAACATGATCTTGAGATCGGGATCGAGTTCGCTCGCCTTGCGCGCCAGCTCGATGCCGTCCATCTCCGGCATCACGATGTCGGTAAGCAGCAGCGTGAAGGGTTCCTCCTTCAGCCGCTCATAGGCCTCAAGTCCATTGCCGAACGAAACGACGTCGTAGCCGGCCTTCTCCAGTGCCTTCACCAGGAAGCGGCGCATGTCGTCGTCGTCCTCGGCGAGAATAATACGCTGAACGCTGCGCGCCCGTGCGTCGTTCGCCTCCATCCCATGTCCCCCTACTTCTCGCCTTTCGGCGTACACGAACTTGGTAAATGACTTGGTAAATAACGATTGTCTGGGCCTAGGGACCTTGCGGGCCTGCCCCCCTGCGACCCCAAATCATCGCGTCTTATTGCTCCGGGCACAAGGCAGAAGACGCCTAGACAGGTTCAACTCTCATTGGCAGAGTTTACAGGCGATTCCCAGCTGGGCGGGGATTCGGCTGGATCAGGAGCGGAAGCCAGGCATTGCCATGAGCCCAAGCGAGGTTGACGCGATCGAGCCCGAGCTTGCTCCGCCCTTCACGGTGGCCCGGCCCGATCGCCTGCAAGTGCCGCTCGTGTTCAACTCCCCCCATAGCGGCCGCATCTATCCGCGGGCCTTTCTCGCGGCCTCCAGGCTCGATTCCCTAACGCTGCGGCGCTCCGAGGATGCCTATGTCGAGGAGCTATTCGCCTTTGTGACCGAGCTCGGCGCCCCGCTGCTCTATGCCCATTTCCCGCGCGCTTATCTCGACGTCAATCGCGAGCCTTACGAGCTTGATCCGGTTCTGTTCCGCGATGGCCTCCCCCATTACGCCAATACCCAGTCGGTGCGGGTGGTCGGCGGCCTCGGCACCATCGCCAGGATCGTGTCGGAATCCGATGAGATCTATCGCGAGCCGCTTTCGGTGGGAGCCGCGCTCGAGCGGATCAACCGGCTCTACACGCCCTATCATGACACGCTGCGCAGCCTGCTGGTCGAGGCGCATCGGGAATTTGGCTGCGCCGTGCTCATCGACTGCCATTCGATGCCGTCCAACCCCATCGCCGAGCAAGGCGGCGTCCGGCCGGATTTCGTGCTGGGCGACCGGTTCGGCACCTCTTGCAACGGCGAGCTCACGCGGCTAGCGGCCAGCCAGCTCAAGGCGCAGGGCTACGCGGTGGCCCTCAACAAGCCCTATGCCGGCGGCTACATCACCGAACATTACGGGCGCCCGCACAAGGCCCAGCACGTGCTGCAGATCGAGATCAACCGCGCCCTGTATATGGATGAGATCAGCTTCGACAAATCGGCGGGATTCGAGCGCCTGCGCGGCGACCTCGAAGCCATGGCGCGGGTGCTTGCCGGGGGCATTTCAGGGCTTGCCGTCCCGCGCGCCGCAGCCGAATAACCCATCAGCGCATAAAAAAAGGGCCGCTCGATTGAACGAACGGCCCAAGTCTAGGGAGGAAACGCCCAAGGAGGGCAGCGGAATGGCCTGGAGAGCCATGCCGCATTGCAACAATATGTCATTGCGCCGCACAAAAAGCAAGGTTGCAATGACAGTCCGAAGGCATTTCCGAAACACTGATGCATATCTGTCACGATGAATGCGGCGTCTCAGGCCACGCAACCTGGATGCCTTGACTCCCAAGGCTAAATTGCCTCAAGGCTCTGCCTGTGTCCGATCCCAAACAGGTTGAATTCCAGGCCTTGCTGGCAAAGGCCCACGCCCTCGCCGATATTGCAGGTGCGGTCATATTGCCGCATTTCCGGACAGAGCAGAAAATTGACCATAAAGGAGGCGCGGCCTTCGACCCGGTCACCGCGGCCGACCGCGGCGCTGAAACCGCCATCCGGGACGCTCTGGCCGAGGCCTATCCCTCCCACGGCATTCTTGGCGAGGAGTTCGGCGCCATCAGGACCGAGGCGGACTATTGCTGGATCATCGACCCGATCGACGGGACCCGCGCCTTCATCCTCGGCCTGCCGCTCTGGGGCACCCTGATCGGCCTGACCCGCAACGGCTCGCCCCTGCTCGGCCTGATGGACCAGCCCTTCACCCGCGAGCGCTTCTGGAGCGGGCCGAGCGAGGCATTTTACCGCCACGACGGCGCCGCCAAGTCCATCCGCACGCGCGGATGCGCCGGCCTTGGCGAGGCGCTGCTCGCCAACACCAGCACCGACTTCTTCACCACCGACGACGAGCATCGGCGCTTCGAGGATTTGACCCGCGCCGTGCGGCTCAGGCGCTTCGGCGGGGATTGCTACAATTACTGCATGCTGGCGCTCGGGCAGATCGACCTTGTGGTCGAAGCCGGCCTGAAGTCCTACGACATCTTGCCCTTGATCCCCATCATCGAGCGGGCCGGCGGCATCGTCTCGACCTGGGAGGGCGGCGATCCGCGGGACGGCGGCCGCATTGTCGCCGCCGGCGATCCGCGCATCCATGAAGCCGCAGTCAAGGTGCTGTCGGGCTAGCTCGCCTTGCTCAGGGCGACGCCGGGGATGAAGGCGTCGAATGCCGCCCAGAACTGCTCGCGGATGCTGTCGCGCTCTTGCAGGATCTCGTGGCGCGCGCCCCTGAGCACGATCTGCGAACCGGCCCGCAGGCGGATGGCGAGTTCCTCGACCGCCTCGCTCACCACGACCTGGTCGTCGCTGGCGGCGAGCATCAGCACCGGCACCCGGACCCGCGGCGCAAACTTCTCGTTGCCGACCCGCTCGATGGCGTCGAGCGCCGCCTTGAGCCAGCCGATGGTCGGCGGCCCGATTGCCAGTTCGGGGGCGGCCTGTAGCACCGACATGTTGCGCAGGAAGCGCTCGCGGTCCGAGGTGAGAGGATTGCCCTCGAATGGCATATCCTGTCTGAACTTGGAATTGTCGCCGGGCACCGCGTTTTTGCCGAAGCCGAACATCGTCAGCCCGTCAGCGAGTTGCCCACATAGCCGGCTCGGCAACGGCAATCCGGCGATCTTCACCATCGGCGCGGTTAGCACCACCCGAGTGAACCAGCAGCCGCGCTTGGTCGCCGCCCTGAACAGAACCATGGCCGCCATCGAGTGGCCGAGCGCGTAATAGGGCGCGGGACAATCCG
The DNA here is from genome assembly GCA_038209695.1 of Hyphomicrobiales bacterium. Classification (GTDB taxonomy): domain Bacteria; phylum Pseudomonadota; class Alphaproteobacteria; order Rhizobiales; family Methyloligellaceae; genus Methyloceanibacter. Next base: position 3,340 of record JBBQXL010000061.1, read on the forward strand.
GCAGCACGACCGCCTTCATGAAGTGGGAGACGTCCTCCTCATATTCGGCGAAATCGTTGATATGGCCTTTGAGCGGGTTGCGGGTCAGCCGGCTCGAGCCCCCCTTCCCGCGCCAATCGAGCACCGCCACCGCAAAGCCGCGGCGGCGCAACTCGCCCACCACCTCGAAATATTTTTCGATGAACTCGGCGCGCCCGGGAAAGATGCACACCGTGCCGCGCCGCTCGCGCAGCACCGACTGCCAGCTTGCGAACCGCAGGCGCAGGCCCTTGCGGACCTCGATATATCCGGTCGATGCGCCGAGCGGGATCGGGTTCTTGGGTGTACCGACAAGATCCATGGCAGCGAGCGGCCCTCTTCAGTCCCGGCGCGAAGCGCCTCTTATAGCAGTCACGATCGTCATCGCCACACCGTTTCGGTGCGACCATGAGACCACCGCAGCGGCCTGTCGCTGCTGCGATTCCACGTTTGTATTCATCGCCCTAGCCCACTTGAACGATATCGCTGCCGCACCCATATTTTCTGCGGTGCAAGGCCGATCGGCTTGCGCCATCCGCCCGGCTCAAAACCACGAGCGGGCAAACCACCATATCGCTTCTCAAGGAGGATGTGTCATGAGGCACTTTGATCTTACCCCACTGTACCGCTCCACCATCGGCTTCGACCGGCTCGGCTCGTTGCTCGATACGCTGACCTCGCTCGAGGGCGAGACGCCGAGCTACCCGCCTTACAATATCGAGCGAGTCGGCGAGAACGACTATCGCATCTCCATGGCCGTTGCCGGCTTCGGCGCCTGCGATCTCGACATCGAGGTCAAGGAGAACACCCTGTCCATTCGCGGCGAGAAGAAGACCGAGCCGGAGGACACCACCTTCCTCCATCGCGGCATTGCTTCACGCAATTTCGAGCGCCGGTTCCAGCTCGCCGATCACGTCGTGGTCAAGGGCGCCGTGCTGGAAAACGGATTGCTGCATGTCGACCTCGTGCGCGAGCTGCCCGAGGCCATGAAGCCGCGCTCCATTCCGATCGCGACCAAGACCGAAAAGACGGAGCAGCCCAAGGTCATCGACAGCAAGGCCGCGTAATTAAGGCGATTTGCGCTGATTTGCGCGGGGTTTGCGCGGATTTGCGCAGATTTAGCCCGCATCAAACAAGAAGGGCGCTCTCTCATCCGAGGGGCGCCCTTCTCACTGGGCAGGTGCTATGGGAGAGAGACCTGCGGCCCCCGGCACGCGAAACATTCGTTGGGGGCAATGACAGAGTTTACTGGCGGCAACTTACGTGAGCCTTAATGCCGCCGGTAACCCCTCGTTAATCCCCGGATCCCGCGCCAATAGTTTCGGGCCCCGCCCCCTGAATCTCGCTTGTATGCCTCCAGGAAATCTGTCATTTTGAGGACGAATAGGACAGGGTTACTGACCTTGTCTGGGAGGCTGCGGCGCACGGCTCCGAGGAGCTCCTCGACGAGCAGACGAGCCGCCGAAATGCCGGGTCTTCACCATTCTGCCGGTCGACGCTCTAGCCGGTGACGTCCGGCCGCTAGCCAAGGCGTTTGACTCCCTCTCGCGCGGGGCGCGGGGCGTGGCCGAGGTTTCAAGTGACGATGACATTCCGTAGCTCGAAATTGCGTTCCTCGACGTGGAGGTGGCCTGCGCCGCCGCCGGCGCAAGGACTCTACGATCCCAAGAACGAGCACGATTCGTGCGGCGTCGGCTTCGTCGCCGATCTGAAGGGCCGCAAGAGCCACAAGATCGTTGAGCAGGGCCTGCAGATTCTCGAGAACCTGACCCATCGCGGCGCGGCCGGAGCCGATCCGCTGGCCGGCGACGGCGCGGGCATCCTGGTGCAGATCCCCCACGAATTTCTCAAAGAGGTTTGCGCGCCGCTCAAGATCAAATTGCCGGAGCCCGGCCATTACGCCGTCGGCAATATGTTCATGCCGCGCAATCACGCCCAGCGCATCTATTGCGAGTCGGTAGTCGCGCGCGTGGTCGAGGCGGAAGGGCTCAAGCTGCTCGGCTGGCGCGACGTGCCCGCCGACAATTCGTGCCTGTCAGCGTCGGTGATCGAGACCGAGCCGACCCATCGGCAGGTGTTCATCGGCCGCGGGCCCGACATCGACGACGAGAACGAGTTCGAACGCCGGCTCTACATCCTGCGCAAGGTGATCTCCAACACCATCAACGGCGAGACCGGCGGCCGCGACATCGGCTTCTACACGGTGTCGCTGTCCTGCCGCACCCTGGTCTACAAGGGCATGTTCCTCGCCTACCAGCTCGGCGCCTATTACGCCGATCTGCATCACCCCTTGTTCGCCTCGGCGCTGGCGCTGGTGCATCAGCGCTTCTCGACCAACACCTTCCCGTCCTGGAAGCCCGCCCACCCCTACCGCATGGTCGCCCATAACGGCGAGATCAACACGCTCAGAGGCAACGTCAATTGGATGGCGGCGCGTCAGGCGAGCGTATCGTCGCCGCTATTCGGGCCGGACATCGAGAAGCTGTGGCCGATCTCCTATGACGGCCAGTCCGACACCGCCTGCTTCGACAACGCGCTCGAGTTCCTGGTGCAGGGCGGCTACAGCCTCGCCCACGCGGCGATGATGCTGATTCCCGAGGCGTGGGCCGGCAATCCGCTGATGGATGCCAAGCGCCGCGCCTTCTACGAATATCACGCCTGCCTGATGGAGCCGTGGGACGGCCCCGCCGCCATGGCCTTCACCGACGGCAAGCAGATCGGCGCCACGCTCGACCGCAACGGCCTACGGCCGGCGCGCTATTTCGTCACCGATGACGACCTGGTCGTCATGGCGTCGGAGACCGGCGTGCTGCCGATCGACGAGAAGACTATCGTCGAGAAGTGGCGGCTCCAGCCCGGCAAGATGCTGCTCATCGATTTGGAGAAGGGCTGCATCGTCTCCGACGAGGAGATCAAGGCCGAGCTGTCTTCGGCGCATCCCTATCAGCAATGGCTGGATCGCACCCAGATCCGCGTGCATGAGCTGCCGGGCGCGCCGCCCCCATCGCCGCGCACCAATGTCAGCCTGCTCGATCGCCAGCAGGCCTTCGGCTACACTCAGGAGAGCATCAAGTTCCTGATGGTGCCGATGGCCGAGGCCGGCCAGGAGGCGATCGGCTCCATGGGCACCGACACGCCGGTGTCCGTGCTGTCCAACAAGCCGAAGCTGCTGCACACATATTTCAAGCAGAACTTCGCCCAAGTGACCAACCCGCCGATCGACCCGATCCGCGAGGAGCTGGTGATGTCGCTGGTCACCTTTATCGGGCCGCGGCCGAACCTGCTCGACCTCGAGGGCACGTCCAAGCAGAAGCGGCTGGAAGCGGCGCATCCGATCCTGACCAACGACAATCTGGAGCGCATCAGAGGCATCGGTGAAGTCGCCGACAACCAGTTCCGCACCATCACGCTCGACATCACCTATGGCGCCGATCACGGCGCCAGCGGCATGGTCAAGGCGCTCGACATGCTGTGCCGCCGCGCCGAGCAGGCGGTTCGCGCCGGCGAGAACATCATCATCCTGTCGGACCGGGCGACCGGCCCCGACCGCATGCCGATCCCCTCGCTGCTCGCGACCAGCGCCGTGCATCATCACCTGATCCGCCGGGGCCTCAGAACCTCGGTCGGCCTGGTGGTCGAGACCGGCGAGGCATACGAGGTGCATCAGTTCGCGACCCTGGCCGGCTACGGCGCCGAAGCGATCAACCCCTATCTCGCTTTCGAGACCATCGAGGCGATGGTGTCTGAGTTCGACGAGGAGCTGACGCCCGAGGAGGCGATCAAGCGCTACATCAAGGCCACGGACAAAGGCCTCCTCAAGGTGATGTCGAAGATGGGCATCTCGACCTATCAGTCCTATTGCGGCGCCCAGATCTTCGACGCCGTCGGCTTAAGGTCGGACTTCATCGCCAAATATTTCACCGGCACCAACACTCAGGTCGAGGGCGTGGGGCTGGAGGAGATTGCGCGCGAGACCGCCGAGCGTCACTGCCAAGCCTTCTCCGATGCACCGGTGCTGCGCAACGCGCTCGAGGTCGGCGGCGAATATGCCTTCCGCGTGCGCGGCGAGGCGCATATGTGGCGTCCCTCGGTGGTGGCCGATCTCCAGCACGCCGTGCGCGGCAGCCTGCCCGAGAAGTACCGGTCCTACGCCCAACAGATCAACGAGCAGACCGAGCAGCTCCTCACCTTGCGCGGCATGTTCCGCATCAAGACCGCGAAAGAGTTGGGCCGTAAGCCCATCCCGCTCGACCAGGTCGAGTCCGCCAAGGACATCGTCAAGCGCTTCTCGACCGGCGCCATGTCATTCGGCTCGATCAGCCGCGAGGCGCACACCACGCTGGCCATCGCCATGAACCGCATCGGCGGCAAGTCCAACACCGGCGAAGGCGGCGAGGAATCCGATCGCTTCAAGCCGCTGCCGAACGGCGACTCGATGCGCTCCAAGATCAAGCAGGTGGCGTCGGGCCGCTTCGGCGTGACCACGGAATATCTGGTCAATTCCGACATGATGCAGATCAAGATGGCGCAAGGGGCCAAGCCCGGCGAGGGCGGCCAGTTGCCCGGCCATAAGGTCGACGCCACCATCGCCAAGGTGCGCCACTCGACGCCGGGCGTGGGCCTGATCTCGCCGCCGCCGCATCACGACATCTATTCGATCGAGGATCTGAAGCAGCTCATCTTCGACCTCAAGAACGTAAACCCCAAGGGCGACGTGTCGGTCAAGCTGGTCTCGGAGGTCGGCGTCGGCACCGTCGCCGCCGGCGTGGCCAAGGCCATGGCCGATCATGTCACCATCGCCGGCTTTGAGGGCGGCACCGGCGCTTCGCCGCTGACCTCGATCAAGCATGCCGGCTCGCCCTGGGAGATCGGCCTCGCCGAGACCCAGCAGACGCTGGTGCTGAACCGCTTGCGCGGCCGCATCGCCGTGCAGGTCGATGGCGGCGTGCGCACCGGCCGCGACGTGGTGGTCGGCGCCCTGCTCGGCGCCGACGAGTTTGGTTTCGCCACCGCGCCGTTGATCGCGGCGGGCTGCATCATGATGCGTAAATGCCACCTCAACACCTGCCCGGTCGGCGTCGCCACTCAGGACCCGGTGCTGCGCGCGCGGTTCCAGGGCAAGCCCGAGCACGTCATCAACTTCTTCTTCTACGTCGCCGAGGAAGTGCGCGAATACATGGCCGCGCTCGGCTTCCGCACCTTTGCCGAGATGATCGGCGACACCGAGGTGCTCGATAAGAGCCAGGCGATCGACCATTGGAAGGCGAAGGGCCTCGATTTCAGCCGCATCTTCCATCGGCCCGACGTTCCGCCCGAGGTCGCCACCCACAATTCCGAGCGCCAGGACCACGGCCTCGACAAGGTCCTCGACGTCAAGCTGATCGAGCTCGCCCGCGAGGCGCTCGAAGACAAGAAGCCGGTCAAGATCGATCTGCCGATCAAGAACGTGAACCGCACCGTGGGCGCCATGCTGTCGGGCGAAATCGCGATGCGCTATGGCCATGTCGGCCTGCCCGAGGACACCATCTGGGTAAGCCTGACCGGCTCGGCCGGCCAGAGCTTCGGCGCCTGGCTCGCCCACGGCGTCACCCTCGACCTGGTCGGCGAGGGCAACGACTATGTCGGCAAGGGCCTGTCCGGCGGCCGCATCATCGTGCGCCCGCCGAAAGAGTCGGGCATCGTGCCGGAGAAGTCGATCGTCGTCGGCAACACCGTGCTGTACGGCGCCATCGCCGGCGAATGCTATTTCCACGGCGTTGCCGGCGAGCGCTTCGCCGTGCGCAATTCCGGCGCCATCGCCGTGGTCGAGGGCACCGGCGACCATGGCTGCGAGTATATGACCGGCGGCGTAGTAGTGGTGATCGGGCCGACTGGGCGCAATTTTGCCGCCGGCATGTCGGGCGGCATCGCCTATGTGCTCGACGAGGACGGCGATTTCGAGCGCCGCTGCAACCTTGCCATGGTCGATCTCGAACCGGTGCCGAGCGAGAACCAGGTGATGGAGCGCAGCCGTCATCAGAGCGGCGATCTCGAAAGCCATGGCCTGGTCGATGTCACCGACATGACCCGCTTCGACGAGGAGCGGCTGCACCAGTTGATTGAGAACCACCTCCATTACACCGGCTCGGCGCGCGCCCGGGCGATCCTCGACGACTGGGCGGCCTACCTGCCCAAATTCGTCAAGGTGATGCCGGTCGAATATCGCCGGGCCCTGGAGGAGATGGCCCGCCGGCAGATGGCCGATAAGACCGCTCTCGGCGAAATCGAGATCGGCCTCTCCGGCAACGGCAAGTAATCTTCAAGGCAATGGCGCTAACCTGGCCTGGAGCAGGCGCCGGGCGATGGCGGGGCGCGCTTGACGGAGCTGGAAAGTCCGTGACTACTCGTTGGTTGAAATTTAGCCTGGCCGCAGGCCAAAGAGCATGAGTTTGATGGGCAAGATCACGGGCTTTCTCGAGATCGAACGCGAGGACCGGGCTTACGAGCCGGCGTCCGACCGCATTCGCCACTACCGCGAGTTCATCCTCCCGCCGAGCGAGGCCGAGATCGCGCGCCAGGCCGCGCGCTGCATGGATTGCGGCATCCCCTATTGCCACACCGGCTGCCCGGTCAACAACCAAATCCCCGACTGGAACGACCTCGTCTACCACTCCGACTGGGAAGTGGCGGCGCAGAACCTGCACTCGACAAACAACTTCCCCGAAGTGACCGGGCGCATCTGCCCGGCGCCGTGCGAGGCCGCCTGCACGCTCAACATCATCGACGTGCCGGTCACCATCAAATCGATCGAATGCGCCATCGCCGACAAGGCTTTCGACGAAGGCTGGGTGCGGCCCATCCCGCCGGAGTCCAAGACCGGCAAGCGCGTGGCCATCGTCGGCTCAGGCCCCGCCGGACTGGCCGCGGCGCAGCAGCTCGCCCGCACCGGCCACGACGTGCATGTCTATGAGAAGAATGCCTATCCCGGCGGGTTGCTGCGCTACGGCATTCCCGACTTCAAGATGGAAAAATACATCGTCGAGCGCCGCGTCGCCCAGATGGAGGCGGAAGGCGTCACCTTCCATTGCAACGTCACTGTCGGCGTCGATATGCGCGTGGCCAAGCTCGAGCGCGACTATGACGCCGTGCTGCTGTCGGGCGGCGCCGAGCACCCCCGCGATCTTGCCGTGCCCGGCCGCGATCTGGCCGGCGTTCATTTCGCCATGAATTTTCTGCCGCAGCAGAACCGCCGCGTGTCCGGCGAACCGCTGGGTGATGTCGAGCCCATCCTCGCCGAGGGCAAGCAGGTGGTGGTGATCGGCGGCGGCGACACCGGGTCGGACTGCATCGGCACGTCCAACCGCCAAGGCGCCCTTTCGGTCACCCAGCTCGAGATCATGCCGCAGCCGCCGGCGCGCGAGAACAAGGCGATGACCTGGCCCGACTGGCCGCTGAAACTGCGCACCTCGTCCTCGCAGGAAGAGGGCTGCGAGCGCGACTTCGCCGTCCTGACCAAGACGGCGGTCGGCGCCGATGGCCGCTTGACGGCGCTGGAGTGCGTGCGCGTCGACTGGGCGGCGGGGGCGGACGGCCGGATGCGGATGGTGGAGGTCGAGGGTTCATCCTTCGAGCTGAAGGCGGACCTGGTTCTGCTGGCCATGGGCTTCCTTGGGCCCCGGCCCGAAGCCCTGCTGCAACAGGCCGAGGTCGAACTCGACCCCCGCGGCAATGTGAAGGCCGACACCGTCAGCTACCGCTCCACCACCCCGAAGATCTTCGCCTGCGGCGACATGCGGCGGGGGCAGTCGCTGGTCGTGTGGGCGATCCGCGAGGGCCGGCAGTGCGCGGCGGCGGTGGATGAGTTTCTCATGGGGGAGACGGTGTTGCCTCGGTAGGGGCGCGCGCCGCAAAAAATGCGCGGGCAGAGGGGAGCGATCCGGCTTGCGTTTGCTCGCCGGCTTCGAAATGACTAGCCGCCATGACGCCACCGTTCTGTGAGAATCTACGCTTGGTGCTGAAGATGCTGTCGATGAGCGGCGCCCAGCTCGCTTCGGACATCGAAATCGACAAATCCGTGGTCAGCCGCTGGCTGAAGGGCAGCGTGCGGCCGTCGGCGCACAATCTTTCGCGCCTGTCGGCCTTGGTAGCCACCCGGGTGGAGGGCTTCCGCACGCTGGACTGGGACCGCAGCCCGGAGAGCCTCACCGAAATGTTCGATGCTGGAGCGCGGCAAACGGCGCCCAGTCCGCCGTCGGCTCCACTCGCCCAGGGCCTGCCGATACCAATCTGGGACCAGTTGATCGCGACCTCCGCCATCCGCGCGCGGGCGTACGAGGGATTTTTCAAGTCCACGCGGCCGAACCCGACGAGGCCAGGCCAGTTCGTTCACGAGCATGGCCTGATCCGCCGCGATGATCTTGGATTGCTGCGCTTGAAGATGGGCAGCGCCGACAATGTGGTGGAGGGCTGGATGATGCCGCTCCACAATATGCTCTATGTTTTCGCCGCGGACGTGATCAGTGGAACTCTGCTCTTCGGCCTCTTTCACGGCGCGCCTTCGGCCCGGGTGGATGTGTTCGACGGGCTGACCCTGACGCCGGCGTCCGACGGCGGCCGCGCGCCGATGGCGATCTCAACGCCGATGATCTGTGACCGCATCGCGGACTTGAGCGGTGATCTACTGGCCGATGATCGGCGCTTCGCCGAACTGGCTGCGTTAAACCCGGTCGCTGTCACTGAATCGATCCCGATCGCGATCCGTAAGCACCTGCTGCGCGACGTAGGGCCCGAGCAATTCGCGCTCGGCGGCGATATGCTCATGAGCCTTTCGTTAGCCCGCTCGTTTGCTCGCGGTCAGGACACCAATATCGCGGCGGGTTGATAACCGCCGGTCCCGCCACCTCCTGCAACTCGGCGCCTGTCGGCGACATCCGTTGCATCTGGGGGTGCAGGCCGTGATCGCGCATAGAGCCTCCGTAGAGACGGCGACGCAGTGTCGTCATCGATGGAGAAGTGCTTTGAAAAAGATTCTGGCCCTCGCGGCCGCCGCCGCAATATTGACCACGAGCGCCCCCGCCTTCGCCGGCTTGACTCAGAACAGCCTGACGATGAACGCGCTCACCACTAACGCGCTCACCACCAACGCGCTCACCGTCAACGCGCTCACCACCAACGCGCTCACCGTCAACGCGCTCACCGTCAACGCGCTCACCGTCAACGCGCTCACCGTCAACGCGATCACCAACAACGCGCTCACCGTCAACTCGCTGACCAGCAACTCGCTGACCAGCAACTCG
>JBBQXL010000062.1:0-12397 GCA_038209695.1 Hyphomicrobiales bacterium
GCCCTTCACCTGCCCCGGAGCCGAGGTGAAGTTGTTGGCGGCCAGCGCCGCGCGCACATCGAGCGGCGTGACGCCGAGCGAAGCCATGCGGTCCGGATCGAGCCAGATGCGCATGGCGAAGATCTGGCCGCCAAGCATCTGCGCATTGGCGACGCCATTGATGGTTTGCAGCCTCGGCTGCACCACGCGGTTGATATAGTCGCTGATCTGCGATGCGTTCATCACCTTCGAATTGAAGGAGAGATACATCAGCGCGTAGCCCTCCCCCGTCTGCTTGGTGACGACCGAATCCATCGCCTCGCGCGGCAGGATGCCTTTCACCTGGGCGACCTTCGACAACACGTCGGTCATGGCCCGGTCGGGATCGGCATCGAGCTTCAAATTGAGCGTGACCGTGCTCAGATTCTGAGTCGAAGACGCTGTCAGGGTGTCGATGCCCTCGGCGCTCGCCACCGCCTGCTGGATCGGCACGGTGATGAAGCCCTGTATGAGATCGGCGTTCGCCCCCGGATAGGAGGTGGTGACGGTGATCGTGGTGTTGGACAGCTCGGGGTATTGGCGGATCGGCAGCTTGAGCCCGGCCTGAGCGCCGACCAACAGGATCAGCAGGCTCACCACCGTGGCGAGCACCGGCCGCTTGATGAAGATATCGGTGAAGCTCATGGGCTTATTGCTTCGGCAGCTCGGCCGGCGCTTTGAGCGCGCCCGAATTGTCGATCTTGATGGTGGCGCCGGGCTGTAATTTGAGCTGGCCGCTGGTGACCACCTGCTCGCCCGCCTTGACCCCTTCGAGAATAGCCACCCGATCGCCCTCGGTCGGCCCGACCCGCACGAAGCGGCGCTCCACGGTGAGCTTGGGCTCGCCGGGAATGGCGCCGGTCGGCGTGGCGTCGGCGGCGGCCGCCGAGGCGACCGGCTCGGCCGAGGCGATCGGCGGCGGGGCTGGGGCCGGCGCGGGCGCGCCCTCGTTCACCACCCACACGCTGTCGCCGTAAAGACCGTAGGTCACCGCGGTGCGCGGCACGGTGATGAGCTCCTTCGCCCCGCCGGCAAGCACCGCCACATTGGCGAACATGCCGGGCATGAGCTTGCGGTCGGAATTGGGCACCCGCGCCCGCACCATCAACGTGCGCGTATCGGAACCGAGCTTGGCGTCGAACGCCTCGACCTCGCCTTTGAAGATTTGTCCCGGATAGGCGTCGGCGGCCAGCTCGACCGTGCTCCCGAGCTTGAACTTGCCGATATCGCCTTCCGGCACCGGGAAGTCCACCCAGACCGGATCGAGCGATTGCAGCCAGACCAGCGCATGCCCAGGCTCCACATATTGCCCCTTCTCCACATGGCGCAGTCCAAGCCGGCCGGCAAACGGCGCGGTGATGGTTTTCTGGGCGATGATCGCTTCCATCTTCTGCACCGCGGCGGCGGCGGAATCGCGCTTGGCGATGGTCTGATCGAGCACCGCTTGCGACACGGCGCCGGTTTTGACCAGCTTCGCTTGGCGGTCGTAATCGAGCAGGGTCTGGGCCAGCGTCGCCTTGTTATCGGCGAGGTCTGCCTCTTCGACCGAAGTGTCGAGCTTGACCAGCTTGTCGCCCTGGCCGACGTCGTGACCGCTCTCGAAATAATACTCGGTGACCATGCCGCCCAATTGCGGCGCCACATCCACGCCTTCGATGGCGACCAGCGTGCCGATGGCCCGCACCCGGTCGGTCCAGCTCTCCGTTCTGGCGGCCTCGGCAGTCACCGTCGCCGGCGGCGGGACCATCTTCGCCATGAACTCGCCGATCATCTTCGGCTTGAACACGAGATTGAAATAGCCAACCCCGCCCAGGAACAGGCCGACGATCATAGCGGCGATGAGAAAGCGTTTAACCATGGTGCTTGTTGCTTGCAGCCCTCGTGCCAGGGCGATTGCGCCGAACCCTAGCCAGCGGAGAAGGCCAAAATGCGCCCCACCGGGCGCAGCGACAAGGAGATAGCAGCCTCCCCGCCATTTGCAAACCGGCTCGGAGGTCACCTTTGGCCCCAAGCTATGGTAAAGATTCGAGACCGAATTCTGGCCTCTTCGAAGCCGCAAGCCTTTGCTGCGTGGGTACACCCGTCATGACCCTCACGCTTTATGACATGCAAGACTCCCCGCACGCGCGCAAAGTGCGGCTGCTCGCCGCGGAGCTCGGCCTGCCCTTAGCCAAGATCGAGCGCGATCCGCGCAAGGGCGAGACGCGCTCCAAGGACTATCTCGCCCGGAATCCTAACGGCAAAGTGCCGACGCTGGAGGACGACGGTTTCGTGTTGTGGGAGTCGCCGGCCATCCTCAAATATCTCGCCGCCAAGCGGCCTGAGCGAGGTCTTGGCGGCAAGGATGCCAGAGAAGCCGCGTTGATCGATCAATGGCTGTTCTGGTGGGGGTGTGGACCCGAAGCCGCGATCGACGCGCTCGTCTGGGAAATTCTCATCAAGCCGAGAGTGTTGAACCAGCCCGGTAATGATCCCAGTATCATCGCCGACGCGCATGCGCGGCTTGACCGCTTCCTGCCGGTGCTCGACCGGCAACTCGAAGGCCGCGATTTCATCGTCGGCCCGCTCTCGATTGCCGACTTCGCCATCGGTTCGCGTTTCGATCGCGCCCCGGAGCTGCTGACATTCGATATTGCGCCGTATCGAAATATCGCTGCCTGGCGCGGCCGCCTGCTGGCCAAGCCCTATTGGAGCACGGCCTAGCAGCCCTTCTTGGCCTCGACCTTCTTGATCGCGGTCACATTGGCGCGCTCGACATTACTGAGCGGCACCTGGTTGACGTTGTCATAGAGACAGCCGGCATTGCCGAACGCCTTGATCGCTTTCAGCGTGTGGAAGCAATAGCCGTTCTCCTTATAGATCCAGTTACGCACTTCCCACAGCGGCTGACAGCCGAGCTGCATCAGGTCCGACGTCTTGTAATAGTCCTGGTTGGAGCAGCCAATCAGCTCGTAGCAATTGGCGCGCGCCGGCTCGGATCCCGACAGAATCCCGACTGAAGCGGCAATCATTCCGACCGACACAAACACAAGACCGTTACGCATATGGTTCTCCTGATGTCATTCGCCGAGGAAGCCCTGCATTGAGTTCATAAAGCCTCCCCCGCCCGCGCTCCGATTGACCGGCGTCGCGTCGGCTTCTTGAGATTGACGCTTGGGCGGCTCGGGCGGCGGCAGCGGGAACCCCGTGGCATCGCCGAACAGCGCCGCGGCCAACTTGCGGTCGAGCCCATAGGAATCGGCGAAGGTCTCGATCTTGCCGCTGTCGTCCACCACCGCCGTGAAATAGACCATGTGCACCGGGATCTTCTTCTCCAGCGCGACCGCGCTGTTATTGCTTTTGTCCCACAGCTCCTTCACCCGGCTGTAGGGCCAGCCGTTGGCCTCGGCCAGCAGGATCTCGGCGAACCGCACCGGCTTCTCCATGCGCACGCATTCATGCCCAATCAGGCGCGCCGACTCCTTGAAGTACTTCTTCCGCACCGGCAGCGTGTCGTGCATGTAAACCGTGTGCCGGTTGGGGAAGAGGAACTTCACCTTGCCGAGATTGTTGTGGGGTCCGGCCTTCTGCGAGAAGGTGTAGCTGAGTGGGTTGACGCGGTTCCAATCGACCTTGGTCGGGTCCACCGGCTTGCCGTTATAGCTGACATAGAGCTTGTGGATTTTGAGGATCGAATAGCTCCCCTTCTGCAACGGCGGCCAGATGTTCTCCTTCACCACCGTCTCGGGCGCCACCCAATCCGGATTGAACACGATGGTGGTCATCGGCGAGGTGAACACCGGCGTGGCGTAGCCGATCGTGCCGACCAAAGTCTTGTCGGCGAAGATCGGCTTGCCGTCCTTCACCACGTAGAGCATGAACTCAGGCGAGTTGTTCCACACATAGAGCGAGCCCAGCTCCTCCGGCATCCACCGCCAGCGCTCCATATTGATGAGGATGCGCTTGGTGTCCGTGTCGCCGGCGGCCGGCTTGGCGCCCTCCTCGCGCGGGCCGCGCGCTTTGAGCAGCGCCTCACGCAGGCGCGCGAACTGCTCGTGCTTGGGATGGAGCGAGCGAAGATAGGCATCGGGCGCGTCAGCCCCCTCGATGTCGCTGAGGACCAGCTTCGGATCGCGCAATTGCGGCGTCTGATCGAACAGCTCGCTGATCTTCGCCGGAGTGAACCGGCCGCCGCGCGCGAAGCGGGCATATTTCAGTATGGCGAGATCGAGCTTGATCTCGGCCAGCGCCTGCGCTTCGGCGTTGGCCGGAAGCTCGCCCGCCGGCGGCAGGTCGAAGGAGGAGGCGTCGAGCCCCCAATCGTCGGCCTCGGCGATCTCGGACAGGGCCCGCTGCCCCTTGGCCGAGAAGCCCATCTCGGTGAGCCACAACGGCCCCGCGGTTCTGGCCCCATAGAAGGCGACAAGCGCGGCGAGATCGTCGGCGTCTTGATCTTTGCTAACGTCCGCGTCGGATAGCTTGGCGCGGATGAGCGCCACCACCGGGTCGGCCGGTGCGACGGGCACGGCGGCGAGCGGCGGCTCCCCGTCCGGCGCAGCCGTAGCCTCCGGAGCGGCCTCGGCCTCGGACGCGGCGGGCGATGCCTCAGGCGGTGCAGGCAAGGCCTGTGGCTCGGGCTGAACCTCCGGCGCGGCCGTCACCAACGGCGCCGACGGCATGAGATTCGGCTCGGGCAGCGGCACGCTCGGCTGGCCGGGCATTTGCGCATAGGCAGGCGCGACCGCCCAAACCACGGCTTGGGCCGCACACGACAGGACGGCTGCTAGAAGGCGCCCTCGCATCCCCATATCCCTCGCGATCCCGAGGAAATTAGCCCGAGACCGGTCCCGCGGCCACCCCTGATCTCGCCCCTAGGCACCCTTGCCGCCCTCCTCGTCTGGGACCCATGACCGCACCAATCGCACCGACCCATCCTTGCGATGAAGGATGGCCCGCGCTTGGTGCTCGCGCGCCAGCGAGAGCGCCTTGTCCCAGGCAACTTTCTGTTTGGACCACAGCTCGAACCAGCCCTTTTCGTCGCGCAGGCGCCACAGGAACCCGGTCCCGCTCAGGCTGAACGGATTGGGCCCATATTCCACATGCCACTCTTTGTCGCTCATGGCCTCGCCGCGATATCGCGCAAGAATTGTATTGGGGCCTGACCGATACGGTTGTGCTGCCACCAAACGTCACTAAATGGGGCGTGACGTGATTTTATATTCGGTATAACCAAGCTAAAGGCAGTGCCCAAAAGATCGGCCGGCAATTGCAAGAAACCGGCTGTTCCCGGCCGAAAATCAAAGGGGACCCACCCTATTTAATGAGTTTGTCGAGGAGTCGGTGTTTGTGACTGGAGCCTCCCCCCTGGACGCGACCGTCGAGCGAGTCCAAGCAGCGCTGGCCGCCTCGCCGTGGCTTTCCGGGCAAATCGGCATTCTCAAAGTTTTGCCCTGTGCGGTCTACACCACCGACGCCGCAGGCCGGATCACCTTCTTCAATGACGCGGCCGCACAACTTTGGGGTCTGCACCCGAAGATTGGCGACACCGAATGGTGCGGCGCGTGGCGCCTCTATTGGCCCGATGGCCGGCCGATGCCGCATGACGAATGCCCAACGGCAACGGCGCATAAGCAAGGCCAGCCAATCACCGCAGCCGAAGCGGTCGCCGAACGGCCGGATGGCACGCGGGTTCTCTTCCTCGCTTACTCGACACCTTTTCGCGACGAATTTGGCGCGTTGCTCGGCGCGATCAACATACTGATTGATATCACCGAGCGAGAACGCGCTGAGCAATTCGCGTCTCAGCTGGCGTCGATCGTCGAGACGTCGAATGACGCTATCATTAGCAAGGACCTCACCGGCGTCATCAAAACCTGGAACAAGGGTGCCGAGCGACTGTTCGGCTACGCCCCAAGCGAAATCATCGGCAAGCCTATCACCACCCTGATCCCCTCTGACCGACATGACGAGGAACCCGAAATTCTCGGCCGCATCCGCCGCGGCGAGCGCATCGACCATTACGAAACGGTCCGGCAGCGCAAGGACGGCAGCCTCGTGGATATTTCCCTGACCGTGTCGCCGATCAAGGACTCGTTCGGCCGAGTTAATGGCGCCTCGAAGATCGCGCGCGACATCACCGAGCGGAAACGCGGGCAAACCGAGCAGGAGTTGCTGCTCAGGGAAATGAGCCACCGCATCAACAACCTTTTTGCGGTCGCCAACAGTCTGGTCTCGCTGAGCGCGCGCTCGGCCCGAACGCCGTCGGACATGGCCGAAGCCCTTCAGGCCCGGCTAGGCGCGCTTGCTCGCGCCCACGGCCTGACGCGGATCGGTCTGATCCACTCTACGGAAACCCAGCGCGACGCCGATTTGCACAGTCTGATCCGCGCGATCTTTGCGCCCTATCTCGATGGAACGACGTGTGAACGGCTGGCCATCAGCGGCTGCGACTTCGCCGTCCGCGCGAGCGCCATCACCGGGCTGGCCCTCGTGCTGCACGAGTTTGCCACCAACGCCGCCAAGCACGGCGCTCTGTCCACGCCTGAAGGGCGGATTCACGTCGATTGCAAACTGGACAGCGGCACTCTGAGGCTGCAATGGCAGGAGCATGGCGGGCCTCCCGTAAACGGCGTGCCCAGCCATGAAGGCTTCGGCAGTACGCTCGCGCGGCAGGCTGTGACGAGTCAGTTTGGCGGCCACCTCTCGCAGGACTGGAAAGCCGAGGGTCTGGTGATCAGCCTAACGATCCCAGTCGAGCGCTTCATCGTCGAAGACTGACGGCGCTTCCGCCAACCCTCACCCGTCGAGAAGCCGCCTTGTGCGGTCAAGAGCCTCCAGACACGGAAGCTGGATCGATTTCCCGCAGCTTGCCGACGAGATCGTTCAGCGACGCCTTGCAGAATCGGCCGGCTTCGGCCTGGTTCTGGCCATTGACCATCTTGAAGGCTGCGGCCTTGTTGGACACCGCTTGCTTCAACAAATGTTCCTTGTCGATCGACGGGTCGCGGTCGAGATAATAGGCCTCGATCTTGGCGATGGCGCCCTTGGCCGCGCCGGCATCGGCCGGCGTCAGATGCGCCTTGCCCGAGCATTCCAGCACGATCTCATAATCGGTGTAGTAGTTCTTGAGGAAGACCGAGAGGCCCGGCCCAGCCTGCGCGACAAGCGGCAACGCGATGGCACAAAGCGCGAGAAGCAGGCGGCCGGCAAATCGGAGCATGTCGTTATCCTTGGTGGCGTGGAGGGCGCGGAGATTGAGCGCCGGCGCACATTACAGCAGACCCGGCGCATCACAAGCGCGGTGACGGAGTTATCCAGCGTCACCTCGTCTCAGCGCCATAGGCCCCCTTCAACTGGCCAGGCGCAACCATTCCGACCGGTCTGACGCACTCGCCGAGCGAGGCGAGCACCGAGTGCTTGACCACGGCGTTTCTTCGGAAGCCCTCGCGCGCCATCAACTGTTGGTGCAGCTCGGGCAAGCGATAGAACGGGACGCTCGGGTACCAGTGATGCTCGATGTGGTAGCCGACATTGCACGGCAGAATGAAAATCGATTCGAGCCAAGTGGGGATGGTGGTGCGGGTGATGGCGTATTCTTCTTCCTCGCTCTCGACCGCGCTGTGCTCGCAGATCAGGCGCGCGTATTGGATCGCGATGTGCCAAGTGCAATACGGCACGATCCAATACAGCAGGAACGCGTACCAGGCGCCGAAATAGGTCAACGCCCCAACCACCGACCCGTAAAACCCGAGTTTGGCCGCAAGCAGCCAATGCGGTGACGGAATGAGAGAGGTCCCGACCAGCCCGCGGACGATCCAGAACAAGCCGGTCAGAAAAAACGCGCGGCGCAACAGCACCAGCGCCAGGCCGAGCCGCGTCTTTGGAAACGTCCAACCCGGTTCCAGTTCGCCCGCGGCGTCGTGGGTGTACCAGATGTGGCGATTTCCGTCGTTCGGCAGGTTGGTATATTGGTGATGCGGGCCGTGAAACTTGCGGAACGCCTCGACCGAAGCGAATACCGGCCACATCAAGAACAGATTGCCGAACAACTCGTTCTGCCAGCGGGTTGGCAAATAGCGGTAATGCGAGGCGTCATGCCCCATGATGATCAGCGCATGCTGACGCGCGCCGACGAACATGACGGTGATCAGATACAACGCCGGGTGCCAAAAATACGAGCACAGCGCGATCGCCACGGCGATCGAGACCCACTCCCCGGCGGTGGCGGCCAGCGCTTTCGCCGGATCCAGCAAAGATAATTCTTTGATCTTCGAGGGCGGGAGACGCTCCGGGATGGTCCTGCTGCTGTTGTGCGGATGGACGACGACGGGATTTACTGAGATGTCTTCCACCGGATTCTCGGACCGGAGGAAAGCAATGATCCTGGGGATCTGGGCGAAGGGCGGCATTACTCCCCTTACTTGTGTTGCAGTCTCCTCTATTAGGATTGCCCAAGACCTAGCCTTTCGATGTGACCATTCCTGGGCAAACAGAGAGAAAGTTCGGCAGCGACTCGCGGGAGCGACTACTCGGCGCCGAGCACGAGCGTCCAATAGGCGCGGCCGCCGTCAGCCTGGGCCATCGCCATTCCGGCGGCGCTCACATTCGGGCGCAGCAGATTTTCCCGATGGCCTGAACTTCGCTCCCAGTAATACATCGCATCGCTGAACGATTTCTGGCCCGAGGCGACATTCTCCGACGCGATTTTCGCCTGGAAGCCGGCGCGCGCAGCGCGATCCTTCGGCTTCGATCCATCCGAGCCGTAATGGCCGATGCTGCCCCGACCCGCCTGATCCTCCGCTTGCATGGCGGCGGCACGGGACAGCCGCGCATCGAGCACGAGCGGCCCGCGCCCGTTCTGCGCGCGGTAGGCGTTGACCTCGGCCAAAGCGGATTGCGGATTGAGCGGCTGCACCGGACGCGCCGCATATTCGGGCGAAACGAACGACACGGAGGTACAGCCCGCGGCCAGCAGGCTCAAGCCTATCGCAGCGATAAACCGCAACCCCGTCACGACATCCACCCTTCGATCGGACCTCACTCTAACAATCCATGTGTTCGCTTTTGGTCAATAGCCTCTGATCGAGACAGCCCGGAACGCCTCGCCGCGGGAACGCGCGAGTGATGTCATCGGCAAGAGGACTGCGGGGCACCGATCGGCCGCGATCCTTCTCGAGACAAGGGCAGCCTCTCGGCGCCCCGCATCGCGCTCAAGCAGCGCCAGCGATAGCGCTACCCAAAGCACTGCGGCGATATTTTAGAGCCCATGCCGCGACGCCTTACCTCTGTTTCCTGCGCAGTTCGAAAAGCGCGCGGGATTAGACTTGGCGTTTCCAGTCCAGGCGGCCGCGAGTTAGGACCCCTGAGGCTGGTCCGTTACCCTGCCGGCAGGGATCGGGGCTTGCCATTTGTCTCGGGCCCCTAATGTCCGCCGGCACCTCAGGCGCCGCGCCCCAAGTCCCGAGAGGCAGACGGTCTGCAGCTCGCGTCCTCATGGACGAGGGATGGGTGGAGTTTAATGCAGCGGCGATAGCCGGGGATAACAAAGCGTCGGACCTTGGCTTTGGCCGATGTAAGGCCTTCAATCTCGCGGGAAGTAGGCAAATTTTCATGCCTTTGCGCGTTAATTGCCGTGCTCGTGCCACGGTTTTGCGCCAACGATAGGCCACAGCAACGACTGACGTGGGGGACACGTTGAGTCTCTTCGCTGCCGGGATCGCACTTTTCGCTCTTTTCATCGCGTCGTACAGCCGGCGCGGCACCTGGATTGCGCTCGGCTCGATGGCGATGTCGATGGCGCTGCTGTTTGGCTGTCTGGTTCTCGCCGCCAGCCATGACCCGAGCCGGCTCCGAACCAATCTGGCGTGGGTCGCGAGCGAGCTTCCGCTCGTGCTCGATCAACAAACCGCCGAATGGCTTGTGGCTTCACTCGAGCGACTTGAGGCCCCCTCGCCCTGCGGCGCTGAGCAGCCTGGCTGCGGCATAGAGATAGCGGCGACTCCGCCCCTCGCCGAACGCGAACCCGTGCAGGCCGCAGCGACGAGCCCAGGCTGGTTCGAGACCAAGCCGGATCCCACACCAAATTCGCAATCGCCGGTGTCCTGGACCCTCGACGATGGCGACGCCCAAGGCCCGGTGAGCAGCCCCTGGGGATTTTCGATCAGCGGCACCAACGTATCCGACGAGACCATGGAGCAGGTCCAGGCGGTGCTCAAACCGGATGCGACGGAGCGCGAACTGCCGCTCGCTCTCAGCATCGAGGGCGCGGCCGGAGATGGCAGCGTCATTCCCGCCAATGCAAGTTTCAGCCTGTTCTCCGCCACCCCGGACGAAGGCGCCGCGGGACAAACCGGCGGCGCGATCCTGATGTTTCGCTACATGCAGGGCGGACAGCGCAAGTCTTCGATCTTGTATCTCACCCCGGCGATGGTCGCGCGCTTCGCCAATCGCTGATGGCGCGCGGCAAAATCCCCAGCCGGTCGGCCACTCATATCCGGAAGTTGCTGTTTACGAAAAGGGCGTCTTTTCGGTAACGGGTCAACAATCGGAAGTCGGATAAGAGTTGCTCGATCTCCGCCAGAGTTAGTTGACCTTTGTAAAGCTCCCGATTGTCATACTCCGTGTAGAAGAACCGCGTACGCGCCAGCGTCTCGCGCGCCCCCTCAATCAGATCGCCTTCGGCGCCCTGCACGTCGGCCCAAATGAAATCTATGTCGCCAATGGCGTTTTGTGCGGTCCACGCATCGAGTGTCGTCAGCCTGACACTCGCCGTCTTCTCATCAAAAAAAACAAACGGGTGATGTTCCAAATGGCCGGTCGGCTCGCGAATTGAGCCCGACTTGTTCCACTCCCTGACGCCCTCGGGAGACTCTCGACGGCTGCTGGCGTAGAACGGAGTCCTGCCATTTCCAGCTCCTACCGCGGCCTCAATCAGGACGGCATGAGTCTGCCCCATTTTTGCTTTCCATTCCGCGATCGCTCTATCGTCGGGTTCGAAGCAGTAAAGCTGCGACTTGGGAAACAACTCGAGAAATCTTGCGGAGTGGTCCCCGTTATTGGCGCCGATCTCCAGGATGACCGGGTCGCTCCGGCCGATCATGGCTGACAGACCATTCAATTCGAATTCGATCCTCTTTGGTTTGGCGTTCGAGGCGGACGGTTCAGGGCGCCTTTTCTTCAGCCCAAGCCATCCTCTCAATCCCATTCGATAAGCCTTTCGGGCTAGCGTCCGTCAACGAACGCCAAGTTCTCGGCTGGATAAGTTAGCATCAACGCTCGCTGCTCGCTGGAGCCGGTCCAATGCGCCAGCACCCTATCCTTAAACTCCCCTTTGGCATCTTCGACGCTGACCACTTCGACACCGCACTCGCGAAAGACCTCCATGTCGGCTTGTTCGAACATGTCATGTCGACCGAAGAAGTACACGCACTGCAATCTCTTCGAGAGATGGGCAATCATGTGAGTAAATGTGCCGGAGCTCGCCACCAAGCGTCGCGCGCTCAGCAGGACTCTAAGATCCTCGGCGAGGGTCGCGCATTGCAGCACGACCTCAATTCCCCGTTCGCGGAGTGCGGCCTCGACGGCATCAACGCAAGGATTGCCGCGGTCTTCGAATACAAGCCACACGCGCGCCGGCTTTTCCCGCTCCACTACCGCAAGATAGAACGAAGCAGGCGGCTGACCATAAGCCGGATGGAGTTTCGAACCGGTGAAAACATCACCGGCGCGAAAATGCAGCACGAGGTCTTCTTCGCGCAAGCGCGGATCGGCTACGCTGACGTCCCGGGTCAGCAAAGGGCGGACATAGTCGGTGAATAGCCTAGCTCTCGCAGGTGCATCCACACTCAGCCGAAAGGCATCCAAGAACAAGAATGACCCCTCGATTGTCGCTCGGTCAGGCGGCCGATCGACAGAAACGAATTCATAGGGTCCCACACGAGCGGCGGTGAAAAATGGATGCGGTTGCCCAAATTCGATAATCTTGACGTCCAAAAATTCGGCTAGCTGCAAAGCATTTCTGAGTTGTATGACCGAGTTGCCGAAGCGCGTCCATTTCGCGACGCGTAGCGCCCGGATTTTTAATCCCTGCCGCCATAGCAGCGGATAGGCGTGGCGCAGAGAAGCAGCGCCGCTGCCTCCTCTACGAGCTGGTACTGCCGTCTTCCCGGTGAAAAGATCGAGGTCCCAACCGTGTCGGATGCAGAGCCTTCGCTCCATCAGTCGTGCGACCGGCCCGATCGGAGGGCGCCGGTAGCCCCAGAGTATGGGACTTGGCACGCGCGAGTGCTCTTTTCGCAACGGCTTTCTCAGGCTCCCTACTGCCTGGGCGAGAATCGTCCCGAGGCCCGCGCTCTACGACCAGAACTCATCACTTCCCCTTGCAGATCGGCGTTGGCCGCGG
>JBBQXL010000063.1:0-12072 GCA_038209695.1 Hyphomicrobiales bacterium
GGCAAGGCCGAGAACAAGGGAACGGCGCAGGCGGCGTTTGCCCATCGGGCCGAGATGAACGGCCTCGCCACGCTCGGCAAATGGGCGCCCGATCTCGAGAAGAAGGCCGCCTAACCCCTAAGCCTACGGCATTGGCTGGCCGGGCGCCTGGTCGGGCGCCTCGGGCGGCGCGACCGTAACCGGCGGCGGCGGACCCTCGTCGAGCGCCTGGGGCGGTGACACCGTAACCGGCGCCAGCGGCACTTTGTCGAGTGCGGTCGTGGTCCACACCACCAGCTCGCTCATGAGCTTGGCGAACACCCCATCAAGGGCGGCGACATAGGCCGCCGCGTCGGTCCCGGTGACGGGTGCGGTGCCCTGGAACGTGGTGGCGTCGATGATCTTGCCGTCCTTATCGAGAAGCTTGGCGACGAAGTCGATCTGCGCCGCCGGCTCGGATGCGGTGGAGATATGGAACTGTCTGATATCGAGGAGCAGCTGGTAGTCGGCGTCGACCCCGTCTCTGGTGCGGCTGATCGAGCGCGGATAGCCGGCATTCTCGAAGCTCTGAATCACCTTAGCCTGGAACAGCACCGGCAGGTTGTCGCCCCAGCGGGCGTTGGGCACCGGCACGCTCTCGCCGTTCGCCGGCTGGAGCAGGATCTTGTCGACGTTGAATCCCATCAGCGTGGTCGGCTCGGGCACCACCAGCAGCCAGTCCGGCACATGCTCGGGCGGCGGCGGAAAACTGCTGCCGGCGACCAGATCATATACCGGGATCTCGCCCGGGCTGGTGCTGCCGCCGGTCATGCGCTCCAGTCCGGCCAGAATGCCGTCGACCTTGTCGGAGTTCCGCGCCAGGGCGCCGGCGAAAGTGTCGATATTGGCGATGGCGCTGTGCAGGGAGTCCGCGTTTTGCGCCAAGATGTCATCGACATGCTGGAAGGCGTCGCGCGCGGCCTGGGTCCAGTCCTGCCCGGCCTGCGGCTCGGCGATCAGGGTCGGGGGCGCGCCGTCTTCGCCGCTCACCACCGGCGAGGACGAGGCGCCGCCTTTCAGGGCCACCGCGGCGCCGCCGGTCAGTCCCTGAGTTTCGATGCTGACCACCGTGTCGCTGCGGATCGGGGTGCCGCGCTCGACGGCGATCATGGCGGTCACGTCCTGGGGCGCATCGGCCTTGAGCCCGAGCTCGGTCACTTCGCCGACGCGAAGGCCATTGAACATCACCGCCGAACCGACCAGCAGTCCCGAGACCGAGCCCTGGAACTTGACCTGGTAGGTTTCGCGTTGCGAGAAGCCGCCTTTGTTCTCGAGCCAATACACGAAGCCGAAGCTCGCGGCGATCACCGCGAGCATGAACAGTCCGATCAAGGCGTAACGGGCGCGCGTTTCCATCGATCAGGTTCCTCTCAGACGTTTACGACGCGCCGGTCAACCAGCATGCCGCCGCGCTTGCCCTGGAAATAGGTCTTCACCCAGGGATGTTTGCTTTCGAGCATGGTTTCAATCGGGCCGTCCGCCACCACCTTGCCGTCGGCGAGGACGGCGATGCGGTCGCAGGCGGTATAAAGGCTTTCCAGGTCATGGGTCACCATGAACACGGTCAAGCCCAGGGTCTGTTGTAGCGTGCGGATCAACTCGTCGAAATCCCCGGCGGAGATCGGATCGAGGCCGGAGGTGGGCTCGTCGAGAAATACGATCTCGGGATCGAGCGCCAGAGCGCGGGCAAGCGCCACGCGCTTGGTCATGCCGCCGGACAGCTCGGCGGGAAATTTGTTGGCGTCGTCGCGCGAGAGGCCCACCATTTCGAGCTTGGCCAGGGCCATTTCGTTCATCAGCCTGGGCGACAAAACGAGATTTTCGCGCATCGGGAATTGCACGTTCTCGCGCACGGTGAGCGAGGAAAACAGGGCGCCCTGCTGGAACAGAACGCCCCAGCGGCGTTCGAGCGCGCGGCGCTGCGCTTCGTTGGCATTGTCCAGATCGACGCCCAGCACTTCGACCGAGCCGTGACGCTTGGGCAGCAGCCCGATGATGGTGCGCAACAGCACCGATTTGCCGGCGCCGGAAGCGCCGACCACGCCGAGAATCTCGCCGCCGGTCACGTCGAGCGAGAGATGGTCGAGCACGTTGCTGTCGCCGAAGCCGACCACCAGGTCGCGCACCTTGATTACAGGCTGATGCGGCATCGCCGTCACATTCCGATCGAGGCGAAGAAAATGGCGAACAGGCCGTCGAGAACGATGACCAGGAAAATCGATTTTACCACCGAAGCCGTAGTCTTGAGTCCGAGCGATTCGGCGCTGCCTTTCACCTGCAATCCCTCGGCGCAGGCCACGATGCCGATGACCAGCCCCATGAACGGCGCCTTCACCATCCCGACCTTGAAATGGGTGAGCGAGATCGCCTCGGTCAGGCGGGAGATATAGATTTCGGGGCTCATGCCGCCATAAAGCCACGCCACCAGGCCGCCGCCATAAAGCGCGGCCATGCAGCCCAGGAAGGTGAGCACGGGCAGGGCGACGATAAGAACCAGGATGCGCGGCAGGATCAGCACTTCTACGGGATCGAACCCCATGGTGCGCAGCGCATCGATCTCCTCGCGCATCTTCATCGAGCCGATCTCCGCGGTGTAGGAGCTGCCCGAGCGGCCGGCCACCATGATGGCGACGATCAACACGCCGATCTCGCGCAGGATCAGAATGCCGACCAGGTCGACGGAATAAAGCTCGGCGCCGAACTTGCGGAAATGGAAGATGCCTTGCTGGGCGATGATGCCGCCGATCAGAAAGGTGATGAGCAGGATGATCGGGACCGCCTGCCAGGCGACACGGTCGAACTGGTTGATGGTCGATGTGAACCTGAATTCGCGCGGGCGAATGAGCACGCGGGTCACGGCGACGCCGACGGCGCCGAGCATGTCGGCGAATAACATGAAGTCGCGGCCAACCCCGGCGCCGCCACGGCCGACCGCAGCCAGGGCGCCGACGATTCTGTTCTCGGATGCGGGCGGGCGCGGCGGCTCGCGGTTGACGCCGTGCATCTCCTTGAGCAGGCCGCGGTCGTGTTTGGGCAACCCGACGATCACCGGCTTCCGTCCCGCCGAGGTCCAGGCGCGAGTCAGGCGCTCCAGCAGCCAGGCGCCGAACGTGTCGAACTCGCTGACGCCGGCCATGTCGATGGACACGCTCTTGGCCGCGGGGGCCTCGCCGGCCACGCGATCGACCAGCGTCTCCAATTCGCCCGCATGCGCGGCGGTCCACGATCCGGCGGCGGCGAGTTCGAGCCGCTCGCCCGTCAATTTACTGGTCAGCAGATTTTCGCCCATGACACGACTCCTCCGGCCCTGTTGACAGGTCCTGCCAAGAGACATTGCCTCTCCGGCGGCCAATGCGCCAGCCTGAGAGAAAGGGGGGCGGGCTAGCTGCGGGAAAGGCTGATCGTCACGCTTTTCAGGGCAATGTTCTGCGTCGTGATCGCGACGCTTTGGCGCGAGCCGCTATAGGAGACCTGCATTGTGCCGCTGACGCCGCCGCTGATCTGGAGGCTGATCCTATCGCCCGAGGCGCTGCCGGAGGCGGTCCCCGAGGCATTGAAGGTGCGCTCTTCCCAGGTGCCGGAGATGCGGCTGCCGCTCAGGCTGAGCTTGCTCCTGATCTCGACATTGGAGGTGTCGCTCTGGCAGCGGATAGCCATGCCGAGTTGCGAGCCGCCACCGGTGTAGTAGGCGTTGCAGGTAAGCCGTTCCCGTCTGCCGTCGCTGAGGACGATCTGCCCGCTGCCGCGCCATGAGCCAAGCAGGGTGTCGAACGGGTTGGCGGCAGCCACGCCACCCGAGGAGGGGGCGAGCATGAACGACGCCGTCAGGGCCAAGGCGGCCGCGAGGCGAAAAGTGAAGTGGCGGGGAATGATGAATTGCATAGGCCTCTCTTTCCCGCAGTTTGCGTTCAGGAACAAGCCAAGATTGCGATAACAGCGTGATGACACGAGGGCAATCGACACCCCGTGACCAAAGAATGCAGCCGGGCGCGTGCGCGCGAGTCGCCCAGCCGCAATCGCTAACTGCTTGTTGTCAGGTGAAAAAGGCCGTCGTTAAGCGGCTGACACCAGGCTCCCACGCGAGGTCGGCGACGGCACCCGCTGCGGTCCTGACGCCGGTTGGACAGGTTGGGGATTTTTCGTCGCAGTCGAACCGAACAGCCGTCCGAGGTTCGCCAGTTCGCCAAAGCCCATGGCGAATGCGGTCGCGGTGATTCGGCTGCACTCCTCCGCATAGTCCTTCTGGACATCGCCCAGCCAGGCACGCTGACATTCGTTTACCGAATCGGCGTCGCAGCAATGACCGAGCGCCTGCAAATGCTCGAGGTTCGACCGCAGGCGCTTGGCGACAAACTGCGTGGTTTCGACCTGATAGGTCTGCCAAGCCTTCAGCTGCGCCTCCAAGCCTGCAACCGCAAGGTCGAGAAGAGGATTGGACAGTCGGGTCTGTTTCTCACCGGCGCGAGTGGCGTTTTGCATGATCGCCTCCGTATTTGTTGAGCCCACCCTCAAGACTATTATGACACATTTTTGACGTGCCCTACCTTGATCACGCTCAAGAATTCTTGAGCGGCGGCGGCGGCGGGGATTAGATTGCGGAGGAGCCTTGCGAGCGCGTCCAGAGGAGCTTCCGCCATTCCGCCCGAACCCAACGTCGCCATCACCTATTGCCGGCTCTGTAATTGGCTGCTTCGGGCGGGTTGGATGGGGCAGGAGCTGCTGTCCACCTTCGCCGAGGAGCTCGGCTCGATCACCCTCATCCCCAACGACACCGGCGGCGTGTTCGAGGTCAGGCTCGACGGCAAGCTGATCTGGTCGCGCAGCGAGCACGGGCGCTTTCCCGAGATCAAAGAATTGAAGCAGATGGTGCGCGATGAGATCGCGCCGGCGCGCGATCTCGGCCATGTCGATAAGAAAGACGGCCAGCCCTGACCGCGCCAAGCGCGTGGTGGGTTAAGCTGTTGCTCCCGCTGGTTTTCCTCCGTCTCGCCTCTGGTAGTCGAGGCCGGTCTGCACCACATAGAGGCGGTCGGCAGCATCGCCAGGAGAGGTCCAAGTCGAAATGTCCCAGCCAGTCGTCGTCACCATTCCCCACAAGCTCGGCAAGCAGGAGGCCGTCAGGCGTCTACAAACCGGCTTCGGCAATGTGCGCTCGAGCTTCGGCGAGAAATTCGTGGTGCTGAAGGATGAGTGGGAAGGGGACCATCTCGATTTCCAGGCCAGTCTGCTCGGCCAGACCACGACCGGCATGGTCGACGTCGCCGACGATCATGTGCGGCTCGAAGTGCAGCTGCCCTGGATCCTGTCGCTGCTCGCCAACAAGGCCAAGGCCTTGGTGCAGAAACAGGGCCAGATGATGCTGGAAAAGCCGACCAAGCCCACGCGTTCATAGCGAGCTAGGAAATGGCGACGATGGTGGCCTCGGCGGTGCCGGCTTGCACCATTTCGCCGACCGGCTTGCCCATCAGGGCCTGGGCCACGGGCGACACGTAAGAGAGCGTGCCCAGCGACGGATCGGCCTCGTCCTCGCCGACAATGCGGTAGGTCTGGCGCCTGCCGTCGTCGCGCTCGATGGTCACGGTCGAGCCAAAATGGACTTCAACAGCGTCGCGCGGCGGCTCGACCACCTGGGCGGTGGCCCGGCGCGAGGTCCAATAGCGCAAATCCCGGTTGATCTTGGCAAGGCGCGGCCGGTCGTCGGCGTCGTGCGCTGCCGCGTGCTCACTATGAAGGCGCGCGAGCTCGGCCTCGATCATCTCGAGGCCCTTTGCGGTCACGAGGTTATGAGGGGAAATCGGGCGGTCCGGCAGGTCGTCATAGACCTCGCCACCTTCCGGCTCCTTGGTAAAAGCCTTGCTCATGCGGCACTATACCATGCCTCACCCCTGGATTGTGCCGCAACTGCCGCGCCGCATCCCTAGGCAGTTGAGCGCAAATTGGGCAGCGCCCCCTGCCGCTGCGCTTCCCCCGTGCTAATGTTTTAGGCAAGAGCGCGATTTCGTTCAGAAAAGCGCCAAGGGGGGACACCAATGATCGACGCGGGGAATACCGCCTGGCTCATCACGGCCACGGCGCTGGTGCTTTTCATGACTTTGCCCGGGCTTGCCTTGTTTTATGGCGGGCTGGTGCGCGCCGAGAATCTGCTCTCGGTGCTGATGCAATGTTTCACCATCGCCTGTCTGGTCTCGGTGGCATGGCTGGCGGGCGCCTATAGCCTTGCCTTCAGCGGCGATGGCGCTTGGATCGGCAATTTGGACAAGCTGCTCCTGCTCGGGGTGCCGCGCGACGCCGTGGCGCCGAACACGACGCTGCCGGAAACCGTGTTCTTCATGTTTCAAATGACCTTCGCCATCATCACGCCGGCGCTGATGGTGGGTGCCTTCGTCGAGCGCATGCGCTTTGGCGCCGTGCTGCTGTTCAGCCTGCTTTGGCTCCTGCTCGTCTATGTCCCGGTGGCTCATTGGGTGTGGGGCGGGGGTTGGCTGGCCCAGCGAGGCGTGCTCGATTTCGCCGGCGGGCTGGTGGTCCATCTGACGGCAGGCATTTCGGCGCTGGTGCTGGCGGTGCTGCTTGGCCCGCGCCTGGGCTTTCCTGACGACGTCAAGCCGCCACACGCGCCGTGGATGACCATGGCGGGCGCGTGCATGCTGTGGGTCGGATGGTTCGGCTTCAACGCCGGGAGCGCACTGACCGCCGGCGGCGACGCCGGCATGGCCATGACCGTCACCCATATTTCGGCGGCCAGCGCGGCGCTGGTTTGGATCCTCATCGAGTGGACGAAGTTCAACAAGCCGAGCATGGTCGGCGCCGTCACCGGGGCGATCGCCGGGCTTGCCTCCATCACCCCCGCTTCCGGCTATGTCGGCCCCGGCGCCGCACTCATCATCGGTATCGCCGGGGGCGCCATCTGCTACGTCATGGTCGGGCTGGTGAAGCGCCGTTTCAGAATCGACGACTCGCTCGACGTGTTCGCCGTCCACGGGGTGGGAGGACTGACCGGCGTGCTGCTCACGGCCGTGTTCATCGACGCGGCGCTCGGTGGGGTCGGCTTGGCGGAGGGCCGCTCCATGGGCGGACAGCTCGTAATTCAACTCGCTGGAATCGCCGCCGTTTTGCTATGGTCGCTGGCGGTAAGCTTCGTCCTCGCCAAATTCGTCCAGGCCGTCATCGGACTGCGCGTCAGCGCCGACACCGAGGAGCAGGGCCTTGATCTCAGAATTCACGGCGAACGCGGCTACAACATGTGATTGAGGACGCGCCTAATGAAATACATCATTGCAGTGATTCAACCGCACCGGCTTGACGCGGTGCGCGAGGCTCTCGCGGGTATCGGCGTGCAGGGTCTGACCGTGAGCGAAGTGCGTGGCTTCGGCCGCCAGAAGGGGCAGACCGAGATTTATCGCGGCGCCGAATACGCCATGCAATATGTGCCGAAGGTGAAGCTCGAGATCGCCGTCGACGACGAGATCGCCGACCGCGTGGTCGAGGCGGTCGGCGGGGCGGCGCGGACCGGCCGCATCGGCGACGGCAAAGTGTTCGTGCTGCCGCTCGAAGGCGCCATGCGGGTGCGCACCGGCGAGATGGGCGCCGACGCGCTCTAGAGCGAGACACGTGGATCTCACCTCCTACCGGAACCAGCTCCTGCAGCAGCGCCAGGGGGAGATCGCGTTTTTTGACCTGGTGCGGAATTTCTCGAATTGGTTCTTCGACTTGCTGCGCAATTTCGTCCTGGTCGGAGGCCTGAAATATTTCGCCGAGAAGTCCGCCAGCCCGGTGCTGTTCTGGCTGCACGAATTCGCGCTGCTCGTGATCCTGGCCTACTGCCTGTCCTATGCCGACCAGTGGTACATCAATTTGTGGGGCTTCCTGAGCAACAAGCGCGTGGCCCACTGGCTCAACATGGCGGTCAATCTCGGCGTCGCCGTGTTACTGTTCTGGGTCATCCACCACGCCGCCTCCACCATCGTGGCCGAGATTTCCCGCGCCCAAGTTTAGGGCTAACCGGCCTTTGCTGCGGCGCCAATTAGCCCTATATGGGAGTGGGGGGCGCGAGGAGCGGTGACTCTGCTCTGATGGTTCAGACACATGTTGGACGATATGCCCAAATCCCATATCGGCGCCCTGGTCGCCCACCCGCAAGACGCCATCGCCGAGTTCGCCGAGCGCTCGCCCGCCAAAGCCGAGCGCCGGTCGCGCGCGGCGCGGGTGAAGATCGTCAAGCCCAGCGCGCTCGGCATGCTGCTGCGGCCGATCGGCATCGCCGTCGGGGTCGTGCTCATCACCTATGCGCTGCTGTCGCTCGGCACCAGTTTCTATCGCGGCTATTACCGCCATCTCGACCACACCGCGCCGGTGCATGCCGATAATAGCGTGCTCGACATCTTCTTCGGCGACAAGAGCCTGCCGCAGGACGCGGTCGATCTCGTCATCAAGGATGTCGACGGCTCGTTGCATAAAGTGATCGCGAGCAAGTCGGAGGCCGACGCGTTCGTCAACGATACCATTCTGATGCTGGACGACGAGCGGGCGCGCATCAAGCAGGCCGCGCATGAAGACATCGACCGCAGCTTCGCGCTAGCTTTCCAGGATCGGGAGCAGGCGATCTCGGCCTATGCCGATTGGTATTTCGAGTGGAAGCGCTCTTATGTGGTGCTCAAGGAGACCATCTCCTCGGCCATCACCCGCTTCTTCGAGACCGGCAAATACGAGACGCTCAACGAGGCCATCGAGGCCGACGTGAAGGACTATTTCCTGACTAATTACAAGGAGCAGGTGCTGAAGCCCGAGCTGCGCGACCAGACCATCACCAAAGGCGTCGAGCAGGCGGTGCGCCATGCCCATGACAGCTACCGCCGGGTGATCGCCAATGGCGACATGCGGCTCCAGCTGTTCCTGGCCAAGCATACCAGCCATCTCGAGGACATTCCGGCCGCGACGGCGATGACCAACGTCAAGCTCGATTGGGACGCGCAGAAATGGAAGGCGCCGACCTATCTGATGGAAGACCGCGCCTTTGACGGCGTGGTCGGCGTCGGCGCGGCGGCGGCCGGCGGCACCGTGGGCGCGCTGGCGCTTGGTCCGGCCATGAATCGCGTGCTGGCCCAGAGCTTCACCCAATTGTCGCGCCGGGTCGCCACCTCGCTCGGCACGCGGCTGGCTTTCGCCCAGCAGGGCGCCATCGCCGGCACCGTGGTGCAGCCGATGGGCGGGCAGGTGGTGGGCGCGGCGATCGGGGTTCTGATCGGCGCCGCGGTCGATTACCTCGCCAACGCCGCCAACGAGGCGATCAGCCGCGAAGGCTTCGTCGCCGCCAATGACGAGGCGCTCAACGTCACCATCGCCACCTGGAAATCGGGGCTGGAGGCCAATATCGACACGGCGGTCGATAAATGGTTCGACGACGCCCGCGCCTCGGTGGTCCTCGCCACCCAGTAGGCGGGCTGATTTCGGTCGTATTTCCGCCCTTTGGAGCGCTATGCTAAGCCCTAAGGCCAAGAGGCTACGGGGATGGAAGAGAGCGTCAAAACCATAGGGCGGCCGGCCGCCTCACGGTCCTTGCGCGAGGCGATCCGCAAGGCGCGTCTCGACGAGGCCGAGCGCCTCGATCTGTCCGCCGACCATCGCGACGGCGAGATCGCCCGGCTCGATCTGCTCAAGGCCGAGCTCGAGGTGGTGTTCGCCGAAATCCCCGATCACGACGACCGCTTCAACCTGGTGCTGGTGCCGAGCCGCCCGGCGCGGCTGTGGATCGATCTGTTCACCTATGCGGCGATCGACGATTCCTCCGGCGCCTATCTATTCGTGCGCAACAGCGAGAGCGGCCGGCGGACCCTGTTCAGCGCCACCAATGTCGCCGACATCGCCGACCGCATCACCCGCTACATGGCGCATGAGATCGTGCGGCGGGAGCGGATCGAGGCGGCGCTGGTCGAGCCTGGCCGCATGGCCCGGATCGGGGCCGAGCTCGCGCCGTCGGGCCCGGCCATGGGCGTGGTGATTGCGGCCTTCGCCATCGGCATTCTCACCGGCGCGGCCGGGCTGATGGTGGCGGTGCTGCTCAGCGCCCCGGGCTAGCCGTCCCTGAGCAGGCGCCGCTCGCTTTCCCACACATGGTCGGGGTCGGCACCCACGGATCGGCCCACCATCTCCACGCGCCAACCGTCGCCAGCGCGGGCGATCGCATATTCGTTCCAGCGCGCGGCGGGGATGCGGCCCTCGACGGATTCGGAGGCCGACGGCACGCCCACCACGAAGGCCGGGCCGGTCGCGGTATCCAGCTCGTGCACCGTCTGCTCATGGTTATGGCCGTGCAGCACCAGCTCGGCGCCGTGCCGCTTCAAGACCTTGGTGAATCTGCCGGCGTCGCGTAAGCCCCGGTGCCAACCCGCCTGGCTGCGCAAAGGCGGGTGGTGGACCAGCACCACGCGAAATAGGTTCGCCTGTTTCGCTCGGTCCAAGGCCTCGGCGAGAAGAGCGCGCTGGGCCGAGCCGACCTTGCCGGCGGCGATGAACGCCATGGTCGGAATGGCCGAGGACAGCGCGATCAGCGCCACGTCGCCGAACCGGCGCACGAACGGAAACTTCTCGGGCGGGGTCGGGAACAGTTTCTCGCCGGCCGCATTCGACTCCATGTAAGGGCGCCAATGATGGGTGCCGGCCTTGGGGTGCAGCCGCACATAGGCGTCGTGGTTGCCGGGGATGGCGGTGACCTTGCTCGGTGGCCCGAGATGATGCAGCCATTCCGCGGCGCGCAGGAATTCCTCCGGCAGGCCGAGATTGACCAGGTCGCCGGTCACGGCGATGTGGTCGGGTTTCTGCTCGACGATGTCGCGGGTGATGAGGTCGAGGATCTCGCGGCGATGCACGTATTTCCTCCCGCGATGCCAATTCACATAGCCGAGGATGCGCTTCGACATGAGATGGCGGCGCTTGGCGCGCGGCATCGGGCTCAAATGGATGTCGGACAGATGGGCAAGGGTGAACACGGGCGCAGCTCAGAGTTGGGGGGATCGGGAAAGACTAAGGCAATCGAATGCCAAGCGCAGCTATAATGGCCCATGCGACTCTCTACGCTACTTTGCGCGCTTTTGCTCGCTGCAAGCTCCGGCGCATTGGCGCAGGACAAGCCTGCGGCGGCCCCGGCCGCACCCCCAGCGTCGCAAGTGGTGATGCCGGACGCCGAGAAAATCGTGCTGCTGCTCCGCGTGGCGCTGATCACCCTCAACGACGCGCTCCAGACCGGCAACTTCACCGTGTTGCGCGACATGGGCGCGCCCGGCTTTCGCGAGGCCAACACCGCCGCCCGCCTTTCGCAGTCCTTTTCCGATCTCGTCGCGAAGGGCATCGACCTGTCGAGTGTGACCATCATCGCGCCGCAACTGACCGATCCGCCGGGGCTCGACCAGGCCAACAGCATGCTGCGGCTCAAGGGTTACTTTCCCGGCCAGCCGGTACAGATCAATTTCGAGATGCTGTTTCAGGCAGTCGACGGGCGCTGGCGCTTGTTCGGGCTGTCGGTGCAGCCCGGACCGCCCACACTGGTGACGCCGGCGCCAAGCGCGGGCGCGCCCGCCAGCACGGTCGTGAAGAAGCAATGAACTTATCCCCGCCCACCAAAGCTCGATTACACTGCGTGCACCTCGTCCGTTAAGGGGCGGTTCGCGAGGCGTCGTGAGGCGGGTCGAGGTGCGGTGTCCCCCGCGGGTTTCGCGTCGCAGCGAAGCACTCGGGGCGGCGTCGGGCTCCCCCCGGGTCTACTAGGAGGCCCTGCCAGGAGCCGGCTGACGACTCGCCGGCCTATTCCAAACGCTGTCTGGCCCGTTAGACGTGGTCCAGGCCGGACAGCGGGGTCAGGTGCAGCGAAAGCGGGGCCGGCCCCCGCAAATCACCGTAGTGGCGCGCCGCGAGGCGCCAGCGCGATCTTCGGATCGCGAGCTACAAGATTGCGTCTTTCGGCGCGCCACCCCCTCATCACTCGCGCCTCGCGGCGACGAGAAGTTTTGTGCTGGCCAATCGCCTCCGCTCGTCATGCCCGGACTTGTTCCGGGCATCCAA
>JBBQXL010000064.1:0-12035 GCA_038209695.1 Hyphomicrobiales bacterium
GCTGAAAGGCGGCCGCATCGACGATCTGACCCTGATCGACTATCGCGAGACGGTCGAGCCCACGAGCCCGTATGTCGTGCTGCTGTCGCCCGCCGGCGGGCCGCATGCCTATTACACCGAGCACGGTTGGGTGGGAGAGGCCGGCAAGGATGTGAGCGTACCGGGCCCCGACACGCTGTGGACGGCGGTATCGGGCGGCACGCTGACGCCGCAATCGCCGGTGACGCTCAGCTACGACAACGGCAGCGGGCTCAAATTCACCCGCACCATCACGCTCGACGACAAATACATGTTCACGATCGACGACCAGGTGGCCAACACCGGCGCCGATCCCGTGACGCTTTATCCCTACGCGCTGGTGTCGCGCCACGAGACCCCGCATGTGCAAGGCTTCTACATCTTGCATGAGGGCCTGATCGGCGTGGTCGACGACGGCGGCCTCGAGGAGATCAGCTACAAGAAGGCGATCGCCAATCCGCCGACCATCGCCAAGAGCCAGCATGGCTGGCTCGGCATCACCGACAAATATTGGGCGACCGTGGTTATCCCCGAGCAGGGTAAGGCGTTCGACGCCAAATTCTCGGGCACGCAAACCGCCGGCCGCGACCGGTTCCAGACCGACTATCTGATGGCGCCGGTGTCGATCGCGCCCGGGGAAACCGGGGAGGCGAGCGGACATGTGTTTGCCGGCGCCAAGGAGGTCAATCTGGTCGACGGCTATGCCGAGAAATACGGCATCCCCAAATTCGATCTGCTGATCGACTGGGGCTGGTTCTATTTCCTGACCAAGCCGCTCTTCTTCGCGCTCGACTTCTTCTACAAGCTGGTCGGCAATTTCGGCGTCGCCATTCTCATCGTCACGCTGTGCATCAAGCTGGTGCTGTTCCCGCTCGCCAACAAATCCTACGTGTCGATGAGCAAGATGAAACTGCTCGCGCCGGAGATGGCGCGCATCAAGGAGCGCTTTGGCGACGACCGCATGCGCCAGCAGCAGGCCATGATGGAGCTGTACAAGAAGGAGAAGGTCAACCCGGCCTCGGGCTGCCTGCCGATCCTGGTGCAGATCCCGATCTTCTTCGCGCTCTACAAGGTGCTGTTCGTCACCATCGAGATGCGGCACGCGCCGTTCTTCGGCTGGATCCAGGATTTGTCGGCGCCCGATCCGACCAGCGTGTTCAACCTGTTCGGGCTGATCCCGTGGGACCCGCCGCATTTCCTGATGATCGGCGTTTGGCCGCTGATCATGGGCTTCACCATGTGGGTCCAGATGAAGTTGAACCCAGCGCCGCCCGATCCGATGCAGCAGAAGATCTTCGCCTGGATGCCGGTGTTCTTCACCTTCCTGCTCGCCTCGTTCCCGGCGGGGCTGGTGATCTACTGGGCGTGGAACAACACGCTGTCGGTGCTCCAGCAATCGGTGATCATGGCGCGCCAGGGCGTCAAGATTCCGCTGCTTGAGAATCTCGGCATCAAGAAAGCCGTCAAGGACGACGACGACAAGCCAAAGACCGCCAAAGGCGACAAGCGCGCCAAAGGCGAAATCAAGGGCTGACGGCCCCCTCTCCACTTTTTGGGTTCGTCATCGCCGGGCTTGACCCGGCGATCCACTACGGACTCTCCATTAGATGAGCGAGCCGAATTGCCCTATTGGATGCCCGGGACAAGCCCGGGCATGACGATGGGTGTGGAACTCGAATGACTGCAAACAGTGCTCCCGAATTCACCCCAGCCGAGATCGCGCGGGGCGAGGCTCTGTTCAAAGAGCCGTGCACTTTCGTCAAAGGCGTGGTCGACATCGACGGGCTGCCCAAGGACGGGAAGCCGGAGATCGCCATTGCCGGCCGCTCCAATGTTGGCAAGTCGAGCCTGATCAATGCGCTCACGGGCCGGACCAGCCTGGCGCGGGTGTCGGTGACGCCGGGGCGGACGCGCGAGCTCAATTTCTTCACCCTCGGCAAGGACGCCCAACTCTATCTGGTCGACATGCCGGGCTATGGCTATGCCAAGGCGCCGAAAGCGCAAGTGAGAGGCTGGACGCGGCTGATCGGCGAATACCTGAAAGGGCGGCGCGAGTTGAAGCGCGTGTTCGTGCTGATCGACGCGCGCCACGGCATCAAGGCCAACGACCAGGAGACCATGAAGCTGCTGGACGAGGCGGCGGTGTCCTACCAGGTGGTGCTGACCAAGGCCGACAAGCCCAAGGCCAGCGAGCTGGCCGAAGTCCAGGCCAAGGTCGCCGAACTGTTAGCCAAGCACCCTGCGGCCTATCCGCAAATCCTCATGACCTCGTCGCGCTTCGGCACCGGCATCCCGGAGCTCCGCGCCGCGATAGCCATCGCCGCACTGACTCATTAGCCGGCGAAGCGCGCCCACAGCGCCGCGAGCCACACCAGAGCCGCCAGCGCCAGGGCGAAGAACACCGCCGCCGAGGCGAGATCCTTGGTGATGCGGATGGCCTCGTGCCGGTGGGGCTGGATGTGATTGCACAGGCGCTCGATCGCCGTGTTCATGAACTCGACCGACAGCACGAAGAACAGGCTGGCGATCAGCGCCACCCAACTCCACAGATCGCTAGCGATGAAGAACGACAGCGGCACCAGCAGGCAGGCGATGGCCACCTCCTGCTTGATCGCCGATTCGGTGCTGAGCCCTTCCCGCAACCCGCCGAGCGAGTTCCAGAAGGCGGCCACGATCCGCGCCAGGCCGCCCTTGCCCGGCAGCGCCGATTGCGGCTGCGGCAGGCCGTCCTCGACGGCGTCCTGATGCCGGTCCCCGCGCCGCTTCGGCTGCATCGATTTTGCCTCCCTGACCGTCGGATTTGGCCCAAGCGGGCCGCCGTTTCGAGGAGGTATAGTCGAGCGGCGGCGCTCTGAACAGGTCGGGCTTACGCTTGTACCTTCGGCCCTCGCGCCGCTATAAGCGCAAGGTGAGCAAGACCAAATCATCCCCGGCAAAGGCCAAGCAACCGCTGGCGGCCAAAACGGCCGCGGCCTCGGGCGTCGTCGATATCCTCGCCACCGTGCACGCCAAGGCCAAGATGCTGTCCGAGGCGCTGCCTTACATGCAGCGCTACGACCGCAAGACCGTGGTGGTGAAATATGGCGGCCACGCCATGGGCGATCCGGAGCTTGCGGCCAATTTCGCCCGCGACATCGTGCTCATCAAGCAGGCCGGGGTGAACCCGATCGTGGTCCATGGCGGCGGCCCGCAGATCGGCCTGCTGCTCGACCGGCTCAATATCAGGAGCGAGTTCAAAGGCGGATTGCGCGTCACCGACCGCGAGACCGTTGAAGTGGTGGAGATGGTGCTGGCCGGCTCGGTCAACAAAGAGATCGTCACCGCCATCAATAACCAGGGCGGCAAGGCGGTCGGCATCTCCGGCAAGGACGCCAATCTGATGCGGGCCAAGCGGCTCGAGCGGCGCTGGCGCGACCCCTCCTCCAATATCGAGCAGATCGTCGATCTGGGCTTCGTCGGCGATCCCGCTTATGTCGATCCGCATATCATCGACGTCATCATCAATTCCGACCTGATCCCGGTGGTGGCGCCGATCGGAGTCGGGCCCGACGGCGAGACCCTCAACATCAATGCCGACACCTTCGCCGCGGCGCTGGCTTCGGCGCTCAAGGCCAAGCGCCTACTGCTGCTCACCGACGTGGAGGGCGTGCTCGACCGGAACGGGCAACTGATCAAATCGCTCACCACCGCCGAGGCGCAGGCTCTGATCGATGACGGCACCATTTCCGGCGGCATGATCCCCAAGATCGAGAGCTGCATCGACGTCATCTCCGAAGGCGTCGAGGGTGTGGTCATCATCAATGGCCGAGTGCCGCACGCGGTGCTGCTCGAATTGTTCACGGAACATGGCGCCGGCACGCTGATCGAGCGGCCCCGGCGCAAGGGGTCGAAATGAAGAATGACCCCAACGGCTTCGGTCATGTCGAGACGTGGGTGTTCGATCTCGACAACACGCTCTACCCGGCC
This sequence comes from Hyphomicrobiales bacterium, assembly GCA_038209695.1. GTDB lineage: Bacteria > Pseudomonadota > Alphaproteobacteria > Rhizobiales > Methyloligellaceae > Methyloceanibacter. The sequence goes on from JBBQXL010000064.1 coordinate 3,985, forward strand.
GACTGCGACCTGTTCGCCCAGATCGACCGGCGCATGGGCGAGTTCATCGCCAACAGCTTCGGCGTCACTCTGGCCGAAGCGCAGAGCCTGCGCGAGACCTATTATTACCGGCACGGCACCACGCTGGCGGGGCTGGTGCGCCACCATGGCGTGGTGCCAGATGATTTTCTCGATTACGTGCACGACATCGATCTTGCCGCCGTGCTCCCCTGCCCTGAGCTGGCGACGGCGCTCGCGGCGCTACCGGGGCGCAAATTCATCTTCACCAACGGCTCGCGCCGTCATGCCGAGGCGGTCACGGAACGGCTCGGCGTGACCGGCCAGTTCGAGGATATTTGCGACATTCACGCGCTCGACTACATCTATCCCAAGCCGATGCCGGAGGCCTATCAGCGCTTCGTCAGCGCGCACGGCGTCGCGCCGCGCCAGGCGGCGATGTTCGACGATCTGCCGCATAATCTCGAGACCGCGCACGCGCTGGGCATGACCACGGTGCTGGTGCAAGGCTTGACCGATCACCCCGAGCATCGGGCCATCGCCGCCTGGACCGAGCTTCCCGCCCATATCCATCACCGCACCGACGGGCTGGCACCGTTCCTGGCGGCCATCGGCGCGGCGCTGGGCCAAACCGACTCTCCGCCAGCCAGGCCGCTGCAAGCGCAGTTCTGCCTCACCTGATACGGCCACCATGACCCACGATCATCTCAAGACTTTCATCGACAGCGCCTATGAGCATGCGGTCGAGATCACGCCCGAGACCAAGGGCGTGGTGCGCGACGCGGTGGAGGAGGTGCTCGACCTGCTCGACAGAGGCGAGCTGCGGGTGGCCGAGAAGCGCGACGGCCAGTGGATCGTCCAGCAATGGCTGAAGAAGGCGATCCTGCTTTCGTTCCGCCTCAACGAACCGCACAAGGTCGACGGCGGTCCCGATGGCGGCGCCTGGTACGACAAGGTGCCGACCAAATTCGCCAAGTGGAAGGCCAAGGACTTCAAGGAAGCGGGTTTCCGCGTGGTGCCGGGGGCGGTGGTGCGCCGCTCGGCCTATATCGCGCCCGGCGTGGTGCTGATGCCGTCCTTCGTCAATCTCGGCGCGCGGGTCGAGTCCGGCACCATGGTCGACACTTGGGCGACGGTCGGCTCCTGCGCGCAGATCGGCCGCAACGTGCATCTGTCGGGCGGGGCCGGCATTGGCGGCGTGCTCGAGCCGCTCCAGGCCAATCCGGTGATCATCGAGGACAATTGCTTCATCGGCGCCCGCGCCGAAGTGGCCGAAGGGGTGATCGTGGGCGAAGGCTCGGTGCTGTCCATGGGCGTCTATCTCGGCCAGTCCACCAAGATCATCAACCGCGCCACCGGCGAGGTGCTCCACGCCCGCGTCCCGCCTTATTCGGTGGTGGTGTCGGGCGCCATGCCAGGCAAGAATTTGCCGGACGGCTCACCGGGTCCGTCACTCTATTGCGCCGTCATCGTCAAGACCGTGGACGAGCGCACGCGGTCCAAGACCTCGATCAACGAGCTGCTCAGGGATTGACCTGGCCGCCCGCCGCCGGCGCAGATATCCCCTTTCGCAGACCGGCCGTTCGGCCTTACAAAGGTAGCAGGCTGGCTGAAGTCCGGCCGCAAAGGGAGGGGAACGATGAATTTGGACTTCCAATATCTGTTCACGTCGTTTGACGGGCGCATCAACCGGGCCAAATATTGGGCCGGCACCATCATCCTCGCCATTATCAGCATCGTTCTCGGCTTCCTCATCGGCAGCATTTTCGGAGCCTCGACCTTCGGCGCCATCCTGGTCATCCTGGTCACGCTGGGGCTGTTCTATCCGGGTTACGCGGTGGCGGCGAAACGCTTCCAGGACCGTGACAAGCCGGGCATCACCGCCCTGTACGGCCTGGTGCCGGTGTTGATCGCCAGCATCCTGCAAGCCTTTGGCCTCACCGGCACGCCGCAAGAGCCGAACGCGCTCGGCTGGATCTGCACCCTGGTCACCATGGGCGTGGGCCTATGGTTCCTGATCGAGCTCGGCATCCTCAAGGGAACACCGGGCCCCAACCGCTTCGGCGGCGATCCTTTGGCGGCCATCTATTAGGTTTAGCTACGCATAGCATCGCTATGTTGGGCCCAGCCGGGCTTGCAACGCCGCGCGCCTATCGTCATGGTGCGGAGCCATGACCGCCCCCGGGGACAAAGCTGTTCAACTCGCGCAAGGCTTGATCCGCTGCGAAAGCGTCACGCCGGCCGATGCCGGCGTGCTCGACGTGCTGATCGAGACGCTAAAGCCCGCGCGCTTCACGTTCTGGCGCCTCACCTTCAAGGACGAGGGCACGCCGCCGGTCGACAATCTCTACGCCCGGGTCGGCGAGGGCCCCCCGCATCTTTGCTTCGCCGGCCATGTCGACGTCGTGCCGCCGGGCGATGCCTCGCTGTGGAGCCATCCGCCCTTCGCCGCGGAAATCGCCGGCGGCATCCTCTATGGCCGCGGCGCCTCCGACATGAAGGGCGCGATCGCCTGCTTCACCGCGGCGGCGCTCGACTACGTCAAGAGCAGAGGCCGCGAGCTTGACGGCTCGATCTCGCTGCTCATCACCGGCGACGAGGAAGGCCCCTCCATCAACGGCACGCCCAAAGTGCTCGCCTGGATGAAGGAGCAGGGCGAGCGGCCAGACCATTGTCTGGTCGGCGAGCCCAGCAACCCCAAGCGCATCGGCGAGGCGATCAAGATCGGCCGGCGCGGCAGTTTGAGCGGGCGGCTGAAGGTGACCGGGGTGCAAGGCCATGTCGCCTATCCCCACCTCGCCAGCAATCCGATCAAGGGCCTGGTGAAGATTCTCGCCCGCCTCTACGACTCCCCGCTCGATTACGGCAGCGCGCATTTTTCGCCGTCGAATCTCGAGGTGACCAGCATCGACGTGGGCAACCCCACGGTGAACGTGATTCCGGCATCGGCCGAGGCGCGGATCAACGTGCGCTACAACGACAAGCACTCGGCGGACGCGTTGAAGGCGCTGCTGCGCGAGCAGGCCACGGTGGCGCTGTCCGGCATGGACCTCACCGCGAGCATCGAGTTCGAGCCGCCGAGCGAGTCCTTCCTGACCAAGCCGGGCCCGCTCGATGCCCTGCTGAGCGAGGCGGTGCGCGAGGTGACCGGTCTCACCCCGTCGCTCTCGACCGACGGCGGCACCTCCGATGCCCGGCACATCAAGGAATATTGCCCGGTGATCGAGTTCGGGCTCACCACCGCCTCCATCCACAAGGCAGACGAGAACGCTTCGGTCGCCGACCTTGAGCTGCTGACCGCTATCTATCGCCGCTTCATCTCGCTTTATTTCGAGACTTTCGGGGGCGCCGATGCCGGGTGATACCCGGCCGATCGGGGTATTCGACTCCGGCATGGGCGGGCTGACCGTCCTCCGCGCTCTGGTTGCCAAGCTCCCCAATGAGCGCTTCGTCTATCTCGGCGACACCGCGAGGCTGCCCTACGGCACCAAGAGCGCCGAAACGGTGCAGGCCTATGCGCTCCAGGCGACCCGCCTGCTGCACGACCAGGGCGTGAAGATGCTGGTGATCGCCTGCAACACCGCCTCGGCGGTGGCGCTCTATCTGCTGCAAGAGGCGTGGGCGCCGATCCCGGTGATCGGGGTGATCGAGCCCGGCGCGCGGGCCGGGGTGGCGGCGACCCGCAATCGCCGCATCGCCGTCATCGCCACCGAGGGCACGGTCAAGGGCGGGGCCTATGCCCGCGCCATTCAGCGGCTGATGAGCGAGGCCGAGGTGGTGCAGCAGCCCTGCCAGGTGTTCGTGGCGCTGGCCGAGGAAGGCTGGACCGATTCACCGGCTACGCACGCCGCCGCCCGCCATTATCTCAGCCCCCTGTTCGCGAGCCCGAGGCCGCCGGACACGCTGGTGCTGGGCTGCACCCATTTCCCCGTGCTCGCCGGCACCATCAGGGAGACCATCGGCGAAGGCGTGGCGCTGGTCGATTCGGCCGAGACCACGGCGCAAGCGGTGGCCGAAGCCTTGGCCAAGGCCGGCAAGGCCGATCCGGCCAGCGATGGCGGGGTGCGCTTCTTCGCCACCGATGCGCCGGAGCGCTTCGCCCGGGTCGGGGCGATCTTTTTCGGCCGCGCGATCGACCCCGGCTCGGTCGAGCTGGTCGACCTCTTGGCCCCGTAGTTACCCTTTCGGCGGCGGATCGTTGTCGGGCAGCGCTGACGAATCGTCGGTCGGGTCGGTCTGGTCGAGGTCGGGCGGCGCCTTGGTATCGGCGGCGACGCTGACCTCGCGTAACAGGCCCATGAGCCAGCGCCGGCCAAGCAGCAAGAACACCGCCAGGCCGTAGACGATGGCGCCGACGAGCAGCAGCAGCGCCAGCATGGTCTCCTCGCGGAACATGCTCAGGCCCGCGAGCGCCCGCTCCAGCCCGTAAGCGCCCACCAGCAGCGCGGCGGTGAGCGCCAGCCCAGCGATCAGCAGCTTCACCACCGGCCGGCCGATGGCCGCGCCCGAAACGGCGAAGCCCTGGCGGCGGGCGAACAGCGCCAGCAGGCTCAGATTGATCCAGGCGCCGGCGCTGGTGGCGAGGGCCAGGCCCACTTGCGCCAGGTGCCCCATCAGCAGCACTTTCAGCAGGATATTGACCGCGGCGGCGAGCAGCGCCGCCTTGACCGGGGTGGCGGTGTCACCTCGGGCGTAGAACGGCGCGGTGAAGCTCCGGAGCAGCACGAACGGCAGCAGCCCGATCGAATAGGCCGCGAGCGTCGCCCCGGCGGCGGCGGCGTCGGCGGTGCTGAAGGCGCCGCGGGCGAACAGTGCACGCATGATGAGATCGGGGATAACGATGGCGCCGGCGGCGCAGGGAATAGTGAGCAGCAGCGCCAGCTGAATGCCGCGGGCTTGGGCCGAGGCCGCGCCCGTCACGTCGCCGGCCGCCAATCGGCGCGACATCTCGGGCAGCAGTACGGTGCCGACGGCGATGCCGACCACGCCGATCGGTAGCTGATTGATGCGATCGGCGTAATAGAGTGCCGACAGCGCGCCGGTCGGGAGGTATGAGGCGATCAGCGTATCGGCGAACAGCGCGAGCTGCACGCCGCCGGCGCCGATGATGGCGGGACCCAGAGCTTTGAGGAATCGGCGGGTGGGCTCGTCGAGCCGCGGCATGCGCAGCCTGATGCCGTAGCCGTGCGTTTCCGCGTCGCCACCCACCATCAGCACGATGACCACGCCGGCGGCGAGCACGCCCCAGGCGGCGGCGTGACCGGCATCGGCGAAGAACGGCGTCAGCAACAGGGTGGTGATGATCGACAGGTTGAGGAAAATGGGCGCGCCGGCGGCGGCGGCGAAGCGGTTATTGGCGTTGAGGATGCCCGCGAACAGCGTCTCCAGCGACACCAGCGCCAGATAGGGAAAGGTGATGCGGGTCAGCGCCACGGCGAGGTCGAAGCGCGTGGGGTCGAGACCCGGGGCAAGCAGACTGACCACCGCCGGGGTGAAGATCATGGCGACGGCCAGCAGCACGAGATTGATGGCGATCAGCGCCGCGGCGATCTGGTCGGCGAACAGCTTGGCGGCGGGAAGCCCGGCCTGCTCGAGCGTGCGGGCATAGGCCGGCACGAAGGCCGCGGCAAACGCCCCTTCGGCGAAGATGGCGCGGAAATGGTTGGGCAGCCGGAAGGCGATGAAAAAGGCGTCGGCCATGGGGCCCGCGCCCAGCACCGCGGCCATCACCACGTCACGGATGAAGCCTGACAGGCGCGAAACGAGGGTCAGCCCGCCGACAGTGGCGATGCGCCTGATCATGCCTGAGTGCGGGTCGTCATCTCCCCTCCCCGTTCGCGGCTGAGAGGTAGATGAATTTCAGCGACTTGACCATGCTTCCTCTAGGCGCACGGCGACGTTGCCGCGGCGCGGTTAGGCGCCCGGCTGGTGTGGTTCCCCTCAAAGCACGAGGGGGATGGCGCGCCGAAAAGCGCAAAATCCTTGGATCCGTGTCCGTCGCCGAACACGGCGGGCGCCTCGCGGCGCGCCAATTACGGCGTTATCCGGAGCCGGCCCCGCTTTCGCCGTGAGTGTCCCGCCGCGGCCCTTTGTCCTGTTGGGGTTCCGTCCCTCCGCGATGCACGCTGTCGAGAGAGGCGACCGCCAGCGTTTGATAGACCTCACGGTCGTCAGCCAGCTCCTGGCAGGGCCTCGTAGTGGACCCGGGGGGAGCCCGACACCGCCCCGGGAACCGGTTTGCGAAACCGGTCCGCAGGGACACCGCACCCCGTCCCGCCATTCGCAACGCCTCGCTACAGCGCCCCTTCAGAAGGACGAGGTGATGCAAGTGTAAGGCAGGTTGTGAGGGCGGGGATTAGATCCGCGAGGTGCCAATAGCGGACATGGAGCGAAACGCTAGATGGCCACGACGGCTACGGCACCCGGCTAATAGATTTCGGCCCAGGCATGGGTCGAGACCGTATCTGCGGATCCAATGATGCTGTTGTCGTTCAGAATAGCATTCCGAACTTGGCTGGAAGCTATGGTGCCCGAAGCCTCCTCATCCATCTCAAAAAGGGAAAGCGCGGCACTAGGGCCGGGCCTGAGACTCAACGCGATGCGTTACCAAGATTGCGACCCATAGCAGTCTTCAACCTCATTCATGCCTACCGGCGTCTCCGTGCGTAGAAGCCGCCGCCACCCAGAAGAAGGACGACGAGAAGGATTATTAAAAGTGTGGTGATGCTCATGATGTCCTCTCAGCGCAGAAAAATGGGACAGCAGCCGTGTGGGGGTCCACGAAAAGGAAGCGGCAGGTCCGATGCGCTATATGGACGAGACGATAGGTTCCATGACGGTGCGGTCACCGCGAGGCTCAGAATGTCCGTCTCACCCCCAAGAGCAGTCCTGCGCAGCATCAGAGTAACTGTCGGTTAACCCAACAGCCGACATCCCGAAGTTTATTCCCTCCCTCCCTGAACGGACCATCGGTTGGGGCGTTGCTTGTGAAGGGAAGGATCGTCGATGTCCCAACGCGAACATTATCGTGGCTATAACATCCGCGGAAACACGCAAGGGCGAGGTTGGAGTGTCGAGGTTCATCCCGACACACCTGATCTGCCCATTCTTCGACGAGCCGCTTTTCGCGTGATCCACCCGGCATGGACCGAGGCATTCGGTGAGGCGCGTGCGCGCATTGACGCAATGCTGCGATAGGCCGAACATCCAGCACCGGAACTAAGTCCGCGCGGCCGAGTTCTCCTTTAGTGGCATTGGCGCGGTTCCCCCGACGCCCCCCGTCAACCAGCCCCGATGCCCAGTACGAAGCGTATAAAAAGAATGCGTTAGAGACGCCGCGTAGCGTAATGGCGTGATGAAGCGGTCTCGGGCATTCCTGGGGCCGTTTCCTTTTCGTGATCCGACGAGGTTCGATTTCGCCACGGGGTTTGCTAAACTCCACGCGCAGAACGACTAACGGAATCTTCGGCGTGGCCAAACCCAATCCTTTCGCCGCCATCGCGCATGGGCATGACTTGGCTGAGGCCATTGTCGACGCCATACGCGAGCCGCTTCTGGTACTCGACCCGGACTTGCGCGTCATCGCCGCGAGCCGTTCGTTCTACCGAACTTTCGCAGTGACGCCTCGCAAGACGGAAGGCCAGCTAGTTTTCGAGCTAGGCGACGGGCAGTGGAACATCCCCAAGCTTCGGGCGCTCCTCGAAGACATCATTCCGAAGCGCCGCACCGTCGAATCCTATGAGGTCGAGCACGATTTCCCGTCGATCGGCCGGCGCGTGATGCTGCTCAATGGCCGCCGGGTGTTTGACGAGAATGGCGCAGCCACCGCCATTCTTCTGGCCATTGAGGACGTGACTCGGAGTCGTGAGGCTGATCGGGAAAAGGACGAGCTGCTGCAAGCAAAGGAAATTCTACTTCAGGAGATGCAGCACCGCGTTGCCAACAGTCTTCAGATCATCGCCAGCATTCTTCTTCTCAAGGCACGGACCGTGCAGTCGGAAGAGACGCGTCTCCACCTCCAAGATGCCCACCAGCGCGTCATCTCGGTGGCAACG
>JBBQXL010000065.1:0-12012 GCA_038209695.1 Hyphomicrobiales bacterium
TGACCGCAGCAGCAACGACCGTGCCGGCGATGAACGCGGCCGGTGTGGCCAAGGTGTCGAGCAGATTGTCGAGGCCGGGCACGTAATAAGCGAGGATCTCGACCAGCGCCGCCACCGAGAGCAGGATCAGGGCCGGCAGCGCGGCGAGCCAGGCGAAATTGTCGCTCAAGGGAAGGTGGCCGGTATAGGCCGCGACGCTCACCACCAGCATCGGTAGGAACAAGCGCAGCCCGGTGGCGGCGGCGAGTCCGATGCCGAGCGCAATCGACATGCCAAGATCGAATTCCGACATGGCCGACCCTAGCACGGCCAGATTCCGGCCGCGCTACCGTCCGGGGGGCTTGCGGGGAGGGGCCGAATCATGAAAGAACATAACAGGAACTCCTAATTCGGCGGAGCGTTGGTTAGCCATGGCCAGGGTTGCGACAGAGCTGAGCGTCGGCGTGGTTCGCGTGCGGAGGCGTATCGCGCCGGCTGGCGTGCGCTTCTGTGCCCTCGACGGCACCGTACGCGTCGTCATCGAGGCCGACAGCGAGGCCGACAGCGAGGACGATGCCCGCTATCTCTGCCGCGAGATGCGGTTCGAGTTTATCGGCCTGTGCGATCGGTGATCGCGGCCGCGGCGTTCCGGCTTCAGGACTTTGCTTTGCCGCCGACGCTTTCCTTGAGCGCGGCCTTTAGCCCGACCGGCTGACGGTATTTTTTCAGCAAGTCCTTGAAGGCTTCGTCGGCGAGCTGTTGAAAGCTCTTGGCCCGTCCGCGCGCCACCGCCTCGATCGCAGCCCAAGTGTCGTCATCGAATTGCACGCGCTTTCCGGGCATGGGCGATGTTCTCCGGGTGTCAATCCTTGGTGTCGGAGCGGGGGTTTTCCTGGCGCCAATCGGACGGACGCTGAAACGTTCCGCGCCAGATGCCGCGCTTGGCGGCTTGCGCTTCCGCCTCAGCGTCACGATAGGGATTGCCGGCGGCGCCGCCGAGATCGATGGCATAGCCATCGCGCACCATCGCCTCGCCGAGATCCGGTACGCCCTCGGCGCTGCACACCGAGACGGTGCGGCCGAAACGGTCGGTCGCGCGCGCCTCGCACGCGACATTGCCGCCTTTGATCAGCGTGGTCAGCTTGGCTTTGGCGGCGCGGCCGCACAGCCACGACTTGCCGTTGGCCTCGGTGCAGCTCTGCTGCAGCTCCGGCGCGTCGATTCCGAACAGGCGATAGTCGGCGCCGTTGGCGGCCCTCAGCGAGTCGCCGTCAATCGAGAGGATTTTCGCGCCCGGGCCGAAAGGCGGAATCTCGACCCGGCAATAGCGCTCGATGAGGATCACGGCGAGCACGACCAGCGCGAGCGCCACTAGCTTGCCGAGCGCCTGAGCGAGTTGGCGCGACGATTTGCGGTCGTCGGTGGTTTGCGGGTCGGTGCTTCGCGTCACAATTAGCAGGTAGCCCAGATTTGCCGCTCAGGCGAGGTCTTGGCGTGGTATTCCCTTATTGACCGCCGTCGATGCGCTTGCCGATGATGGCGATCGATTGCTGGTAGACGCCGGCGGCATTCCAGCCCTGGATGGCGGCAAAGCTCGCCTCGCCTGGCTGGTAGCCGGCGCCCCTGACCCAGCCGTGGCCTTTGAGAAAATTGGCGGTGGAGGCGAGGGCGTCCGCTTTGGAGTTGAGATTGACGACGCCGTTGCCGTCGCCGTCGACGCCATAGAGCAGGATGCTCTTGGGCAGGAACTGCGTCTGCCCGACCTCGCCATGCATGGCGCCGCGGGTTGCGCCCGTGAGGACACCGCGGTCGACGAGTTGCAGCGCGGCATAGAGCTGGTCGGTGAAATATTCCGGCCGGCGGCAGTCATAGGCCAGCGTGGCGACGGCGGAGAGGGTGGGCTGATTGCCCATGAAGCTGCCAAACGCCGTCTCCATGCCCCAGATGGCGATCAATGGGCCGGGCGGCACGCCGTAACGCTTCTCGAGCGAGGCGAACAAGGCGGCGTTGGCGGCCTTCTTGCCTTTGCCTTGCGCCGCGATGGCCGGGCCGCCGCGCTTGGCCATGAATTGATCGAGGCTCAGCTTGAAGCTGTGCTGGCCCCGGTCTGCCCTGATGGTGCCCATCGAATAGTTGGTCGCAATCAGCGCGGCGATGGCCTGAGGCCCGACGCCTTTGGCCTGGGCCTCTCCGGCGAAGGCCCGCTTCCAGGCCTCGAACCCGACGCTGGTATTGCCGCAAGGAGCGGCCTCGGCCGAACCGCCCATGAGACCGAAGAACGCGGCGAGGACCGCCGCGCAGCCCAAATGCCTGTCTAACATGGAGTTTTTCGCGTTCCCCCTAAAGGCCTTTGAGGCCGGCCTACTGGTTTGACACCGGTTAACCTTAACCATTTTCATAAAAATGTCCCCACTCTTCTCTGACGTAGGCGTAGAGTTGTTTGACGGCGATGGTGATCCCTCTCCATCGCCGCCCCCGCAGGGAACTATCTGGAAGAAGCCCCGATCCCCCCGTACGGGGCTTCTTCTTTTCCGGTCCTTCTTTTCTGGCTTCCCGCACGGTTTTCGCCGCGCGCCGCTCTTGAAAAGGTCCATAGATGGAGTCGCCGGTCTTGCCGCGAGGCGGCTGGCCGGTTAGACGATTGTGCCGTTTCTTTGTGCGATGTCACTTAGCCGCTAGAGGGTGTTCCCATGACGCAGATCTTTCCGCAGCTTGTAATCCCCGAAACGCTTGCCGCCGGCCCCGGGCCGGGGAACACCGACCCGCGCGTGCTCGAACGCTTCGCCGCCTCGGGCGTCGCCGACCACATGCAGAAGGACGTGCTGCGCGGCATGATGGAAGCCAAGAAGATGCTGCGCGAGCTGTGGGGCACCAAGAACGTCTATACCTATGGCGTCGCGGGCACCGGCTTCGACGGCCTCGATTGCGTGCTGTCGCTGATCCTGCCGGGCGACAAGGTGGTCTGCTTTCCGAACGGCACCTTCTCCGGCATCGACACGCTGACCATCCGCATGAAAGCCTCGACCGCGGAAGAGCTCGCCGCCGACAGCCTCAACCCGAAGCCGAAAAGCGTCACCGTGATCGACACCCCGCACGGGCAGTCCGTGTCGGGCGACACGATCGACAAGGCGCTTGCCGAACACAAGCCGATGTGGGGCTTCATGGCGCATTGGGAGACCGGATCGGGGCGCATCAACGACCTCAAAGGTTTCTCCGATGCCTGCCTGAAGCATGGCGTGATGGGCATTTGCGATGCTGTGTCGTCGCTCGGCGTCGCCGATTTCAACATCGACGACTATCCGGGCGTGGTGGCCTGGGCCTCGTGTCCGCAGAAGGGCGTGCTGTCGCTGCCGCTCACCTATGCGCCGGTCAGCTTCACCGACAAGGCGATCGAGATGCTGAAGAAGCGCGGCTGCCGCACCTATGTGCATCACCCGATCCTCGACGCGCGGCATTGGGGCATCATCGACGGCAAGGACAGCGAGACGCCGGGCTATCACCAGACCCATTCCTGCTACGCGGTGGCCGCCTTCCATGAGGCGCTGCGTATAATTCTCGGCTATGGCCGCCGCCGCAAGGCCACCGACTACGCCTATCACGAGAAGGCGCTGCGCCAGGCGGTCGAGGCCATGGGCTGCGACGTCACCTCGAACATGACCAGCCTGATCGTGCTCAACCTGCCGGGCAAGCTCAAAGGCAAAGAGAAGGAGCTGGTGCAGGGCGCGCGCGCGACGGGCTTCGGCATCTGGCCGACCCTGTCGGAGCCGGTGCAGGTGCGCATCGGCATTCTCAACCAATTGTCACCAGAGCAGATCGGCGAGATCGCCAGCCGCTTCGCCGACGCCATGATCGACATGGGCGCCGAGTTCGACAAGCAGAAGGTAATGAACGGGCTCAAGTCCTATTACGCCAAGGCCGCGTAGGCCCCAGCCGCGCTTCAAGCTCCGAAAGATCCTGCGGGCCGCCGGCAATGCGGCCCGCAGTTTTTTGTTGGGATGTTAGCCGTGAGTCAGCGTGCCGCCCTTCGCCAGGCAAGCCGCCTTATCCATCTTGATATAGCCCATGCCCTTGCAGGCGTTCTGGCCGCTGCACGAATTGCCGAGCGACTTGCATTGACCGTGGCCCTTGCAAGCATTGACGCCGAAGCACTTCACTTTGTAGGCGGCGGCGGCCGGCGCCGCCGGGGCCATCGCGCCGATCACCAGCAGAGCTGCCGCCGCGGCGAGAGCTGCACCCGACTTCCCATTGAGCTTCATTTGCTTCCACTCCACGCTTGGATGAGGTTCTCCTCGCATCTGATGAGTTGAGGAGCGCGGAGGCTAGCAGCGCCCGGGTGGGAGCCTGCTTCACATCCTGTCACGTTCAAGCGAGCGCGTTGGAATCCGCCACAACGGCGGCTTGGTCACGGCCCGGCACCTTCCCCTAGGGAGAGGAGGGCGTCAGACCTTGTTCATGTTGCGCATGGCGTCGGCCATCAGCCAGGCGAGCTGCTGGGCCTGAATGCCGAAGGTCTGCATCTGCGTCTGCGCGTAGCGGCTCTGCAGGGTCAGCACCTCCTGCACGTCCTTGGCCCGGGCAAGCTCACTGGCCAGCGCGAACGAGCGCTCGGCGTTCTCCTTGGCAAAGGCGATGGCCCGCTCTTGCGCCGCCCTGAAACCACCCATCTCGGCGCCGCCGGGGGCACTTGCCCAGGCGCCCATGGCTTGGGTCAGGAAGTCCATGAACTGGCCGTAAGCCGCGCGCGCCTGCTCGACATTCTTCTCGGCCAAATCGCGCAGTTCCGGCGGTATCTCGAACGAAGGGTTCTCTGCCATGGCGTCCTCTCAAGCCTGCTGGTTGCGATGCGAGCCAAGCCCGCGAGTCTAGGGCGCTAACCTACTGCATTTGCCGCCGGAAAGAGAGTGTTTGGTGAAGGTGCGCGGATTTAGCTGAAACCGGGTCCCGTTTGCTGTGGCTAGGTCAGCGAGGTGTGCTAGAACCCCCCTTTGGATAAGGAGGGATCTCCCGGATGATACGCAATCGCGCAGCAGCCACCATTTTTCTCGTCTTGGCCCTGCCGTCGGCCGCCTTTGCGCAGGCGGGAAGCATCTCCAAGGGCATGCAGAATAATTGCGCCAACGACTACAAGAAATTCTGCGGCGACTATGGGCTGCAAACCTCGGCCCTGAATCTGTGCATGAAGAAAGCGGGGCCGTCTTTGTCGCCGGCCTGCGTGCAGGCGCTGGTTCAGGCTGGAAAGGTCACGCAAGCGGACGTGGATAAGATCAAGGCGCAGATGGGGCGGTAGAGGGAGCCTCGTCAGCAGCTGTCTCCAGCCGGATCAACGGGCCCCGCCATTGCCCCTCCCGATCGACAACAAGGAATTCTGACCATGAAGAGACTTCTCTGCTTGAGCGTGTTCGGCGCCCTGGCGCTCACGAGCACCGCCGCCTTCGCCGCCGACGAGTGCGCCAAGATCATCGCGACCGGCCATCCGCAATATCCGGCGATCGCTTACAAGCAAGGCGACAATCTCGTTGGCGCCGCGCCGACGCTGGTCGAGACCATCGCCAAGAAGCTCAATGTTCCGCTCGAATCGAAATTCATGGGCAACTGGGCCGACGCCCAGGCGGCGGCGCGCGACGGCAAAGCCGACATGATCTTCGGCATCTACCTCAACGACGAGCGGGCCAAATATCTGGATTATGTCCAGCCCGCCTTCATGTTTGACGACGTGGCGATCTTCGTTGCCAAGGGCAAAGCGTTCCCGTTCAAGGGTCAGGACGATCTGATCGGCAAGAAGGGCGTCACCAACCAGGGCGAGAGCTACGGCACCGAGTTCGACGCCTTCATCAAGGACAAGCTCGATGTCACCCGCACCAACGGCATCGAAGCGGGATTCAAGGATCTCTTGTCGGGCAAGGCCGAATATCTGATTGCCGGCTACTATCCCGGTCTGGCCGAAGCGGCCAAGGACGGGGTGAAGGACCAGATCGAGGTGCTGGACCAAGCGGTGCTTACCGCCGAGATGTTCGTGGCCTTCTCCAAGAAGTCGCCTTGTACCGCGCTGGCTGAGAAGTTCGGCCAGGCCATTACCGAGATGACGACCGACGGTAGCTTCGACGCGATTCTCACCAACGCCGCCGCCGAGTGGGACGCCGCACAGGCCAAGCACTAACCAGGCCTCGCCGCCATCGCCATCCCGCCGCGCGCTTTTGGCGCGCGGCGCCTTGCTTGCGCGCCGGAACGTTTGGCGGTGACGCAAGTTCTGTCATCACACACCCAACCTGGTCCCGCGCCTTGCTGGCCCGCGACAAGACAAGAGAAGGACAGTGAGATGACGACTGCCAACCAAGCCTACCGCCAAGCCGCTAATTCTCCCGCAGGCCGCCAGGCTGCCGACGCCGCCAAATCGGCCGTCGACACCGCCAAGTCGATCGGCGACGACGTCAGCGAGTTCGCTGGCGACGTGTCGCGCCGGGCCGGCAAGCAGTTCAGCCGCGCCCAGGACATGGCGGTCGACGCCATGGAGGATGCCGGCGCGGCCATGCGGCGCTATCCCCTGAGCACGCTGGCCATTGTGGCCGGCGTCGGGTTCTTGTTCGGAATGTTCTCGAGCGGGCGCCGTTAGCTCTAAAACTCTCTATAATCATCCCTGGCGACCCGGCCGCGTGCGCGCGGCCGGGCGACTTGCAGGGGGGGCTCCATGTTTACAGCCTGGATGAAGTTTGCCGCCGATTCCGCGCGTCTTTATCAGGAGACGCAGGAAGTCATGGGCTTGCGGATGATGAAGCTCGCTCTCGGCGGGCCTGCAGGCCAGCTCGAGGCGCAGCGCATGATCGCCGAGAAGGGCTTCGCGTTCGCCGAAGCGGCCGGCAGCCTAGCCGTCGGCGGATCGATGGAGCGGGTGGTGCGCCGCTATCGCAGCCATGTCAGGGCCAACAAGCGCAGGCTGTCGCGCGGCTGAATAGCCGCGCTAATGATGCGGTGCCCAACCCGCATCGACCACCATGGCGGCGACGATGGCTCTCATCATCGCGGTACACAGGGAAGCGCCACTGGTGGCGACGGCCAGTTCGAGCTCCGGCGGACTGACGTCCAGAGTGATGGTGAGCGAGCTGAGGGGCGGAATGACGTCCAACTCCCATCGGTCGGTGTGCTCAAACATGCTGATGGTCTCCCGTATGTAGCCAAGCCGTGTGTGGCAGGGCGGCAGAGCATTGTGGGTAGGGAGGCGCTAACCGCTTATTGACGGGAAGGGTGGGATTTAACCCACTTTGCATGTTGCAAACGGCGCCGCCCCACACGCAGCGCGATGCTCTTTTCCGCCGCGAAGTCGCCGCTTGCGCCTCTGAATGGCCCAGGCGGGGCCACGCCCCAGCCGATTTTCCGTCAGTATTTTCCGTAACTTACGCGGTGCGCGCCAAAGCGCGCCTGGCCGGCTTGAACCTTCGCCGGCCTCTTCCTCCCCAAAAACAAAATCGGAGCATGCATCATGTTTGGAGTGCGTATCATTGCGTTTGCCTGCGCCCTGTTCGGCGCGGGCGTCTTCTTGCCGCTCGATCTGGCCGAGGCCCGAACCCGTCACCAGGACTCCTATTCGCACCGCAGCGGCAAGTCCTACGCGCACAAGCCGACGGCGAAATCCTACGCGCATAAGTCATCCCGGAAAGATTATGCCAAGCTTCAGGTCAAGGCATCCGGATCGGCGCATGTGGGTCCACGCCCCTCGCGCTGGTGCGGTTGGTGGATGCGGACGCAGAAGGGCGGAGGCCCCGAGCTGAACCTCGCCCGCAACTGGGCCCATTGGGGCCGGCCGTCGGGCCCGCAAGTGGGTGCGGTGGTGGTGTGGTCGCATCATGTCGGCATGATCACCGGACGCAGCGCCAGCGGCCAATGGATCGTGAAATCGGGCAATGACGGCGGGCAGGTGCGCGAGCGGCCGCGGTCGGTGGCGGGCGCGGTGTTCCGCACCGGCGCCACGGCCTAGCGAAGAGCCAGCCACAAATGAGAAAGGGCCGGCTCAGGCCGGCCCTTTCTTGTCACATCGCGTCGACCGCGCTTGACGAGAGAGGCGCTAGCTCGCCCGCTCGATCTGGTCGATGCCGCGCTTCATCTGCGCCTTGACCGGCTCGGTGACGTCGGTGGTGACGCGAGTGGAAAGCTCGCGCATCTCCTCGGCCTGGGCCTTCAGCGTCGACATCTGCTTCTGCCAGTAGGTCGAATGCAATTCGACCGCCTCGGCGACGCTCTTGGCGCCGATCAGGTTCTTGGCGAACTCGAAGCCGGAATTGATGTTGCGCTGGGTAATGTCGACCCATTTGCGATTGAGCGCGACGGCGCCTTGGCGGGCCGCGTCGAAGGTCTTTTCCCAGCTCTCAAGCATCTTGTCGAAGGCGTCCTTCGAGTGTTCATAGAGCTCGCGGGTTTGGGCGATGTTCTTCTCGGCAATCACCCGCACCGCTTCGGGCATCTGCCCGTCTTTTGCCAATTGTTCGAATTCCTGGCTGGTCTTGCGATATGCGCGCGCCGTGTCGGCGGCCATCTTCGCCGGGTTAGACTCTGTCATGGTACGGCCTCTTGGGGTTAGCAGGGGGCAGGCCAGCACTTTGCTGACCCTGTAACCTTAACGTTTCAGCGGCCAAAAGTCACCGCGGGCGCCAACGAAAAAGTTGCGATGGGCCGCGCGATGCGGCTGCGGTCTCGGTGCGAGCTGTCACTCACCGCAGCGCCGCAAGCCTCCGTTATGCTTGGCGAACTCATTCACGCAGTGGGTTCCACCCAGACATTGCGGGGCGCGCGGCTCTGATCTCGCGTCGAAAGGCGGCGAGAGATATTCGGTCGGCCTCTGGTTGTGGCGGCACTTGAACCATACGTTCCGCAGCCGAGTTTCCTTTCACCACCCGCGAAGAGGTAGACCCAAAATGCGAATCGTTCTCCAGGCTTGCGGCTCAGTGCTGATGTTGTGTTCGACCGTGCTGACGCTCGCCGCGGCGAGCCCGGCCAAGGCCGACGACCTCGAATGCGTCAGCACCACATTCCGCATGCTGTCGCCGAGCGACAAAGTCTGCATCAGCCAGTTCGACGATCCCAAAGTGACGGGCGTCACCTGCTACATCTCGCAAGCGCGGAAGGGCGGCTGGGGCCAGCCGCTGGGCCTCAACGAAGATCCGTCGAACTTCTCGGTGACCTGCCGCCAGATGGGCCCGATCACGGTCGATCTTGCGACCCTGCCCGAAAGCGAGGAGGCGTTCAGCGAGAAGACCAGCATCTTCTTTAAGAAGACGCGGATCTACCGGGTTCCCGACCTGAAGCGGAACACCTTGGTCTATCTCGCCATCAGCGCCAAGCTGATCGACGGCTCGCCGGCCAATTCGATTAGCGCGGTGCCGATCATGGCCTGGCCGAAATGACGAGAGGGAACTACTCGGCGGCTTCGGCGATCGACTCGAGGCCGGCGAGGTGCTTCTCGGCCTCGAGCGCGGCCATGCAGCCGAGCCCCGCGGCGGTGACCGCCTGGCGGTAGACGTCGTCGGCCACGTCGCCGGCGGCATAGACGCCGGGGATGTTGGTGGCGGTGGAGTGCGGCGCGGTGAGGATGTAGCCGGACGGCTTCATGTCGAGCTGGCCTTTGAACAGCTCGCTTTGCGGCTCGTGGCCGATGGCGATGAAGATGCCGTCGATCGGGAGCGTGACGATCTCGCCGGTGAGCGTGCTCTTGAGCGCGGCGCCGGTGACGCCGAGCGGATCGTCATGGCCGAGCACCTCGTCGAGTTCGTAGTTCCACATCACCTCGATCTTCTTATTGGCGAACAGGCGCTCCTGCAGGATCTTCTCGGAGCGCAGCACGCCGCGGCGATGCACCAGCAGCACCTGGCTGGCGATGTTGGCGAGATAGAGCGCCTCTTCGACCGCGGTATTGCCGCCCCCGACCACGATCACCTGCTTGCCGCGATAAAAAAAGCCGTCGCAGGTGGCGCAGGCCGACACGCCGTAGCCCAGAAAGCGGTGCTCGGAGGGCAGCCCGAGATAGCGCGCCTTGGCGCCGGTGGCGACGATCAGGGCGTCGGCGGTGTATTCGGTATGGCTGTCGCCTTTGAGCCAGAACGGGCGGCGCTTGAGATCGGCCGCGACGATATGGTCCTGGATCATCTCGGTGCCGACATGCTCGGCCTGGAGCCGCATCTGCTCCATCAGCCAGGGGCCCTGGATCACGTCGGCGAAGCCCGGATAGTTTTCGACGTCGGTGGTGGTGGTCATCTGGCCGCCGGTCTGGATGCCCTGGATGAGCAGCGGTTTCAGCATGGCGCGAGCGGCGTAAATGCCCGCGGTGTAGCCGGCGGGGCCCGAGCCGACGATGATCAGTTTGGCGTGGCGGGTAGCCATGGAGCTTCGTCTCTCACCTGCAAAATGGAGAACAAGAGGTAAGCGCAAGGCTTATCAATCGCAAGCCACGCCCCTGTGAGCGGCGTTTTAGCCTTTGGTTTCAAGCTGGAGCGCGCGCCGAATGGCGGAGGCCACCATCTCGGTGTCGTTGATGGGGACGTAGCTCCACGACTCAAGGCGGCCTTCGAACGGCCGCGTCGCGCCGCGTTCCTGCATCAGGCGGTGGAAGCGGGCGAGCCTGGTCGAGCGGCCCGGCAGCGCCTGCACATAGACCGGCTTGCCGGTGCCCGCCGCCTCGGTGACCATGTTGACGGAATCTTCGGTGACGACGATGGCGTCGGCAAGCCCGAGAAAGGCGAAATAGGGATTGTCGCCGGCGCCATCCCACAGCAGGTGGGGAACGTCGGCGATGGCGCGGGCGAAGGCGGCAATGGAGTCGGCGCGGGTGCGGCGCGACGGCGTCACCAGCAGCGCGGCGCCGCTGTCCTTGGCAAGGCGGGCGAGCTTGGCGCCAAGGGCGGCGGCGGTGTCAGGGGGAAAGCTGAAGGCTTGGCTCTCGCCGCCGAGCAGCACCGTGACGCGCGGATGGGGCAGGGACTCGACACGCGGGGCAAAGCTCTTGGCCGCTTCGGCCAGACGGGTGGCGGTCACGCTATGCACGGCGCCGAAGGTGGTGATGGCGTTCGGCGCCTCGAAGCCATCATGGACCGGCGCGGCGATGAGGTCGAACAGCCGGGCCGGAACCCGAGGGTTCTGGATGTGAAGCGCGAAGGCGTGCGGCGCCGACAGCCGCTTGATGGCGAGGGCGATGGGCACGCTGCGCCGGCCGATCGAGATGATCAGGCGGGGCCATGGCGCTTCGAGCGGCTCGTTCGCCACGACGAAACGGAGGAGGCGAGCGGGTGGCACCAGCAATTGCAAGAGCGCCGGCACAAAGCGCATGGGGCCGGTCACGCGCACGCGCCTCAGACTGAAGGGCAGGCCGACCGCCTCCGCCACGGCGATGCCTTGCGCCTCCATGCCGACCGAACCGTCGGTGATGATCCAGGTCTTCTCGCTCCGGGCCTTGCGGCTGGTGGCGATGAGGGAGGCGGCATCGCCCGTGGACGGGGCCTTGGCCCGCTTCTTAGGGGAAGCCGGCTCCGGCCCGCTAGAATTTTTGGAACGGCTAGAGCTCAATTTCTTTTCGATTCTTTTGCCTGGAGGACTTAAAGTTGCGCGGACGGCGCTGAAGGGCTCGAATCCCGTGCCGCCTTCTAGCCCGCTATTCGCCCAACCGTCCAGGGAGGCAAGATGCGTTCAGCCCGGCTCGATGCCACCGATTGGCGGATCCTGCGCGAATTGCAGGCCGACGGGCGCATCACGAATGTCGATCTCGCCCGCAAGGTGGGGATCTCGGCGCCGCCCTGCTTGCGCCGCGTGCGCGCGCTGGAAGAGGCCGGCATCATCAAGGGCTTCACGGCGCTCCTCAACGACAAGGCGCTCGGCTTCGACGTCACCGCCTTCGCCATGATCAGGCTGCACAGTCAGGCCGAGGCCGATCTCATCGCCTTCGAGGAGCGGGCGCGGAGCTCACCGATCGTGCGGGATTGCTACATGCTGTCGGGCGAGATTGATTTCCTGTTGAAATGCGTGGCGCGGGATTTGAGCGCGTTCCAGGAGTTCATC
>JBBQXL010000066.1:0-11834 GCA_038209695.1 Hyphomicrobiales bacterium
CGGCGTCGAGGGCATCTCCAAGGCCGTCAATCTCGGCAATTTGCTGCGCTCGGCCCATGCCTTCGGGGCGAGTTTCGTGTTCACCATCGGTGCCGACGAGGCCGCGCTGCATATGCAGGGCGACACCTCCAAGGCCTCGACTCACCTGCCGCTCTATCATTGGCGAAGCCTTGCCGATCTCAAGCTGCTCGATTGCTGCAGCCTGGTCGGGGTCGAGCTGATCGAGGGGGCGCAAGCCCTGCCGAGCTTTCCCCATCCCTTGCGGGCGGCCTATGTGCTTGGTCCCGAACGCGGCGCGCTTACCCCGGAACTGGCCGCGCGCTGTCAGCATTTGGTGCGCATTCCGTCCGCC
Source organism: Hyphomicrobiales bacterium (assembly GCA_038209695.1). Taxonomy (GTDB): domain Bacteria; phylum Pseudomonadota; class Alphaproteobacteria; order Rhizobiales; family Methyloligellaceae; genus Methyloceanibacter. The sequence continues at coordinate 353 of JBBQXL010000066.1, forward strand.
TTCTCGCTCAATCTCGCCACCGCCGGCGCTATCGTCATGTATGATCGGCTGCGTTCACATGGGCGCTTCGGCTCACGCTCGGTCGCCGAGCACGCGGAGGCGCCGCCACTCGCGCCTCATGTGCAGGGCGCACCGCGCAAACGACGCAGCCGGGGTTGACCCCTCCGGGTAGTCAAAGGAAAATCAAGGCTGTATGGTTTGACCACTGCTCACGAATCGGGGACTCAAAAGATGCACCGAGCCGTTCGAGCCGCTTGCGTCGTCGCGGCGCTGGTTGCCACGCCTGCCTGGGCGCAAGACGTCACCCTCTTGGAGAAATTCAAGGACTGGTCGGCCTATGCCGCCAGCGGCACGCCCAAGGTCTGTTTCGCCGTCGCCAAGCCGAGCAGCTCGAGTCCCAAAAACGTCAAGCGCGGCCCGATCTTCTTCTACATCTCGGTATGGCCGGCGGACAAAGTCACGAACGAAATCAGCGTTAAGATGGGCTATCCGTTCGGCTCCGGCGCGAAGGCCACGGTGACTATCGGCAGCGCCAAGTTCGAGATGTTCACCAAGGATGAGGGGGCCTTCGTCGAGAAGCCGGAGATGGAGACCAAGCTGATCGAGGCGATGAAGACCGGCAGCACCATGAAGATCGACGGGAAGTCAGCCCGCGGCACCGCCACCAGCGACACCTACTCGCTTAATGGCCTGTCCGATGCACTGGACCGTGCCGCCAAGGAGTGCAGCGGTTAAGCCGCCGCACATCTACCTCACGCCTGTTCTTGCTCACGACATCGGCAGGCCTTGGCATTGTTAAGGCTCGGCATGATATGACGTGCCATGCTCGTCACGCCTCATTCAGCCATGGCCGCGGTCGATCCGGCCGAAGGTCCGAGCCGGGAGCCCCTGGTCGGGCTTAGCCGCTCCGCGCTGGCGGAGCGCTTGGTCGCGCTCGGCGTGCCGGAGCGGCAGGCGCGCATGCGAGTCAGCCAACTCTGGGGTTGGCTCTATGTGCGCGGCGCCACCGATTTCGCCATGATGACCGACATCGCCAAGGAGCTGCGCGGCGAGCTCGCCGCGCATTTCAGCCTGGCGCGACCCGACATCGTCACCGAGCAGATCTCGGTCGACGGCACCCGCAAATGGTTGCTTCGCCTGGCCGACGGCAAGGAGGTGGAGACGGTCTATATCCCCGAGGAAGACCGCGGCACGCTCTGCATTTCCAGCCAGGTCGGCTGTACCCTGACCTGCTCGTTCTGCCATACCGGCACCCAGCGCCTGGTGCGGAACCTCACGTCGGGCGAGATCGTCGGCCAGATCATGCTCGCCCGCGACCGGATCGGCGACTGGCCCGGAACCGAAGCCGACGACACGCGCGGTCTGCCGCATGGCGAGCGCAAGATCACCAATGTGGTGCTGATGGGCATGGGCGAACCGCTCTATAATTTCGACCATGTGCGCGACGCCATGGCGATCGCCGCCGACGGCGAGGGGCTGTCGATTTCCAAGCGCCGCATCACGCTGTCGACCTCGGGCGTGGTGCCGGAGATTCCGCGCTGGGGCGAGGAGGCGGGCACCATGCTGGCGATCTCGCTGCACGCGGTGCACGACGAACTGCGCGATCAACTGGTGCCGATCAACAAGAAATGGCCGCTCAAGGAATTGCTGGCGGCCTGCCGCGCCTATCCGGGCCTGTCCAACGCCAAGCGCATAACCTTCGAATATGTGATGCTGAAGGGCGTCAACGATTCGATAGCCGACGCCAAGGCGCTGATGCGGCTGCTGGCCAAGATCCCGGCCAAGATCAATCTGATCCCGTTCAATCCCTGGCCGGGCGCGCCGTTCGAATGCTCGGACTGGGAGCAGATCGAGAAGTTCGCCGAGGTGATCAACCGCGCCGGCTATGCCAGCCCGGTGCGCTCGCCCCGCGGCCGCGACATCATGGCGGCGTGCGGGCAGCTGAAAAGCGCCAGCATCAAGCAGCGCGCCAGCGAGCGGGCATTCCCCGCTGCCTGACATTTTCCGGTACTAGCGGCCGGCATGGAGCCCAAGCGTGATCCTCAACACAATATTCCGCATGCTTTGGGTGGTGACGGCCTTTTGCCTCGCCGCCGCGGCCGCGCTCGCTGTCCTGTTTGCCCTCGGCGCCTTGTGGGCCGGGAGCGAGCTGCGCAACGCCTCGCCGCACGACCCCATGCTCCAGCACGCGGCTCCCTTTTTCGGCATGGTGCTGTTCGCCGGCACCGTTGCGCCGGCGCTCAATGCGCTGCCGGCGCTGGTCGCGGTGGTGGCGGGCGAAGTGCTAAGGCTCAGATCGTGGATGTATTACGTGCTGGCGGGAGGCGCGTCGCTCGCTGCCGTCCCCATTCTCACCGCCCAGGAGACGGCGGACCTGCCGGCCATCGTCGCCAGTCACTATATGGCGATCTTCGCCGCTTCGGGCTTCGCCGGCGGCTTTATCTATTGGCTGCTTGCCGGCAGGCAGACCTAAGTCTCGACATCCAGCGCGGCGATCCGGGCCTGCAAGGCGAGGCGGGCAGCAGGCCACGGCTCGATCGCGTGTTGCGTGACGGTCTTGCGCCAGGCGGCGGTGCCGTTCGAACGCTTGCGACGGGTGACGAAGCCCAGGCTCGCGATTTTGGCTAACGGCCCGGCCTTTGGCTCGCGCGCTGCGCCGGGGTGCATCTCTAGCTCTTGGAGCGCCATTGTGATCCCACCTTCTCGTATTTGCTGTACCGCGGTTCAGGCGATTATTGCCCTGGTTCCCATCCTCCGACCGCGAACTCTGATCGGTAGAAACGCCGGCCTGCCGATCGGGTTCCCGGGCGCGACGCCGGCCAGCTCAAAAGAGCTTATCCACATCGTCCACACTGACCCAGGTCAAGCTGTCACTGATTCGTTAGCGGAGTGTCGCCGAACTGCCGCCGAAGCGTCACCGGATCCTCACGCGACTGTCGCCAGCGGGGGCTAGCGTCGTTCAGGGTGTGGGATCCGGGGGTTTGCCGTGTCGCGCGGCGTCTTACTGTCGTTCATTGCGCTCGGTGTGGCGCTCGGCACCTTGTTCGCCGTCTATCCTTCTTGGGACGTCTGGGTCGCAGCACGGTTCTTCGACCCCGAGTCCGCCAAATTTCCCCTCTCCATCAACTACGAATGGAACATGGTGCGCCGGGCGGCCAATTGGGTGCCCTTCCTGTTGCTGTTGCCGGCCCTGTTCGCGCTTCTGCGCAAACTGGTCTTTCCGAGTGAGCGGATGAGGATGGCGCCGTCGATCGTACTCTATCTGCTGGCGAGCTTCTTGATCGGGCCCGGGCTCGCCTCCAATCTGCTGCTCAAGGAGAATTGGGGCCGGCCGCGGCCCAATAGCGTGCAGCAATTTGCGGGGACCGCCGCCTTCCAGCCCTGGTGGCGACCGAGTGGGACGTGCAAGCGGAACTGCTCGTTCGTGTCGGGAGAAGCGAGCCAAGCCTATTGGACCATCGCCCCCGCCAGTCTCGCGCCGCCGCAAATCCGGCCGATCGCGCTGGGCGCGGCGGTAGTGTTCGGCATCGCGGTCGGGTCGTTGCGGGTGGTGTTCGGGCGCCATTTCGTCACCGACATACTATTCGCCGGACTGATCACCATCGCCATCGTCATGGCGCTCTACCGGCTTCTGCTCGACCCGCTCAGGCGCAATAACGCCAGGCTCGAGCGCGGCGTCGAACGGGTATCGATAGGGCTGCACCGCCTGATCGGGGCGGGCCTCGGGGCCGCCGGCCAGGCGTTGGCCGGCGCCGGCTCGTCGTTGCGCTCGACCGGACAGCACCTACACAAGCGGGTTGCCTGTTTGTAGACCGCTCCGCAGGCTTTTGATCGTGGAAAGCCCGGAGATCACGTCGCTGGCAGAAGCGATCACGACTGACCCGCGCTTGGTTCCGGTTTCTTTTTCGGAGGGTAAGCTTGGATAGAAGTGCGCGAGCGCGAGTCAAGAGGTCAGATCGGAGAGGTAGCCTGCCGTTAGGGTCTTGCCAGGGCCATAGTCGTCGAACGAATAGCCGTCATCGCCTGGCACCTGGAAGTCGTCGATCATGACGATTGCCTTTCGCCAACCGGAAAATATGATGTCAATTTCCTCGGCCAGTGGCAGGTCCTTAAATGTACGGCTGTCGCCGCAGGTGAGCTTGACGTTGGCGAAGCCCTTTAGCCGTTGCCGCGCGTAGCCAAACCGTCGAGCACGCGACTCGACGGTGTAGAGTGGAAGGCGGGTGGCGGCCATGAATTCCGTCGTCGTCCCTCGGAAAGTCCCGGTTTCTACAAGCGCCTTCGGCCGGCAGGTGGCGATGATCTCTTCGAACATGGGACGCCGATGGTGCTGCCCGTTGAAAGGTTCCCTCGAGTCTGGAATGCGGTAATAGTCAATCGCGCCCAGCCATATTCGGAGCCTACGTTTGAGGAGCGTCTTCACGAGCGAAGCCCTATCGGCGCGTTCGAGCACGCCGAAACCTTTGGTTGGGTCATGTCAGGTCTGCTGAAGGCTTAACCCTTCGAAGCAGCCATTTGCAACAGGGCGACCGCCGGTTGCTTCTTGCTTCCCGCCGGCGTCGGCAGCACTTGCACAAGCGCGTCGCCTGCCTATAGTCCCGCGGAACTTAACCGTTTGCGGGGCCTAAGAGGCTCGTTCCATGGCGACCGATATCAAAAAGGTGGTGCTCGCTTATTCCGGCGGGCTCGACACCTCGATCATCCTGAAATGGCTCCAGGAGACCTATGGCTGCGAGGTGGTGACCTTCACCGCCGATCTCGGCCAGGGCGAAGAGCTGGCGCCCGCCCGCAAGAAGGCGGAGCTGCTCGGCATCAAGGAAATCTACGTCGAGGATTTGCGCGAGGAGTTCGTGCGCGACTTCGTGTTCCCGATGTTCCGGGCCAACGCGCTCTATGAGGGCGTCTACCTGCTCGGCACCTCGATCGCCCGGCCGCTGATCGCCAAGCGCCAGATCGAGATCGCCAGAGAGACCGGCGCCGACGCGGTCTGCCATGGCGCCACCGGCAAGGGCAACGACCAGGTGCGCTTCGAGCTGAGCTATTACGCGCTCAACCCTGACATCAAGGTGATCGCGCCGTGGCGGGAGTGGGAGTTCAAGTCGCGCAGCGATCTGATCGAGTTCGCCGAGAAGCATCAAATTCAGGTTGCTAAGGACAAGCGCGGCGAAGCGCCGTTCTCGGTCGACGCCAATCTGTTGCACTCATCGTCGGAAGGGAAGGTACTCGAGGACCCGGCGGTCGAGCCGCCGCCTTACGTCTATCAGCGCACCATCGCGCCGGAGGATGCGCCCGACAAGGCGACCATGGTCAAGATCGGCTTCAAGCACGGCGATCCGGTGTCGATCGACGGCAAGAAATTGTCGCCGGCGACTCTGCTCACGCGGCTCAACGAGCTTGGCCGCGACAACGGCATCGGCCGGGTCGACCTGGTGGAGAACCGCTACGTTGGCATGAAGTCGCGCGGCGTTTACGAGACGCCGGGCGGGACCATTCTCTATGTGGCGCACCGGGCGATGGAGTCGCTCACGCTCGACCGCGAGGCGATGCATCTCAAGGACTCGCTGATGTCGCGCTATGCTGAACTGGTCTATTACGGCTTCTGGTTCGCGCCGGAGCGCGAGATGCTGCAAGCCTTGGTCGACAAGAGCCAGGAGCATGTCGAGGGCGAGGTCACGCTCAAGCTCTATAAGGGCAATGTCATCGTCGTTGGCCGCGAGAGCCCGAAATCGCTCTATTCCGCGCAGATGGTGACGTTCGAGGACGATGAAGGCGCCTACGACCAGAAGGACGCGGCCGGCTTCATCAAGCTCAACGCGCTGCGCCTGCGGCTGCTCGGCAAACGGAAGCACAGCAAGGACTGAAATGGTCTCGGCGATGTGGCCCGATCGGCGGCTGCTGGATCTGTTCGGCGTGGCGCTGCCGATCATCCAGGCGCCGATGGCCAATTCGGGTGGTGTCGACATGGCGGTGGCCGTGTCCGAGGCCGGCGGGCTCGGCTCGTTCCCTTGCGCCGGGCTGAACGACGACAAAGTCCGCGACGGCGTCGCCGCGATCAGGTCGCGCAGCCGCAAGCCGATCAACCTCAACTTTTTCTGCCATGACGAGCCGGAACGAGACGTCACGCGCGAGGCGGCGTGGCTCGAGCGGCTGGCGCCCTATTATCAAGAGCTCGGCGTGGCGATGCCCAAGCCGCCGCTCAAGGCCACGATCTATCGCTTCACCGATGCGACCTGCGCCGTGATCGAGGATGTGCGGCCGGAGGTGGTGAGCTTCCATTTCGGCCTGCCCGAGCCGGCGCTGGTTCAGCGGGTGAAACGGGTGGGATGCAAGATCATCTGCTCGGCGACCACGCGCCGCGAGGCTCTGTGGCTCGCCGAGCGCGGCGTCGATGCGATCATCGCGCAGGGGGCGGAGGCGGGTGGCCATCGCGGGATGTTCCTCGAGACGGATGTGGCCACGCAGATCGGCACCTTCGCCCTGGTGCAGCAGATCGTCAGGGACGTGAAAGTCCCGGTGATTGCCGCCGGCGGGATCAGCGATGGGCACAGCATCATGGCTGCCTTCGCGCTCGGCGCCGCCGGCGTGCAGGTCGGCACGGCGTATCTGCGCTGCCCGGAGGCCACGACCTCGGCGCTGCATCAGGCGGCTTTGGCCGAGCCCGGCCGCATGACGGTCATCGCCGATATGCTGAGCGGCAGGCCGGCGCGCGGAATCTTGACTCGGGTCATCCGGGAGCAGGGGCCGATCAACCCGGCGCACCCAGCCTATCCGTTCGCCACGCCCGCGCTGGCGCCGCTCCGCAACGCGGCGGAAGCGAAGGGCGCTGGCGATTTTTCCTGGTTCTGGTCGGGGCAGGGGGCCGTGCCGCCAGCGGGGATCGGCGCCGGCGACCTCACGCGGAAGCTCGCCGACGAGGCCTTGGCGCTGCTGGCCTGACCGCGCGGCCTAGTCGGGCATGATCAGGGCCTGCTTGGGGAACTTGGCGAACACGCTTTCCGGGACCTTGAAATTGGTCGCCAGCAGGAGATCGGGATTGGCGGCCATCCAGGCGGTGATCGAGATCGACTGATAGGTGGCGTTGTTGAGCACCAGCACCACCTCCATGTCCTCGCTGCCGGTATTCTCAATATAGTGACCGTAACCCTGCGGCACATAGCCGACATCGCCGGCGGTAAAGTCGTCGGTGCGGACGCGGCCATGGCTGCCAAACACCGTCATCCGCGCGCTGCCCCTGATATAGAGCTGCCATTCGGCGGCATTGGGATGCCAATGCAGCTCGCGCAAGCCGCCTGGCTTGATGGTCAGCAACGCGCCGGTCATGGTGGTGGAGATGGGGAATTCGCGCTCGGACACGGTGCGCATGGTGCCGCCTGGGAAGACCAGCGGCTGCTGAGCCAGCAACTGATAGCGATGAGTGAGCGGCGGCGCATTGCGCGAGCCGGGCGCCGGATCGGCGGGCAAAGCCGGCGGCACCGGGCCGGGGGCGATATAGACTTCTTTCTTGGGAAAATCGGCAAAGGTCGAGGCGGGAAGCTCGAAGGTTTTGGCCAGCACCTCGGGCGGCGTGTGGCCGAGCCAGTCGGTGATCGAGAAGGTGCCGAACTCGGAGAAATAGCCGTTGTCGAATACCAGCACGAAGGTGCAGGTGCCGGGGCCGATGCCCTGGATCGAGTGGCCGTGGCCGCGCGGAAAGTACCAGACGTCGCCCGGGCCGAAATCGACGATCTCGCATTGGTTCTGCGGGTCGATGGTGGTAACGCGGCAGTTGCCCGCGATCACATAGGCCCACTCGGCGGCATTGGCGTGCCAGTGCAGCTCGCGCAGCGCGCCGGGTTCGAGGGTCATGTAGACGCCGGCCAGCTTCTCGGAGACCGGAAACTCGGTGACATTCGCTTCCTTGGCGGTGCCGCCGTCGAAGGTCTTGGTCGGCTTGCTGGCCAGCGGATAGCGGAACGAGGGCAGATCGGGGCCGTCGAGAGGCGCGGGGGCGGGGCCGTAACTTGGCTCGACCGTGCCGCCGCCATTGGCCGCGGTGCTCCAGAGAAGACTGCCCATAGCTACACCTCCAACCAGATCTCGTCGCGACAATCCGGACATTTGCTTCCTCGCTCGACGGGGCTCTGTTTCGGCCCGCACCCGCCAGGCTGCCAATCTCCGACAGGATTGCTAAGGAAGACTTGATTCCAAGGGATGACGGCCGCAAATGCGGGTGCCCCAGATAAGTGCCGATGAAGGCGTGCCGGCCCGGATCGTCCTCTTGCCTGGTACGCGTGGCGTGGTTTTAGTATGCGTTCGAGGTAGGGGTACCGATAATGCGGATAATCTATATCGCCAGCGCGTCTCACAGCGGGTCCACGCTGCTCGATATGATGCTCAACGCTCATCCCGAAATAATTTCGGTGGGAGAAGTCCTGAAGCTCAATCGCATAAAAATTGGGAAAACGGGACGAGTGAAGCCGACCAGATGCTCCTGCGGCGCAGGCACGCTACTGCAGTGTGAGTTTTGGTCGCGCGTCAACGAATCGATTAGAACGACCCACGGCAAATCGTTCGCGGACCTCGAATTGAATGAATATCACCGCGCTAACGAAGCGAACCATGTGCTTTTCAGCGCAATCGCGGCAGTGTCGGGAAAGAAGTTTATTGTGGACTCATCGAAGATGCCACGCAGGCTCAAGCTTCTCCTGCGATGCGATGAGCTCAACGTCTATCCCATTCACCTTATTAGGAAACCAGTCGGTCAGATTGCGTCTATGATCGAGCATCACAGTCTGATGAAGTCGATTCTCCATTATGAGGTCGTGCAGGCGCAAATCCGACGCACGCTCAAGTCCGTGTCGCACAGCACCGTAAGGTACGAGGATATGGTGGTTGACCCTGAGCGCACATTGCAGGGTATGTTGGAGCCCCTCGGGCTTGAATTTCATCCGCGACAGCTTGCGTGGGCTGAACAGGTGAAGCACAGCTTCGCCGGCAACAATGCGCGGTGGCAGACCAAGAGCGAACTGATTTTGGACGAGAGGTGGAAGGACTGTCTCAGTCCTGCGCAGAGGCGGCTGATCGAGCTCGGCACGATCCTGTCGCGCATTAGCAGCCGTAGGGCCATTTAGTCCCCATGTGCGCGCGCCTCTGAGACATGCGACGCTGGCCCCCCATCGTCGACAAGAACGGCGTGAGCTCACCTGGACTGGAGCCTGAATGTGCGGGATTGCTGGGTTCGTAGAGCTTAAACGGCGCTCCGGGCCCGAGGAATTGCGCGCCGCTGTGTCACGCATGGCGAACAGTTTGAGCCATCGAGGACCCGACGATCAGGGCGTGTGGACCGATCCCCAAGCGGGCGTGGCGCTGGGCCATACCAGGCTGGCGATCATCGATCTCAGTCCGGCCGGAGCCCAGCCGATGGTGTCGAGCTGCGGCCGATTCGTGCTCTCCTACAACGGCGAGGTCTACAACGCGCCCGAGCTCCGGGCCGAGCTGCAAGCGGCGGGCCGCCCGTTTCGTGGCCATTCCGACACCGAAGTGATGGTCGAGGGCTTTGCCGTCTGGGGCGTGCGGGCCACGATCGAACGGCTGATCGGCATGTTCGCCTTCGCGGTGTGGGACCGCTCCAGCCAGACGCTCACTCTGGGGCGCGATCGCCTCGGCATCAAGCCGCTCTATTGGGGACACGCCAATGGCAGCCTGGTGTTCGCCTCGGAGCTGAAGGCTCTGACCGCGATGCCCGGGTGGCAAGGCGAGATCGACCGCGATGCGCTCGCCGCGTTCCTGCGCTACGGCTATGTGCCGACGCCGATGAGCATCTATCGCGGCGTGCACAAGCTGGCGCCGGGAACGCTGCTCGAATGCGGCAAGAACGGCGAGGTCAAGCACACGGCCTATTGGTCGCTGGCTGATGTCGCGGCGCGCGGCCAAGCCTCCCCGCTCGATCTTAGCGACGATGCGGCACAGGACATGCTGGAGTCGCTGCTGGCCGATGCCGTGCGCCGGCGCATGGTCGCCGACGTGCCGCTCGGCATGTTTCTGTCCGGCGGCATCGATTCCTCGACGGTCGCGGCGCTGATGCAGGCCAACAGCGCGCAGCCGATCCGCACCTTCTCGATCGGCTTCCGCGAGCCGGCCTATGACGAGGCCGACCATGCCAAGCTGGTTGCTGCGCATCTTGGCACCGAGCACACCGAGCTCTACGTGACTCCGGCGGAGGCGCAAGCCGTCATTCCGAACCTGCAGCGAATCTATGACGAGCCATTCGCCGACTCGTCGCAAATTCCGACCTACCTGATGTCGGAGATGACGCGGCGCCATGTGACCGTCGCGCTCTCCGGCGATTGCGGCGACGAAGTGTTCGCGGGCTACAATCGCTATGGGCAAGGCCTGGCGCTGGCCAAGACCATTAGGACCCTGCCGAAGCCGGTGCGTCAAGCGATGGCCGGCGCCATGACCGCGGTCTCCCCCGGCATGTGGGATTATGCCTCTCTGGCGGTGCCGGAAAGCGTGCGACCGCGCTTGATGGGCGACAAGATTCATAAACTGGCCGGGGTGTTGTCGGAGGACTCGGTTGGGTTTTATCGGCGTCTGATCACGCAATGGTCCGAGGCGTCATCGCTGGTCGAGGGAGCGGGTGCGCCCGACGAGAGTCTCTACGGGCACAAGCTCAGGGACCAATTCCCGGACGACGTCTCGTGGATGCAATATCTCGATACGCTCACCTATCTGCCGGACGACATCTTGACCAAGGTTGACCGCGCCAGCATGGCGGTGGCGCTCGAGGTGCGCGTGCCGCTGCTCGATCACCGGGTGGTTGAGTTGTCCTGGCGCCTGCCGCAACGCTTCAAGCTGCGGGGCGGGGTGAGCAAATGGCTGTTGCGGCAGATCGCCTACAAATATGTGCCGGAGCGATTGCTGGCGCGCCCGAAGATGGGTTTCGGCGTGCCAATCGATCAATGGCTAAAGGGTCCGCTCAAGGATTGGGCCGAAGACCTTCTCAGCTCGTCGGCGCTCGGCGCCGGGGGACTGCTCAAGTCGCAGCCGATCATCGAGAAATGGTCTGAGCACCAAGCCGGCAGCCGCAACTGGCAGCACTTTCTCTGGAACGTGCTGATGTTCCAGGCCTGGCGCCGCGACAATGCCGCTTCAGATGCAAGCCATCATAGCGGCCTCGTAGCGTAGGTTTGGCCCAGGGATTTTGGTTGCCCTGGCGAAACCAGGCGGTGCATTCTCGGTGCATGCGCGCGACGGGCACCGCCGGCAATTTCGTCATCTCGCTCGACTACGAGTTGATGTGGGGCGTCAGGGACCACGCCACGCGCGAGAGCTATGGGCCGAATGTGCTCGGCGGACGAGAGGCGATCCCGGCTTTGCTCGATCTGTTCCAGGCTCGCGGCATCAGGGCCACGTGGGCGACCGTCGGGGCGCTGCTATGCGAAAGCAAGGACGAGCTTCTGGCCCGGGCGACCTATGCCGCCAGCAAGGGCGCCGAGATCGC
>JBBQXL010000067.1:0-11814 GCA_038209695.1 Hyphomicrobiales bacterium
CCGATGACGATATCGGCCGCGCCGGACAGGCCCGAGCCCCCCTGCCCCAGGATGCCGGTGGCGTGCGCGTCGTCGACGATCAGGCAGGCGTCATGCTCGCGCGCCAGCGCGGCGATGCTGTCGAGCGGCGCCAGGTCGCCATCCATGGAAAACGCGGTCTCGGTCAGGATGAAGCAGGGCCGGTCATCGCCTTGATACTGAGTCAGAAGTTCGCCGAGATGGGCCGCGTCACAGTGACGGTAGCGGATTTGCCGCACGCCCGCCGCCTGACAACCGAAATGCATGCTGGCGTGGTTGAGGCGGTCGGCGAACACCAGCGGTGCGGCGCCGAGCACGCTCTCGTCGAGTAGCGCCTGAAGCACGGCGGCGTTGGTCTGAAAACCGGAGGCCATCACGAGCGCAGCCGGCTTACGCTTGAGGCGCGCCAACTTGGCATCGATCGGGGCGAACAGGTCGAGATTGCCGGTGACGAGGCGTGACGCGCCGGAGCCAACGCCATAGGCCTCGGCCCAGTCTCTCGCCCGGCCGATCAGGGCTTCGTGGAAGCGAAGTCCGAGATAATCGTTGCTGGAGAAATTGGTATAGGTCCCTCCGTCGACGTGGATCTCCCTTGCATCGGTCGCGGCGATTTCGGTCAAAGACCGCCGCAACCCCTCGCGGACCCGCGCATCGAGAAAGGCCTGGTACCTGCTTTCGCTTGCCGCCATGATCCTGTATTAGCGAAGGCCCCACCCTCCAGCAATCGCGACGCACCGCCCGTGGCAGAACCCTTGAAAACCGCGAATCCTATCAACGGCAACGCCCACCCGGTGGAGAGCTTGCGCGAGCCGGAAACCCGCCATGATTGGACCGCCCAGGAGGTTGTTGCCCTCCTCACCGGGCCATTGCTCGATCTGGTCGATCAGGCGCGCGCGGTGCATCGGCGCCATCACGCCGAGGGCGAGGTGCAGCTTGCCAGCCTGCTCTCGATCAAGACCGGGGCCTGCCCCGAGGACTGCAAATATTGCTCGCAATCGGCCCATTACGCCAAGACCACCGGGCTCAAGCGCGAGACGCTGCTCGATGTCGACAACGTGCTGCAAGAGGCGAAGCGGGCCAAATCGGCCGGCGCCACCCGCTTCTGCATGGGGGCGGCCTGGCGCGAGGTGAAGGACGGCGAGGCCTTCGACAGCGTGCTGGCCATGGTGCGCGGCGTCCGCGGGCTAGGCATGGAGGCGTGCGTCACGCTGGGCATGCTGAGCCAGGCGCAGGCCGACCGCCTCGCCGAAGCGGGCCTCACCGCCTATAACCACAATCTCGATACCTCGCCCGAGTTCTACGGCGAGATCGTCACCACGCGAACCTACCAGGAGCGGCTGGATACGCTCGCCCGCGTGCGCCAATCCGGGGTGCAGGTCTGCTGCGGCGGCATCATCGGCCTGGGCGAGACCGTCACCGACCGGGCGCGCCTGCTCCAGACGCTGGCCAATCTCAGCCCCCATCCGGAAAGCGTGCCGATCAACGCGCTCGCCGCCGTGCCAGGCACGCCGCTGGCGGACCAGCCGCCGGTCGATCCGCTCGATCTGGTGCGCATGGTGGCGGCGGCGCGCATCATGATGCCGCTGTCATGGGTCAGGCTGTCAGCCGGACGGCGCGAACTCACCAAGGAGGCGCAGATCCTGTGCTTCCTCGCCGGCGCCAACTCGATCTTCTATGGCGACAAGCTGCTCACCACTGCCAATAGCGAGACGAATGACGATCTCGCCCTGATCGAGGCGGCGGGCCTCAGCATTCAGGCCACTGCCGCCGCGGAATGAACTAGCGGCGCGAATGCAGCTTGGGCATCTTTCCGGGATGGGTGTGATAGGTGATCATCAGCATCGCCATCAGGATCGCGGCAAACAGGCCGGCCAAGGTACCGACCCAAACGGGCGAGCCCTCCAGATGGCTGCGCTGCGCGATCTCCAGAGCCGCGGCGCTGGCCGCCAGCGAGGCGACAGCGGCATAGACGATCACCAGCATGGGCGTGCGCGAATCGTCCGGGGCCGATCCGGATTGGCGCGACATGATGAAGTTGCGGGCAACGGCGCCGATAATGGTGCCGAGAAAGCCGGCGAGAAAGGCGAGGTAAAGCGGGTCTATGCTGCCGCCGATGGCGAGGCCGGTCACCGCACCCACCGCGATGCCGACGATCAAGACGATCAAGAGACTTGCTGACGTCATGTCCGGTCCCCCCTGTAGCCCTGGCGTTGTTCGCCGGAGCGTTGCTTTTCCAGCGAATCGAGTATGCCCCAAGCATCCTACCGGAAAAAGCGAGCAGGATGTTTCCTTCCCGGCCTCCATGCTTGCGTTCGGCGTGAGCCGGGGCTAGGCAAGTCCCTCACATTCCTTGGCCTTCCACCTCATGTCCCGCATCGTCTATGTGAACGGCAGCTACGTCCCTGAGGACGAGGCCAAGGTGTCGGTGTTCGACCGCGCCTTTCTGTTCGGCGACGCCGTCTATGAGGTGACGGCGGTGCTCGGCCGGCGGCTGGTCGATTTCGCCGCTCATCTGGCGCGGCTCGACCGCTCGCTCAACGAGATCGCCCTGCCCGCGCCCTTGAGCTACGGCGAACTGCGCGAGCTGCATGAGCAGCTGATCCAGCGCAACGACGTGGACGAAGGCATCGTCTATCTTCAGATCAGCCGTGGAGCCGCCGATCGCGACTTCGCCTATCCCGAGCAGCCCGCACCCATGGTGGTCGCCTTCACCCAGCACCGGAAGCTGATCGCCAATCCTTATGCCGCAACCGGGGTCAAGATCGTCACCATCCCCGACCTTCGCTGGAAGCGGCGCGACATCAAATCGACCTCGATGCTGGCCCAGGCCATGGGCAAGCAGGACGCCAAGCTCAAAGGCGCTTACGAGGCCTGGATGGTCGAGGATGGCTGCGTGACCGAAGGAACCTCGTCCTCGGCCTTCATCCTCGACGATGCCGGCGTGATCCGTACCCAGCCGCTCGGCCATCAGATCCTGCCTGGGGTCACCCGCCGCGCCGTGCTCCGGCTTGCCGCCACGCAGGGCGTGAACCTGGAGGAGCGCCCATTCACCGTGGCGGAGGCGCTGCGCGCGCGCGAGGCGTTCATGACCGCGGCCTCGGCCTTCGTGCTGCCGGTGGTGGAGATCGATGGCGTCGTTATCGGCGACGGGCGGCCGGGCCCGGTGGCACGCGCCTTCCGCGATCTCTATATCGAGGAGGCGCGGAACTCCGACGGCTGACAGAGCTTGTTAAAGAACGTCCCTCCCCCACACTCTCGATGCCCTGATGGATTTGCTTAGGCCGATGGCAAAATCTCCAACAGCCGACCTTGCCGAGCGGTCGCAAACGGTCGCGGTGAAGCGGGTCGTGGCGTTGATGAATGGGGGCGCCGGCGCCTTCAACCAGGCGCTCGCCACCGATATCGAGCAGGCGCTGGCTGAGGGCTTCGCGCGACACGGGGTGGCGGCCGAGATCCGGTTTGTCGACGGTGCAGCACTGCACGATGCCGGCATGCGTGCTCTGGCCGAAGCCAGAGGCGGCCAATTCGATGCCATCGTCGCCGGCGGGGGCGACGGCACCATCCGCTCCCTGGCGAGCGTTCTGGCCGACACCGGCGTGCCGCTCGGCATCCTGCCGCTCGGCACCCTCAACCATTTCGCCAAGGATCTCGGCATTCCGCTGCCGGTCGAGGAAGCGGCCGCGACGATCGCCGCCGGCCGTACCCGCGTGGTCGATCTGGCCGAGGTCAACGGCGAGACCTTCATCAACAATTCCTCGATCGGCATCTACCCCTACATGGTCATCGATCGCGAGCGCCGCCGGACGCGACACAAGCTTACCAAATGGATGGCGATGGTGCCGGCTTTCTTTCGGATGCTTCGCCACTTTCCCCGACGCCGCCTGCACATCGCGGCCGAGGGCTTCGCCCGGCCCTATCGCACGCCCTGCCTGTTCGTCGGCAATAACGAATACGGCACGGACCTGTTCACCTTCGGGCGGCGTCAGGACCTCGATACCGGCAAGCTTTGGCTCTATGTGGTGAAGCCGCGCACGCCTTGGAACTTCTTCTGGATGGTGTGCCGGCTGTGCTTCGGCCGCATGGATCAGGTGGGCGATATCGATACGTTCGAACTGGCCGAGGCCGAGATCAGCGCCAAGTCCAGCCGGCTGCCGGTCGCGCTCGACGGCGAGGTGATGATCATGCACGGCCCGCTACACTATCGCTCCCGGCCCAAGGCGCTTCGCGTCATCGTCCCCGCTTGAAGCGGGAGCGAATCGGATATGTTCGGGGCACGCGCGAAACGATCAGGACGGATATGTTCCCTCGCCCCCATCCAGGCTATGTCAAACGCAAGCTGATCGAGTTTGCGCCGGAGCTATGGCTGGCGCTGGACTTGCTCGCCAAGGATACCGGCAGAGATATCCAGGACCTCGCCGAGGAAGCCTTCGCCGACCTGCTCGGCAAATATCACCGCCCGGTCTCCCTGAAAGAGGCTTTGCGGGAAAGCGCGCGACGGCTGCCCGCCAATGACGATTTGCCCCCGCCGCGCTGACGCGCCAAGCAACAGCTAACCCTCCGCAACGCCTTGACAGGTGATGTGCCGTCTTCGTCCGGGGGCGCGGTGCTAGAAGCTTTCCGGATTCCAGCCCAGCACAGCCATGATGAGGGCAAACCCGGCGACGTAGGCGAGGATCACGGGCAATCCCTCTTTCAGCCAACGGCCCGTGGATTTTGCTTCCGGCATGAGCCCCGCAACCGCGACGCCGGCGGACGACCCGAACCAGATCATGGAGCCGCCGAAACCGACGGCGTAGGCCAGGATGCCCCAGTCATAGTTGCCCTGCTTTATGGCGAGCGCGGTCAACGGAATATTGTCGAACACGGCCGAGACGAAACCGAGCCCAAACGCGGTCTCCCAGCTCGGCGCCGGCAAGGATTTAACGGGCATCATCGACGCTGCGGACACCAGAGCGACGAGAAAGAGCGCGCCCCGTACGGTGTGTGGAAGGATCAACCAATCCGGCCGCGCGACTGGGGCCAGGAGAAGAAGCGCGGCGGCGACCGCCAGCCCTATCAAGGGGATCTCGTCCAGAATTTTCGGGTCGAGCAGATGGGCCCCGATATTGGCGGCAATCGCCGAAGCCAGCACGATGCCGACCACGGCGACATGCCGAAAGGAAATGCGCAAGCCTGTAGGTGGATGTTTGACAATCGGCGCGTAGTTCTGTTGGGCGCGCGCCGCCGGGATGCCCGAGATGAGCAGCGCACAACCAGCCGCCACATAGGCATGAATGACCTGGAGGGGGCTGACTCCAGCGATCCAAAGCATGGTCGTGGTGGTGTCGCCGATGACGCTGCCCGCGCCACCGGCGTTAGCCGCGGCGACGATTGCTGCGAGGTAGCCGACGCGAACGCGACCATTGAAGACATGCCTCGCGACCGTGGCGCCGACCAGTGCGGCGGCGATGTTGTCGAGAAACGAGGAGAGAATAAACACAAGGATCAGGAGCACGAAGCCGCCGACCCAACCATCCGGCAGAACGGCCGGCATCTCGTCAGGCACGCGACTTGCCTCGAAATGGCGGGCGAGAAGAGCAAAGCCTACCAAGAGTAGGAATAGATTCGTGATGAGGACCCATTCATGCGCGTAATGGGCATAGAGGCCCGCCAGGCCCGCGCCTTCATTGAAGCCGGTGCCCAAGAGCTTCTTGAGGGTGATGACACTCAAGCCGATGAGGGCGGCGGCAAGTGTGTGACGATGGAAGATGGCGACGCAGCCAAGCGTGACGGCGAACAGCAGAAAATCGATCAGCACCGAGAGATCGTGGGCGCTGAGTTGAGTGGCGAGGCTAGCGGCCACGTTTAGGTTCCTGCCGGTTTCGACATCGATTCATCTGTGTAAGACTAGCGCCGGCAGTCACGGTCGAGGTTTTGCTTGGAAATCCGGGGCATGAGGGTCTCTAAGGCGCTGTCCAATGTCTGGCGGGAAACAACGGGGATACTCAAGCTTCCGTTAGCATCATTTGTTATTGTTACCAACGACGGATCGGCGAGAACTTATGAGCGTGGGCATCCCTAGAGTCCATTGAGTTGACTCAGGTCAAGGTGCAGTGGGACGCGACGCATCCAGATTCGACCCAACCGGTTATCCCTCGCGAAGGTATCAGCCAGATGCACAAGCTGCTCGTCCCAGTCGACAGCTCCGACAGCGCAATGCGCGCGCTTGAGTACGCGATCCGGCTCGCGCAAGAGACTGGACTTATGGAGCTCGTGATCGTCTACGCACACGAACCACCCATCATCTATGGCGAGATTGCCATGTACCTGCCGGAAGAGAAGGCCAAAGAGATGCTGCGCGAGCATAGTGAGGACATATTGAGGCCGGCCATCGAGAAGGCGAAGGCGGCTGGGGTCACCTTTACCAGCCAAGTCCTGATCGGCGACATTCCGAAATCAATCGTCTCATGCGCCGAAAACCTGGCCTGCGACGGCATCGTGATGGGGACACGCGGCATGAGTGCGGTCGGCAATCTCGTCATGGGCTCTGTTGCAACGAAGGTCATTCATTTCACCAAGCTTCCGGTGACGCTCGTGAAATAGCGAGGCTTTGCGGCAAAGATCGCAGGTTCCTCGCCCGCATCGGGTGCGGCTTAGCCCTTGAGTCGCGCGACAATGGCTTCGAGCGCCGCCACCGCCTCGGCCCTGTCATGTTTCCGCAAGTCAAGCAGCACCTTGAAACCGTCTGCCTCCTCGCGGATGACGGTGCCTTCCTTGGCAAGGTCGTCATAGAGACCGAGAACCCTGTAGCAGCGCACCGGCTCAGCAAAGCCCTTTATCTTGATCGGCGTCTGCTCTTCGGCCGCCACCTCGTCCTTGGCCAGCGAAAAGGTTTCGTGGCCGAGCAGGATGCCGTCGATCTCTGAATTCGCCTGGAGCCGCGCAGTCAGGTTCACGGCGCTGCCGATGATGGTGTAGTCCATGCGGTCGTCGCTGCCGAAATTGCCGACGGTGCAGTAGCCGGTATTGATGCCGATGCGCAGATGAAAAGGCTGTTCCGCGCCGAGTTCCAGCCACTCGGCTTGAAGCTCGCGCAGACGGCGCAACATGGCGATGGCCATGCGCACGCAGGCCCGCGCATCTTCCTTCACGCCGTGCGACTCCGGGTCGCCGAAAAACACCATGATGGCGTCGCCGATATATTTGTCGATGGTGGCGCCGTGCTCAAGCGCGATGTTCGTCATCTCGGTGAGGTAGCGGTTGAGCAGATTGGTTAGATCTTCCGATTCGAGCTTGTCGGTGGTCTCGGTGAAATTGACCACGTCGGAAAAGAAGATGGTCAGCTTCTTGCGGCTGGAGGTGATCTCGACATTCTGCGCGCCGGTGAAGATCGAATGATAGATCTGCGGCGAAAGGTATTTCGACAGCTTGGTGGACAGCGAGTCGAGCTCTTTGTTCTTCTTCGTGATGATCTCGTTGGCGCGGCGCTGCTCCTGACCCAAGGCGTTCAGCTGACGCTCGTTGCGGTCGCCGAGCTTCATCAACCGGCGCGTGGCGCGAAACAGCTTCTGATAGTCCTTGAGCAGCTCTTCATAGAGCGCGCCGTCGACGCGGTCGGCGAAGCGGCCGTCATCGAGCAGCTGTTGCGCGGCCGCGATCACCTGCTCCTCGGCCGCGAATAAATCGTCGGATGACATCAGTCGGGCATTTTCTCGAGATGGAACTTGGCGTTTTCGAGGTCCTCCCCGAATTCCCCGCCGAGCTCCTGCATCGTGTCGTCCTCTTTGTCGTAATACCAATAGATGTCGACCGCGGCGCCCTTCTTCGCGGCGGCGTCGAGCTTGTCCATGAGCATCATGACGGCCTTGGCGCTCGAGCTGTTGAGATAGATGAGCTCGAAATCAAAGCGGCAGGTCCCCTTGCCGAGCTTGCTCAGATAGGCGTCGAGCGCGCCGAACACCAGGCCATAAAACTCGGTGACGTCCTCGGGGTACGATTCCCCGGTGATCTTCAGGTGGTTTCCGGCAAAATCGAAGGCGATCGCCGGAGTGCGCGAAGTGCCTTCGATATCAAGCTTGTCTCGCATGGTGCCGGCTCTCAAATGGTCGCTTTAAGCGCGAAAAACGCGCGGTTGTTGTCGAGATTGACGAAATCAAACTCAAGGGGTTTCGAGGCACGTCGCGCGATTTCCGTGAAGCCAAGCCCCGCACCCTTGCTGCCCACTTCGGGCGCGGCCCTGAGCTGCTCCTTATAGAGCGCCTTGAGTTCGTCTTTGCTCATGTCTCTGACTCGGCTGAGCCGCGTGTTCAAGCGGTCGACGTCGCCGCGTTCAATCAGATTGCCGGCGCAGACCACGTAGTCGTTGTCCTCCCTGCCGATGGTCAGGATGCCGTAGCGGATTTCCGTTAGCGCGCTGGCCTCTGAAGCGGGCGGGAGCGAAGCCTGCGCCTTCTCGGCGGAATAGCGGATGATGTTCTGCATCTGCTCGACGAAGACGGCGAACACGCTTCGAAGCGTCTTGGTGTCGGCGTCGTCGATGGCGAGCTTCTGCTTGAGCGCTTCGCCAACACCGCTCAAGACCGGCTCGGTCACATAACCGCTATAGGCGAAGATAACCCCCTGCTTGTGCAGCAGAGCCCGCGTGTCCATGAGTTGGGAAGCGAGCATCGGCGTCTCCTAGGCGTGCGGAACGAAACCCAGCACCGTGAGGTCGTCGCGGCGGAGTTGCTGCCCTTGATAGGCGGCCAAGGCGTGGCGCAACGATTCCTCCTGCTCGCCCATCGGCACGCCGCGATTCTTCTTGAGCAGCTCTTGAAAGCGCCGCTTGCCGAAGGAGCGGCCGCGCGGGCCCCCGATCTGGTCAATCAGGCCGTCGGTGGTGAGATAGAAGGTATCGCTGCTTTCGAACGACAGCGCAATGTCGGTGTATTCGGTTTCCAGCGGATAGCGCCGGTAGCCGAGACCCTTGCGGTCGCCTTTGATCTCGATAACGCCTTTCTGGTTCGCCCGCCACAGCGAGAACCGCGCCCCGGCGAAGACCATCTTGCGTTGCTTCGGGTTGATAAAGCAGATGCCGGCTTCGAGGCCGTCGTCGGTCTCGCCCTGCTGTTCGTCCTGGCCGAGCAGGCTTTGCACGCCGCGATGCAGCCCGGTCAGCACCTGGCTCGGATTGTCGTTATCGGCGCTACGCAGCATGCGGTCGAGCAGGCCCCAGGCGATCAGCGTCATGAATGCGCCGGGCACGCCGTGTCCGGTGCAGTCCCCGACCATGACGGCATAGCCTTCGTTGATCGGCTGGAACCAGAAGAAGTCACCGCCCACGATATCGCGCGGCTCCCAAATGAGGAAATGGTCGGCGGCGACCTCGTCGAGCTCGCGGCGAGCCGGCAGGACGGCGGCCTGAATGCGGCTGGCATAGCGCAGGCTTTGCAGGATGAGCTGGTTGGCGGCAGCCGCCCGCTGCTCGCTTTCCTTGGTGTCGGTCAAGTCGCTATAGACGGCGACGGTGCCGCCGGTCTCGGTGCGCCGCTCGTTAATCTGCAGCCAGCGCCCATCGGAACGGCGCTGGAGCAGAGGCAGACGGGGATGGCGATGATCGGCGAGGCGTTGCCTGATCCAGCCCTCTTCCCTGCCCTTGGCATCGTGGATAAGGCCGTGCGCGACCGCGCTGCGGATAATCTCCTCGAATGTCGTGCCCGTCTTCGGCGCGCCATCGCCAAAATCGAACAGCTCGGCATATTTGTGGTTGCCGAGCACGAGGCGATCCTCGTTGTCGTAGAGCGAGAAGCCTTCGGTGATGGTGTCGATGGCGTCGGTGAGGCGCTGCTCGCTTTCCGCCAAGGCGGCCTGCTCCGCCGTCTTGCGGGCGGTAACCTCGCTCCAGGAGCCGATCACTTCGAGCGGGTTGCCGTTCTGGTCCTTGACCAAATGCTGCTCGTCGCTGACCCAGCAATAGATGCCGTCGGCCTTGCGGAAGCGGTATTCGGCGACGTTGCGGCCTACCTGGAACAGCTTTTCCTGCCCCGCCTCGACCTCGGCCAGATCGTCGGGATGCACCCGCGCGCGCCAAAACTCCGGATCCTTCAGATATTGGTCGGGCTCGTAGCCGAGCACCCGCTTGATGTTGTCGCTGACGAAGGTGGGCGCACAAGTCCCGGCGGCCTCGAAGCTGTAGACCACCGCCGGGGCGCCATGGAGCAGCAGGCCGAAACGCGCACGCGCCGCGTTCTCGGCCTGCTCGGCCTGCTTGCGCGAGCTGATATTGCTCCACGAGCCGACGATCTCGATCGGCTCGCCATCGTCGCCGCGCATCAGATATTGCTCGTCGCTGACCCAGATGTAGCTGCCGTTGCGCTTGCGGAAGCGGTATTCGGCGGCGTGCCGTCCCTTCTCGAACAATTTCGCCTGCTCGGCTTCGACCGCGGCGAGATCCTCAGGATGGACGTTGTTGCGCCAGAAATCGGCGTTCTCCAGATATTTCTCCGGGCAATAGCCGAGCAGACGCTTGATGTTCTCGCTGACGAAGGTCGGCGCGTAGTCGCCGCTCGCCTTGAAGCTGTAGATCACCGCCGGCGCGCTCTCGAGCAAGGCAGTGAGCCGGGCGCGCGCCGAATCCTCGGCCGCTTCGGCGTTCTTGCGATCGGTGATGTTGCTCCAGGAGCCGACGATCTCCAATGGCGCGCCGCTTTCGTCGCAGAGAAGATGCTGCTCGTCATTGACCCAGCAATAGGAGCCGTCCTGGCGCCGGAAGCGATATTCGATGGCATTGTGGCCGTGCTCGAACAGGCCATCCATTTCGGCCTCGATGCCGGAAAGATCGTCGGGATGCACGCGCTCGCGCCAGAAATTTGGATTGTCGAGATATTCGCTGGGGGCATATCCGAACAGCCGCGTGATGTTCTCGCTGACGAAGGTCGGCGTGAACTCGCCCGTGGCCTCGAAACTGTAGATCACCGCCGGAGAGGCATCGAGCAGCCGGGACACCCGGGTCGCTGCCGCAGCCTCGACTTTAGCCAGATACTGGCGTTCCCCTTCTTCCAGCTCGCGTGTCGCGTCGGCCAAGATACTCTCGACGATATCCGCCACTTTTCCAGAATCGGTGCCGGCTCGCAGCACTTTACTCAGCGCCGCGGCAGCAATCTCAGCGTATTTTCTGGTGGAGGTCATTAAGGGTTCGTGATGAGTCGCCTGACAAAGCGGAGGAACGGCCTGCGGCGTAAGCGATCTTTTCGAGCCGACCAGCGTCTGTCAATGGCAGGACCTGCGACGACCCCGCAATTCACGTGAAGGTTTAATGAAGACCGTTGCCGGATCTTGCCTAGGGGCTAGGCAGACAGAAGCGCGATGCCTCGGCGATCCACCAAAGCGGGATCGCCCGGTCGCAACGCGGGCAAACGACCCCCCGTGCTGCGACCGGGACTGATCCGCAGGACGGACAGCGCCCAACGGTATTTGGCCGCGATCGACTTAGTCCGCGCGGCGAACGCGCGGACCAGCCAGTCGCGGCCCTAGAGGTGCAGTCCTTACTGCGCCGGTGCCTCAGGCGCCGGTGCCATGGGCGTTGTCTCGGGCGCCGGTGCCGGCGTCTCGGCGGCAGGCATTTCCTTTGCCGTCTTTCCGATCACGCAATCGAACCAGCCGGGCTCCCCCCACTTGCAGTTATGTCTCTGGCTTTGGACCACGACGAATACGGCGGCAATAACAATCAAAATCAGCAGAATTCTCATTCTTGCACCCTCCCTACTGCGCCGGCGTAAAGTATACGAACGGGCGGCAAACAAAAAGGGCGGTGCGAGGCTGGGAGCGGGATTTCATGGT
>JBBQXL010000068.1:0-11286 GCA_038209695.1 Hyphomicrobiales bacterium
CGCCCGCGCCATTCGGTTCCCCTCTAACCTTCTCCTGCATCGAGCCGGAGAAGTGCCGCATCTCCGAATCGCCCGAATCATCATTGGAATCGATGAGGGCGTCGGCTGTCCAGAAGAAAGCTGTGGAAATTCGGTTAATAACCCGTTGACAGGGCGAGACTCTAAGCCGCGCCAAGGGTTTTTGTGACGATCTCAAAACTGTCGGTGGACAGAGATTTGGCCGCGAGATCCTCAAGAACGGCCTTGGCGCGGGCCTGGCGCCCGGGCTCTAGAATGCGCCAGCTCTCGAATGCGCCGAGCATGCGGGCGGCAACGTGCGGGTTGAAACGGTCGATTTCGAGCGCCTGACTTGCCAGCAGTCGGTAACCGGCGCCGTCGGCGCGGTTGAAGCCGGTGGAGTTGGCGTTGGCGAAGCTGCCGAGCAGCGCGCGGATGCGATTTGGGTTCTTGAGCGAGAATTTCGGGTGAGAGAGGAGCGCCTGCACCGTCTCGACCGAATCGGGCCGGGCCGCCCGGGCCTGCACCGCAAACCATTTGTCGAGCACCAGAGGCTCGTCCTGCCAGCGCTTATAAAAATGCTCGAGCGCCGCGTCGCGCGCCGGTCCCGTGACATAAGAGAGGATCGACAGCGCGGCGATGGCGTCGGTCATATTGGCGGCTTCGCGGTAGTGCCGTTCGGCGCGGGCGATCTCGGAGGGCTCGCCGGTGGCCGCGAGGAGATCGAGCGCAGCGCTTCGCAACGCTCGCCGGCCGGCGCTCTCGGGATCGGGCGAATAGGGCAGGGCGGGCACCATCTGCTCGTAGAGCTCGGCCAAGGTCTCCCGGCTCTCCCGGCCGATCATGGCTCGCAACGATTCACGCGCCTCGTGCACGGCGTCGGTATCGACCTCGCGGCCAAGCTCCCGCGCGATGTCGGCTTCGCTCGGCAGTTTGAGGAACTCGGCGCGATAGGCCGGATGCAGGGTCTGGTCGCTGGCCGTGACGCCGAGGGCGCGGGCAAGCCGCACGGCCTCCTTTTCCCGCGCGGAATCATCACCATCCCGGCGGCGCGCCGCCGCGGTGAGCAGCTTGACGGCGTAGGTCTGAGCCGCCTGCCAGCGGTTGAACGGGTCCCTGTCATGCATTATCAGGAACTCGATCTGATCGGCATCGAGGCTGGTGGTGAGACGGACCGGCGCCGAGAAGCCGCGCAGCAAAGACGGCGTGGGCGGCGAGGGAATGTCGTGGAACTCGAACACCTGCTCGCGCGCGGTTACTTCGACCATGCCGTCGGTCAAAGGCGCGCCGCCGTCGAGCTTCAGGGGAAGCTCATCGCCATTGGCGCCGATCAGGCCCAGTTTGAGCGGGATCAGCATGGGCTCCTTCTTGGTTTGCCCCGGCGTGGACGGCAAGACCTGGCTGACCGATAGCCGCGCGGTCTTGGCGTGCGCGTCGTAGTCGAGCGAGCAGGCCAGCTCGGGGGTTCCGCTCTGGGTGTACCACAGCATGAATTGCGAGAGATCGCGGCCCGAGGCGTCGGCCATCGCGTCGACGAAGTCCTCGACGGTCGCCGCTTCCCCGTCATGGCGCTCGAAATAGAGATCCATGCCTTTGCGGAAGACCTCGCGGCCGAGCAGGGTCTGCAACATGCGGCAGAGCTCGGCGCCCTTCTCGTAGACGGTCGCCGTGTAGAAGTTGTTGATCTCGATATAGGAGGCCGGCCGCACGGGATGAGAAAGGGGCCCGGCATCTTCCGGGAATTGACGCGTCTTCAGCATGCGCACGGCGGCGATGCGCTCGACCGGCCCGGAACGGGTGTCGCCGGTGAATTCCTGATCGCGAAATACGGTCAAGCCCTCCTTCAGGCAAAGCTGGAACCAGTCGCGGCAGGTGACGCGGTCACCGGTCCAGTTGTGGAAATATTCGTGCGCGATCACCCCTTCGATCGAGGCGTAGTCGGCATCGCTCGCGGTATCGGGCCGCGCCAGCACCAGCTTGTCGTTGAAGATGTTGAGGCCCTTGTTCTCCATCGCCCCCATATTGAAGTCGCTGACCGCGACGATGTTGAAGACATCGAGATCGTATTCGCAGCCGAAACGCTCCTCGTCCCAGCGCATGGCACGCTTCAGCGATTCCATGGCCCAGCCGCAGCGATCCTCCTTGCCGGGCTCGACATAGATGCCAAGCGCGACCTTGCGGCCCGAGGCGGTGACGAAATCATCGGCCACGCAGGCAAGATCGCCGCCGACCAGGGCAAAAAGATAAGACGGCTTGGGGAAGGGGTCGTGCCAGATGGCAAAGTGACGGCCGGTACCGGGAATGTCGCCTTGCGCGAGCGGATTGCCGTTCGACAGCAGCACGGGGGTGGTGGCGCGGTCGGCTTCGATGCGCACGGTGTAGACGGCGAGCACGTCGGGCCGGTCGAGGAAATAGGTGATGCGGCGGAAGCCCTCCGGCTCGCACTGGGTGCAATAGGTGCCGCGCGAGCGATAAAGGCCGGACAGGGCGGTGTTCGCCTCGGGATCGCACAGGGTGACGATTCCAAGGGTGAAAGGCTGCGCCGGCACGGCGGCGATGCTGAGGGCGCCCGGCGTGAGCTCATAATCGTCGGGCGACAGACGCTTGCCGTTGAGCGCAAGGCTCTGAAGCGTAATATTTTCGCCATGGAGCACGAGCGGCCGGCCGTGGGTCGCCATTTTGGGATTGGGCCGCAGCCGGAGCTTTGAGGCGACCCGCGTCGCCTTGGGATCCAGCGCGAAATCGAGCTCGACCTCCTCAATCAGATAGTCGGCCGGCGCGTAGTCTTTCAGGAGTTTGGGCGTGCGGGCGGGCTGGTGCATGGACTCAAAGAACATCCTTCGCGCTCGCTTTAGAGGGCGGCGCACAGGATGCCAAGGCCTGACGGCAATTTTCTGATGGTCGAAGTCTTGCTAGCCGGAGACTTCGCTCATGATGCGGCGCGCGATCTGGGCAAGCTTGGTCAGGTCGTCGCTCAGATTCTCGGGTTCGGATTCGGCATGCTCGACGAACTCCTCGAGCAGTTTCATGAAGATCGGCGCCCGTGCGATGATTTCGGCCTGATGCTCGATGCGATACGGGTCGAGATCATATTCGGCGCCGGGGACACGCCAGCCGCCCCAATCGCGCTCGGTGGTCACGACCATGGGATGGGTGCCGGGGTGAGGGTGATGCCCGCACTGCTCGGCGCTTTTCCAGCGATTATGGCCACGCATGATCCGCCAGGCTCCGCCTAGTCCATTAGCCGCATTGACCTGAAGCGCGAGGCCCTCCTCTTCAAGCTCCTCTTGGCCGAACTCGCGGCCCATGCCGCAGTCGTACGCAACCTTCATCGGCTCGTCGCAGCCCTTCACCCATTTCGGCACCACGGCCTCGACGTAGGCCCAGGTGCCGACCGGATTGACGAACACGCGTTGAGACTTGTGAAACTTGGCTTTGGCCATGATAACGCCCTGCTTGGGAGCCTTAGGCTCCGGATCGACCGATAGACCAAAAAAGTTAAAATGGCCTCGCCATGCCGGCCGGCCCCGTCCATTAAGATGCCTTTCACCATGAGTTCCGAGCCAGACGCCCAAGCCGCGCCGAAGCTGTTTCTGCCGTCGCCGCGGGCATTGGCCGTGCTGGCCATGCTCGGTCTGGCCGCCCTCGGCGCCGCGCTCTATCTGCGCTATGCCTTCATTCAAAATTCAGCCATCGGCATCGCCTGCGAGGCGGGCGAACAAAGTTTCACCTGCGCGCTCAGGCTGGCGGTGATCCTTGCCTTCGTTCAGGGCACATTCGGCTGGGTGGCGCTGATCGCCGCGGGTGTGCAGCTATGGCGTCCGAATGTCGCGGCCTTCGCCACGGGCCTGACGTTCGCGCTGCTCGGCTTGGTTCTTTACAACACTCGGGTGTCGGCGCTGGCGGTGGCGCTGCTGGTGCTCAGTCTGGCGCGGCCTTGGCCCGGAGCGCGGTGAGGGCGAGCAGCAGGAGCAGGGCCGCGAACGACAGCGCTTGCCAATTGGCAATCCCTTCATTGAGCGTGACAAACACGGCCGAGGCGGTCAGCACGGCGGTCGCCGCGATCTCGGCGGCGCCGGGCCGGGGAGGGTCCTTGGCGGTCGAGAAAGCAAGGACGGCGAGGGCAGAAACGGGGCCGAGCAGCGCGGCGATGGGAAAGTCCTTGTAGCGGGGGTCGAACACCAGCCCGAGCGCCACATGAATGGCGGCGACCACGGTGGCAGCGAGCAGGGCCGCCAGCACCGCCACCACGCAATTGGACGCGCGCCAGGATGACGAATCGAGCGCACGGGCAAAACCGTCCAGCCGGTCGCCGCGCCCGGCGGCAAACGCCGCAGCAATAGGCACCACAAGAGCTAGAACCAGCATGGCCACGCCCCGCAGCCGGTCGCCGGACGTCTCGCCCTCGATCGGCAGGTTGACAGCGGCCAAGCCGAAGGCGAGACCGGAGCCAAGCGCGATGCCGGCACAGGTCAGCTCGCGCCACCACGACGTCTGGCGCGGTGACGCGGCGCGGGTCCCCAGCCAGAACGCGACGAAAGCGAGCAAGGCGGCGCCAATACCGAGCCCCGCCTTCAGCCGCCAATCGGGGTGGTTTGACACCGGCGCGCCGAAGCGGAATTTCGGCTCGAGCCGCCCATCGTCGTAGACGCCCCAATAGCCGCCCACGGTGCCTTCCAACAGGCGCTTCCACGGCTGGTCGTAGGCCTCGATCAGGTTCACTTTCCACGCTCGCGCCTTGGCGGCTTCGACCACGCCGCTCAAGAACCGCGCCTGGTTCACCGGCGAGGGCAGAGCGCCTTCGCGCATCCGGCCCTGGCTCGGCCAGCCCACCTCGCCGATCAAGATTTCCTTGCCGGGGAAAGCCGCAATGAGCTTGTCCCGAACCTCCCGTACATGGGCGACGGCGTCATTCGCGGCCACCGGCTTGTCCTCCCAATAAGGCAGGATGTGGATGGTGACGAAGTCGGTGGCGGCGGCGAGTTCGGGCGCCTTGAGCCAGAACTCCCAGACATCGGCATAGGTGACCGGCAGGCCGGAGCGCTGCCTCACCTCTTCGAGACGCGCCTTGATCTCGGCAGGCGGCAATTCGCCCCTGAGCAGTGTCTCGCTGCCGACGATGAGTGCCGTGATCGTGCCGGGATACTTCCGCGCGAGCTCCAGCGCCGCCTCAACCTCGCGGCGATTGGCGGCGCGATCGCGGTTCAGCCAGATCCCTTGGAGGACGTGCAGGCCGAAGGCCGGTGCAAGCTCGGCGATCCGCCCTTGTTCGCCCATGGCGGAATAGGTCCGTACGCAAGAGGTCAAGGCGGAGAGGCGCTCAAGATCCTCGGCGATTTGCCGGTCGGGAATGCGGAGACCCCCGGTGAATGGCGTCTGGTCGCCATGGAACTGGGCATAGGAGATGCACGTTAGCTTCTCGTCGGCGCCGAGCGGCGAGGGCGGCATGGCGACCGGCTTGCCCAAGCCATACCACGCGAATGCGATGGTGCCGGCGACGAGCGCGAAGAGGCCAAGGGAGCGGAGCATGGTGAGATTTGAACCGAGCGGGATGCGACTAATAGCAGCTTCGACGGTACCGCTGAACCAATTCCTCTGGTTTGTGCGTTTGCGAAGTGATAAAGAGGGGTTTGCTGCTGGACTGCCAAAATTTCCTGGTCTGACGCGTAAATGACCCATTCCTCGCTTGGGCCCCTTTCCATGCTGCGCTGCACGATATCACCGGCCACCGCCATGATCGCGGGCGGCGTTTTCCTGCTGTCTTCATGTGCCGCCTTGGCGCAATCCGGCGGGGAGCAGAAGCCTCCCGAACCGGCGCAAGCCGAGCAGAAGGCAGAGGGACAACCCGAGAGCGACCAACAGGCGGCCGAGCAGGCCGAGCGGCAAGCCGCCGACAAAGCCATCCGCGAATATAAGGAAGCGGCCGCGAAGCTATCAAAGTCGGCCGGCGCGCCCGAATGCGTTTGGACCGGACGGCGTATCGCCAGTCTGCTGTGGCGCGACGACATCGACACCGCGCGCCGCTACATCGATCTTTACGATCGCTTCAACTGCTCATCCGAGCATTTGAAGCTCGTGTTTCGCTGCGTGATTGAACAGGGGCCCATCGATCCAAAGGCCGCGGACCGGCTCGCGTCCCGTGTCCACGACTGCTGGATCGCGCCTGAGGAAGCAACAACTGCATCGAGCCAAGCACCGGGCGCGACAACAAAAACCGGAACTATTCCGAACTAAAAAAAGTTTAGGGAGGGACTGCAGAGTCTCTGTGGCTTGACGGCCGAGGGGGACAGGGCAGGCCTACTATAATCGAGACCTCAAGAAAATGCGCAACGTCCTCGTCGCCGTTGTGGTCGCTCTTGCGACCGCGGCCCATGGCTTGGTGTGGCTGGTCCTGCATGAACAGGTGTCGCCACCGAACGCCAATGGTGCGCTCGCATCCGTTTCGTTCTCACCGATAAATCCGAACAGCAACGCCGAGCGCGACACTACCGAAGAGGCGCAGATCAAGTCTGACCTCGCGGCTATTGCCCCTTACACGCGCATGGTCAGGACTTATAGCGTCGGTCAGGGTCTCGATGCCGTGCCGCAACTCGCGTCTCAATACGGTTTGCGCGTAACGCTCGGCGCGTGGATCAACGATTCTGAAGAGCAGAATGAGAAGGAGATCGAGACCGCCATCGCGCTTGCCAAGCGCCACCGCAATGTCGACAGCATCATCGTCGGCAACGAGGCGGTGTTCCGGTCACAGGCGCTCAACGATCGCGATCCAAACGACGTCGTGCGCGATTTGATTGCCAAGATTCAGCGCGTGAAGCGCGAAGTCTCGGTGCCGGTGACCACCGCCGACGTACCCAATGTATGGCTCGAGCATCCGGAGCTGGTTTCGGCCGTGGACTATATCGCCGTGCATGTTTTGCCCTATTGGGAAGGAACGCCCGGCGCGCGCGCCGTGGATGAGGCGCTCGGCGTCTACGAACATCTACGTCGGGTCTATCCCGGCAAACGCGTTGTGATTGCGGAGTTTGGCTGGCCGAGCGCGGGCCTCAACCGCAAGGATGCCGTTCCGAGCCCGCTCACCCAGGCCGGAGTCGTGCGAGACTTCGTCACCAGGGCCGACGCGATGGGCATCGACTATTCGATCGTCGAAGCCTTCGATCAGCCGTGGAAGACCAATGAAGGCAGCGTGGGACCCTATTGGGGCATCTTCGACGCCGACCGGAATCCGAAGTTCGCCTTTGCCGGCACGGTCGAGACGCCGAATTTCCTGTTGCAGATGCTGGCCGCGCTCGCCATCGGACTATTGCTGTCGATTCCGATTTTCGCCATTCCGCGGGCGACCGCGGCGCAAGCCGTTGTACTGGCGCTCACCGCCAACGCCATCGGCGCCTGGTCGGCCAACGTGATCGACTACTGGGTCACCCATTATTTCGTGCTCGGCTCGCAAATTGCACTGTTCGTTGGCGGCGCATTGCTGATCCCCCTCATCATGATCATGAGACGTCGCATCGAAGAGCTGGCGGCCATCCTGTTCGGAAGCAAGCCTCGTCGGTTGCTCACGCAGGGCGGCCTGTTGCCGGAACGCCTGCCGCTGGTGTCGATTCACATCCCGGCCTGCCGTGAGCCGCCCGACATGCTGCGGCAGACGCTTGACGCCGTGGCGCAGCTCGACTGGCCCAATTTCGAATGCCTGGTGGTTATCAACAACACGCCCGATCCGGCCATGTGGGGTCCGATCGAGGATCACTGCCGGCTGCTTGGGCCACGCTTCAAGTTCTTGCGCGCCGACAAGATGCAAGGGTTCAAGGCGGGCGCGCTCAGGCTTGCGCTTGAGCACACCGCGCCCGAGGCCGAGATCATCGGCGTGCTCGATGCGGATTACGTGGTGCATCCCGACTGGCTGAAGGATCTGGTGCCGGCCTTTGCCGATCCGGCCGTGGGCCTGGTGCAGGCGCCGCAAGATCACCGCGATGCCTCAAGAAGCCTCACCCAAGTCGCCATGAACCGTGAATATGCCGGGTTCTTTGATATCGGCATGGTGGAGCGCAACGAGGTCAACGCCATCGTGACGCATGGTACCATGTGCCTGATCCGGCGCGAAGCGCTGATCGCGGCCGGCAATTGGTCGAGCGACACCATCGTCGAGGATACCGATCTCGGGCTGTCGCTGCTCGAGCGGGGATGGCGGGCGCATTACACGCAACATCGCTACGGCTTCGGATTGCTGCCGAACGACTTTGCCGCTTATAAGCGGCAGCGGCACCGCTGGGCCTATGGCGGCGTCCAGCTCATCAAGAAGCACTGGCGCGCGTTCCTGCCGGGGGGAAGCCGGCTCACGCCGCAGCAGCGCAGCCAGTTTCTGTTTGGCTGGCTGACGTGGCTCGGCGCCGAGAGCCTCGGCGTGGTGATTGCCATCTTGAATCTGATCTGGATGCCGCTGGTGGCGTTCTGGGGCATCGCCGTGCCCGAGGCGGTACTTACGCTGCCCGTGCTCGCCACCTTTGCCGTGATGCTGGTGCATTTCATGGTGCTCTATCGTGCGCGGGTGCGGGCGCCGATCTTCGCCTCGCTCGGCGCGGCGGTTTCGGCCATGGCGCTGCAACTCACCGTGGGGCGCGCGGTGGCCGATGGCGTCATTCGCGACCGCCTGCCCTTCGTGCGAACGGCAAAGGGGGGAGCCTCACGCTGGTCGCAGGATTTCCCGGCCTTATGGGAAGGCGTACTCGGCGGTCTGCTGGTGCTCGGCTCGCTCACGCTTTACTTCACCAACGAGCAGGAGGTGCGCGAGATCTCCATTTTCAGCGCGGTGCTCCTGGTACAAAGCCTGCCGTTCCTGGCGGCGGTGGGGCTGGCGCTAATCGAGCGCTCGCCGTTCAACGCCTTCGCCACCTGGCGCCGGCTGGCGACGGCCTCCACCTATCTGCCGCGCGGACCGGCGCCAACTGCAGGACCGCCGGCCGGGGACGGTATCGGCATCGTGCCTTAGGCAGGCCGGGGCTAATCGAGATCGGTATTGCGCAGGCGCAGCGCGTTGCCCACCACCGAGACTGAAGAAAAGCTCATGGCGGCGGCGGCGATGATCGGCGACAGCAGAAGGCCGAAAGCGGGGTAGAGCACGCCCGCCGCGATCGGCACGCCGAGCGCGTTATAGACGAAAGCGAAGAACAGATTCTGCTTGATGTTGCGCATGGTGGCGCGCGCAAGCTTGACGGCGCGCACCACGCCGCGGAGATCGCCTTTGAGCAGGGTCAGTCCGGCGCTCTCCATGGCCACGTCGGCGCCGGTGCCCATGGCGATGCCGACATCGGCGCGGGCCAGAGCCGGCGCGTCATTGATGCCGTCGCTGGCCATCGCCACGACCTCACCCTTCTGCTGCAACGCCTCGATGATCTTGAGTTTGTCCTCCGGCCGGAGACCGGCCTGCACCGCGTCGATGCCGAGCCGCGCGGCGACGGCCTTGGCGGTGGTCTCGTTGTCGCCGGTGGCCATGACAATCTTGAGCCCCAGGGCATGAAGCTTGGCGATCGCCTCGGCGGCGGTCGCCTTGATCGGATCGGCCACGGCCACTAGGCCCGCCAGCTTGCCGCCGGCGCCGAGGAACATCACCGTCTCGCCCTGCTTGCGCCTGGCCTCGGCGGAAGCGGCGAGGGGGGCCACCGCGATGCCGGCCCCCTCCATCAGCCGTTGATTGCCGAGCAGCACCTCCCGGTCGCCGACCCGTCCCGTGACGCCCTGGCCGGTGACGGCCTCGAACCCCCCAATTTTCTCCAGCTTCAATCCGCGCTGTTCGGCGCCGCGCAGAATCGCCGCCGCCAGGGGATGCTCGCTGCCGGCCTCCAGCGCCGCGGCGAGCCGCAGCACCTCGTCTTGCTCGACGCCCGGCGCGGTCTCGACTCCGGTCAGCGCCGGTTTGCCTTCGGTGAGCGTGCCGGTCTTGTCGACCACCAGGGTATTGACCGCGGCCAGGCGCTCGAGCGCGGCGGCGTTGCGCACCAGCACTCCGGCCTGGGCGCCGCGCCCGGTCGCCACCATGATGGAGATCGGCGTGGCGAGGCCGAGCGCGCAGGGACAAGCGATGATGAGCACCGTCACGGCCGCAACCAAAGCGTGCGCAAGCTGGGGCGCCGGGCCGAGCAGGTACCAGGCGACGAACGCCAATAGTGCCACCAGGATTACCGTCGGCACGAAATAGCCGGCCACGGTGTCGGCCAGGGCCTGGATCGGCGCGCGCGAGCGCTGGGCCGAGGCGACCATGGCCACCACCTGGGACAACGTGGTTTCCTCGCCGGTGCGGTCGACCCGCATGTCGAAGCTGCCCGTGCCGTTCAGCGTGCCGCCGGTGACGCTGTCGCCTGTGGTCTTCTCGACCGGAATGGGCTCGCCGGTCAGCATCGACTCATCGACCGCGCTGCGGCCGTCGATGACCGTGCCGTCAATGGGGATCTTGTCGCCTGGCCTGACCCGCAACATTTCGCCGACCTTGACCGAGGCCAGCGACACGGTCTCGGTCTTGCCGTCGTTGAGAACGCGCAAGGCGGTCTTGGGGGCGAGATCGAGCAACGCGCGGATGGCGCCGCCGGTCTTCTCGCGGGCGCGGAGCTCTAGCACCTGGCCGATGAGCACCAGCGCCACGATGACGGCGGCAGCCTCGAAATAGGTCGGGATCAGGCCATGCGCGTCGGCCATCGATGGCGGGAACAGTCCCGGCGCCACCACCGCCAGCACGCTGTAGAGAAAGGCCGCGCCGGTGCCGAGCCCGATCAGGGTGAACATGTTGAGCCAGCCGGACCTGATCGACTGGAACCCGCGCACGAAGAATGGCCAGCCCGACCACAACACGGCCGGTATGGCGAGGCCGAGCTTCAGCCATTGCTGCGCCTCAGGCGACACGAACGGCAGCAGGTCGACGCCGAACACATGAGCGCCCATGTCCAGCGCGAGCAACGCGAGCGCGAGGGGGGCCGCCACCCATAGCCGGTGGGTGAAGTCGATCAGCTCGGGATTATCGGTGTCCTCCGGGAGTGCGCCCATCGGCTCAAGCGCCATGCCGCAGATCGGGCAGGGGCCGGGCCCTTCCTGCACGATCTGAGGATGCATCGGGCAGGTGTAGAGCGTGCCGGACGGCAATGGCTCCGGCTCGCCCTTCTTGTCCAGATAGCGCTCAGGATCCTTGGTGAATTTGAGGCGGCAGCCTTCCGAGCAGAAATAGTAAGTATGGCCGCCGAATTGCGCAGTTGGCTTGCCGGCATGCGGGTCCACCATCATCCCGCAGACGGGATCAGTGGCGACATG
>JBBQXL010000069.1:0-11217 GCA_038209695.1 Hyphomicrobiales bacterium
CGGATGGCGGAGCCCTCACGCAGGAATTCAGGATTGGAGCAGACCACGACGTCGAGATCCGGCCTGAGCTCTCGCAGCTGCCGCTTGATATCGCGACTGGTGCCTACCGGAACCGTGGATTTGGTGGCGATGATGGTCGAGCCGTCGAGATGCGGCGCCATTTCAGCCACCGCGTCGAAGACATAGGTGAGATCGGCATAGCCGTCGCCGCGGCGCATCGGGGTGCCGACGGCGAGAAAGACGAGGTCCGCGCCCTGTACCGCCGCCGGCAAAGAGTTGGAGAAATGCAGGCGGGAGCCGGCCACGTTGCGCTCCACCAGCTCGTCGAGGCCAGGCTCGTAAATGGGGACCTCACCCCGTTTCAGCTTGGTGACGCGATCCTCGTCGTTGTCGACACAAGTGACGGTCCAGCCGAACTCGGCAAAGCAAGCGCCGGACACGAGGCCGACATAGCCAGCACCGATCATGCAGATTTTCACGATTACCCTCGCAAAGTCACAGGCGACCCTCTGTACGGTTTGTTCTAATTTCCCGCAAGCGTGTCGCTGCGGTCCATCCTGCGCCGAATGTGTTCACCGCCGACGAGCCAGCAGCTCCTCATAAAGAGCATGATGGGAGTCCACGCAGCGATCGATCGAGAACTCTTGTTTGACGCGCTTATCGGCCGCGCCGCCGAGACGGTCTCTTAGGCCGGCATCGTGAGCGAGGCGAAGAATCGCTTGACCGAGCGCCGCGGGGTCGTGAGGCGGGACGATCAGCCCCGTCTCTCCGTCCAACACGGCTTCCGGATTGCCGCCTACGTCCGTCACGATCATCGGCAAGCGCGCCGCCATCGACTCCAAGATCACGTTGGAAAAACCCTCCTCCCACGAGCTCAGCACACCGAAATCGGCTGCCGCCAGCAAGGTCGGCACGTCGGTATGCTCACCCAGAAACTGGACATTTTCCCCGATCCCCCGTGCCACCACCAATCTCTCAAGCTTCGATCGGAGCCCCTGGTCACGGCCGGCGCAAAGCACCCGCCAACCGGCCGGAAGGCTGCCCGAGACTTGCCCCAAGCCGTCGATCAAATCCGTATGCCCCTTGTACGAGATGAGGTTGGCGACCACGAGTCCAACCAATGCGTCAGGGTCGAGACCGAGTCTTCGTCGCGCCTCCTCACGCCCGGGCAGCGGAGTCGAAGTCTCGATACCATTATAGATGAGGCTGATCTTGGCGCTGTCGATTCCTTCAGACTGGAGCTCGCTCACCACCGCACGCGAATTGCCGATCACGGCGTCCATATGTCCATGCAGCGCCGGCTCAATGCGTGAGAGCAACGGTCGACGCTGACGATACCGCGATAGGCTGCGGCGGCTCATGACCTTTATTGGCGTGCCAGCGGCAATGGCGAGCGGTGCGCCGACGAGATAGGGGCCGGGCAGGTAGAAATGGACAATCTGCGGACGCCATTGTCGCAGGAGCCAAAACAGGCGATTTGCGGCAAGGGCAATAGTCCCAGGATTGCGCCGCCAAGGCGCGGGCGCGCCTTCAGGTTGCGGCAGTCCAACCACCCGAATGCCCGCGGCCTCGAGCTGGTCTGCGCGGCGGCCCCGCTCGGTAATACAATAGACGGTCGTATCCCAGCCTCGCGCTGCAAGCGGCTGCAACAGCCGAATGAGGTGGGTCTCCGTTCCACCGATTCCCAGAGACTCTCCGACCACCAGGAGGCGGCGCCCAGCTTTGTGATTTCCTTTCGACATTTCTATGATCATGGTGAAATGTCAGCCTAGACCAAACTCGGCGATCGGTTTCAAATATCGCTTAGCGGCTGCGCGGAGTTCGTACAAACCTCTTGGCGAAACCCTGAAGACTTGTCGCGCGGACCGCCGACCCTGTGCCTCGATGCATGGGCTTTCGAGGGCATAGGTTGCAATTCGGCTTGGACATGCCGAACATACAGCGCACACAGGATCGTCTGGAAATATTAATGCCATTGGTTCCATAGCACTGAATGGGAACTAGGAGATCCGAGCAAATTGCATGGCTCGTTTGGCTC
This sequence comes from Hyphomicrobiales bacterium, assembly GCA_038209695.1. Taxonomy (GTDB): domain Bacteria; phylum Pseudomonadota; class Alphaproteobacteria; order Rhizobiales; family Methyloligellaceae; genus Methyloceanibacter. The sequence goes on from JBBQXL010000069.1 coordinate 2,039, forward strand.
CGGCGCGAGCGCTCCGTAGAAGTCTGTTGGGCAACGGCTCTATCTGACGGTAGACCTTCAAGTTGGATTTGGCAGCTTCAGAATCTCCTAGTGCCGTGAACTTCCGGGCTTGAGACCACGCAAGATCCGCGCACCCTTTAATGAACGTGCTCTTGTGAAAGCCTGGAAGCGCAGCGAACCGATCTACGAGGCGGAGTCGGTCCCGAACATTCTCCGCGGTGCGTTTTAGCCGACTGGAGTCATTGCCATCAAATCTGCGGTAGCGCCCGAGGGGCTCCGTATTAACGAGGCCACTACCGTAGCTTATCGCCCTCACCCACATTTCCCAGTCCGCGCAATGAACGAGCGTTGTGTCAAAGCCACCGTGGCGCTCATAGAACCTGCGCCGGATCACGACAGACGGCGTTTGGAACGGTAGAGACATCACGATTTCGGCCACGCTGTTTGACGGCACTTCCAAACTCTTCGTGCGCCTCGAAAGACTTTTCGGAATCCCCCTTTCGTCAACCTTGAGTGTGCGTGTCGCGAAGAATGAGCAATCAGGATTTAACTCCGCCATTTTGCCAATCACGGCGTAAAAATTGGGGGCCACGAAATCGTCTCCATGAAGGATATGGATCAGCTGCCCCACGGCCAATTCAATACAGCGATTGAAATTGGCGCTAATGCCCAGATTTTGCGGATTTCGAGTAAAGCCTACCCGGCCTCCGCCTATCTCACGGACAATCTGCTCGGGATCGTCTTCGGTCGAACGATCGTCGACGACCTCGATTTGCATGTGAGAGGGCCCCAAATCCTGAACCAAGACGCTTTCAAGCGACTGGCGCAAATAGCGTGCGCAATTATAGGCCGGGATCATCACCGACCAGAGCGGCCGATGAACATCCGAAGCCACCGGCGCGATGGACGGGATTCTCAAAGGCGCACCGGACTGTCCTGGGGCACCCCGACACATGCCCCAACATTTTCCATATCGAGAATTCGACGGGCGAGCAGCTGGGCGCGGGCGATGGCTTGATCCATGTCATAATATCGATACTCGCCAAGCCGGCCGCAGATTAGAAGCCCCTGGATATCTCTCGCCCGGTCTGCGTATCGTCGATAGAGCTTCCCGTTCGTATCGTCAGGGAACGGATATTCATAGCTGTTCGGATCGTTGGGCGTAACCGGGGTCTCACGCGTCAACACCGTGCCGCGGATTTTTTGTGCATCCTCAGGTGGCATAAAGTGCTTCCACTCGATGGTCCGAATATGTGGTCCGCTGGTGGGGTCGGGGTTATTGACCTGCACGCACGGCTGGACCCAATCCGTGGTTGGCAAATATGCGTGCTCCCGAACCTGCCCCCTATATTTCAGGCGACCGAGGTCGTGTCCGAAATACTCATCGATTGGACCCGTAAAGATCGTCAGTTTTTTCGCCACGAACTGGCTGCGGTTGTGGTTGTAATCGCAGTTGAGAAGGACGGGAATGGTACCTAGCAGCGCTCTGACGAAGTGGGCATAACCCTTTTGAGGAATCCCCTGAAAGGCTTGCCTCATTAGCCGGGGATCATCGTCGTCACGCACGTCAAATCGCCTAGCGAGATCTGGCGACAGTTCTCGCGCAGGCACACCCCATTGCTTCTCCGTATAGCCTCTGACGAACTTGTCGTAGATCGGCGCCGGCATCTTTGACAAGGATGCCTCTTCGAAGTTGCCAGGCCTGCCGGTAAAGCTCGGCTGCCAATGTTGGCCAACCGTGCGCCTGATATAGCTCCCGGCTATCGGCCAGTTTTCGTAGCTGCCATCGACATAGCTCTTAACCACCGCCTCGAAGCGGCGAAATGGTGCAATGCGATTCACGAACTGCCAAAGCTTCTCACTGTTCGTCCTGAAGAAATGTGGCCCGTAGGTATGTATGGAAATTCCGCTCTCGTGCCGATGGTCATGAACGTTACCGCCAACGTGGGCGCGCCGGTCCAGTACCAAAACCTGCCGACCTTCGTCGGCAAGCGTGCGCGCTATCACGCTCCCGGAGACGCCAGAACCAACGACCAAATAATCGACCAATTTCACAATCTCGCCAGGGTTCGGGCAGCCGCCGCAAAAACGAGCAAAAGCTCATAGAGCTTGATCAAACAGCAGTCCGCGCATTTTCGCAGGGTCACGATAGTCAGCCAACTGCTAAGCTGCTCTTCCGCAAGGGGCTCGGGCCGCCAACGCCTGGTTGCCGCAGGCAGCTTTCTGCTATTTTAGCAGATCGGAGGGTCCATGTACCTTGATCGACGCGTGTTAGTTACGGGCGGCGCCGGCTTCCTGGGATCTCACTTGAGCGAACAATTGCTGGAGCAGGGATGCCAAGTCCTGTGCGTAGATAACTTATTCACCGGCACGAAACGGAACATCGAGCATCTGCTCGACCACCATGGCTTCGAGTTGCTGCGGCACGATGTTACCCATCCGCTTTTTGTCGAGGTGGATGAGATCTTCAACCTCGCCTGCCCAGCATCGCCACTTCACTATCAACGGGACCCCGTACAAACCACCAAAACCAGCGTAATGGGCGCGATCCACATGCTCGGATTAGCCAAGCGGTTGAAGATTAAAGTGCTTCAAGCGTCTACCAGCGAAATTTATGGCGATCCCGCTGTCCATCCCCAGCACGAGGCATATTGGGGTAACGTCAACCCTATTGGTCCACGGTCTTGCTACGACGAAAGTAAGCGCTGTGCCGAAACGCTGTTTTTTGATTATTGGCGCCAGCACAATCTCCCAATAAAAGTTGTCCGCATCTTCAATACGTATGGCCCCCGAACGCAAATCAATGATGGCCGCGTGGTGTCATCCTTTATTGCGCAAGCGATTCACAACCAAGACATCACCGTCTTCGGAGACGGCGAACAGACGCGCTCCTTCTGCTTTGTCGACGACCTCATACGCGGCCTTATCCGCATGATGGCAACAAAGGTGGAGGTAACGGGTCCCATCAATCTCGGCAATCCAGAGGAGTGCACCATACGGGGGCTTGCCGAGATCATCGTGGAGCTGGTCGGCTCGCGTTCCCGGATCGTCCACAGCCCCCTCCCAACGGACGATCCGCGCTATCCGCCCTTAAGGTCCCAGTTGTAGCATTGGGTTGCTGGTTAGCAGTTGGATGCGAATAGTTTCACATGAGTGTTTCGCCACGTCGGGTAAATCGGAGTCTTGGACTCCCGTCAGTGATCGTGCCTTGTTTCAACGAAGAAGAAGGTAATAGTCCGGATCTCTGCAAAGCGACCACGGGAGGCGAAGCGTGAAGCTCTTCGCGGTCTATACGCGGGAACATGCCGTGCTTAAGGACGATTGGTTCCTGAAAACCCTCAAGGATCCTTTCGAGCTCCACCTCAAGGATATTGGATCGCTAGGATCGGATCGGGCCGCTTTCGGCAATGAGCCGTGGCTCAAGGCGGTGCGGATCAGGCACGATTATTACCGCCACGCCATTGAGCAGAACCAGGGCGAGACAATCATCGTCTGCGACCTGGACATCCAGTTCTTCGGCCGGTGCCTTCCCACGATCGAAAGAGCCATGGAAGGCCGGGATATCGTCTTTCAGAGCGAGAACTGGCCGTTCAAGGGTAACGTCAATGTCGGATTTGTCTGCGTGCGGTGCAATCCTCAGACCCTGGCGCTTTACAGCGAGGTTGGCGACACGGCTTTCGAAAAACTTCCGATTGCCGATCAGACGGCTCTTAATGCATTGTTGGCCGAGGATAAGAATCGCGTCAGCTGGGGTACATTCGGCAACAGGATATGGGCTAAGTCGCAGGGATCGGAGCCCCCATATGGCGTCCTTCTGCATCACGCCAATTGCACGCGCGGTGTCGAAGACAAGATTGAGCAGCTCACATGGGCGCGCGACTTCGTGCGGGCGCGGCGGCGCAATCCGTACCGGTTGGCCGCAAGCTATCTGACGTCGCTCCGGCAAGAGCGCAAACAGCAGCGGCGGGAGCGGAAACGACAACAGGCTGGCCCCTGACGCGAGATAAAAAAAATTTATTGCCCCACCTTTGACGCCAAGCTAATTTCGATTGGCGCCATTCCTCAATCATTGCCTATTGCAGTCGCGCTGCAGCATTGGAGCAGACTACGAGGTCAAGATCCGGCCTGAGCTCGCAGCCGCCGCTCGATGTCACGGCTGGTGCCGACTCGGCACGTCGATTTGGTGGCGATGACCGTGGACCCGTTGAGATGCGGCGCCATCTCGTCGACCGCCTCGAATATATAGGTGAGATCGGCATAGCCGTCGCCACGGCGCATCGGTGTGCCGACAGCAAGAAATACGAGGTCTGCCCCCTGCACCGCCGCCGGCAAAGAGTTGGAAAAATGCAAGCGGGAGCCGGCGAAAGACGCGCTCCTTCTGCTTTGTCGACGACCTCATTCGCGGCCTTATCCGCATGATGGCAACAAAGGTGGAGGTAACAGGTCCCATCAATCTCGACAATCCAGAGGAGTGCACCATACGGGCGCTTGCCGAACTGATCGTGGAGCTGGTCGGCTCGCGTTCCCGGATCGTCCACCGCCCCCTTCCAACGGACGATCCGCGTCAGAGGAAGCCTGACATAAGCGCTGCTCAAGAATTGCTCGGCTGGCGTCCCACGATTTCCCTCAGAGAGGGTCTCCTCAAGACAATTGGCTATTTCGACCACCTTCTAACTCGTTGTCAAAACACACCCTAGGATCGTTGATCCGCTATCGCCTGCGTTCGAGGGCATAGTGCCGACGAAAAAATTCTCTCAGTCCACGCCACTCATGAGATCGTAATGCAAATCGCGCCCAACCAAGGCCAACCCCTGACCAGCGACCGTTTTCGCGACGCGGCGCGTGACGACAAGACGTTGTTTTGCGCGTGGCTGGCCATCAATGCCCCTTTGCTTATCGATGCGATCGGGGAGGCGGGCTGGGACTGCATTCTGATCGACCAGCAACATGGGCTCGGTGGTCATGATGCCATGGTGGGCTGCCTGACCGCCGCCAAGGCCGCCGGCCTGCCCGCCCTCGTCCGGGTTGCCGACAATGACCCTGGTCTGATCGGGCGCGCCCTCGATGCCGGGGCCCAGGGCGTCGTCTGCCCCTTGATCAATTCGGCTGACGACGCCGAGCGCTTCGTGCGAGCCGTGAAATATCCTCCGCGCGGCACCCGCAGTTGGGGCCCCTATCGGGCTCAGCTCAACCTTTCCGGCGGATATGTTCCACAAGCCGATGGGTGGACCATTGCTTGCCCACAGATCGAGACCAAGGGCGCGCTGGATGAGCTGGACGATATTCTCAACATCGACGGCGTCGACATGGTCTGCTTTGGCCCCAATGATCTTTCGGCAGCGCTGACGGGGCGCTTCGATATTCACGCTCCCGAAATCAAGGAGGCCTTGTCTCTCGTGCTGCGGAAGTGCCGCGAAAAATCCATAATGGCGTTTGTTTTCGCCAACGACGCGACCTATGCCAGACCGCTGATAGAGGCTGGCTGGGACATGGTCGCGATCGGGACGGATTCGGGCTGGTTCACCGCCGCCGCTGCCGACAGGCTCAAGCAGTTGGCCGAGTGAGGGCCGGCAATCGTTTGGTAGGCGCCCGTCTATCGAGCGCTCATCGAAGAGGCGATTGCTTGGTCCGGTCGCGCCCGGCCGCCTCGATCAGCATGTCTTCCCACAGCGCGAGAACATGGCTCGGCGCCCATTGGGTGACACGATCTCGCGCGGCCTCTCCCAGTTGGCGCCGCCGTGGCGCGTCGCTCATCAGCGCTGCCAGCGCTCCAGCCAGAGCGACGGTTCCCTCTTCGCTGTTTACCAGCAGCCCGGTCTGCCCATCGATAATGAGATCTTCGACGCCGCTTACCCCGCGATATCCGACGGCGGGAAGCCCGACCGCCAGACCTTCGGCCAGCGCATTGGGAAAACCCTCATAGCGCGATGGAAAAGCCATCAGGTGCGACGCGGCCAGCTCGGCCGCCAGATCCGTCACAATTCCCGGCAGCTGCACGCGCCCGTCAAGGTCAAGACGCGCGACCGAGTCCTCGAGCTCCGCGCGCTCGGGCCCCTCACCGAAAATGACGAGGTCCCACTCCGGCCGCTCTTGAGCTATGCGCCCAAAAGCCTCGACCAGCAGGTCGAAGCCTTTTTGTCGCTCGAGGCGCCCGACCGCGATGACCCGCCAGCGGCCTTCGGCATTGGCCCGATCGGGTTCGGCACGCAGCGAGGACGGAGGCACTGGATTGGGGATGACCTTGAGCTTCGGCTGCAGCCCAGGTGGAAAATAGAGCGCGGCCCGGTTCGTTTGCATCACGACGCGTCGAGCCAAAGGATAGATGCGGTCGCGCAGCCTCTCCTTGAGACGGCCGATGCGGTTCAGGGCCGGATCGTTTCGCTCCGAGACGACCACCGGCACGCCCAGCCCAAGACAGCTGATCAGCGCCGTGACATTCATCGTGTCCATGAAGCTGACGACTACGTCGGGATCGAACGCGCGCATTTCTCGCCGGATGCGCAAGGGGCGTGACAGGACTCGGGCAAGCCGCCGGATGCCCCGGCCGCCAAGTTTGTCGACACCGACTTGCCGAACGGAGGCTGGCACCGGATAGAAGGATGGGGCGTCCGGCCGATCGAGAGTCAACAAGGTCACGTCGTGGCGGTCGGCCAAATGCGCGACCAGATAGGACATGATCCGCTCCGCCCCACCCGGTCCCGACATGGTCGGGACCATGCACAGCACCCGCATCTTCGCCTTGGCTTTCAAGGTGTGGGGCGAATGTTGGAGCTCTCGAAGCTCTCCACGACGCGGTTGGCCCGCCGCCGCCAGGTATGCCGCGCCAGAAAGTCGGCATGGGCCGTGGCGCCGAGCTTTTGGCGCAAGATGTCGTCGTCGAGCAAGCGCCGCAATGCAGCCGCCCAGGCGTCCACATTATCGGGCGGGACCAAAATGCCGTTGCGCCCATCCTCGATGACTTCGCGCAGGACCGGCAGGTCCGAGCAAAGAATGGGCTTGGCGGCCGCCATATAGCCGAACACTTTCAACGGGGACATCCACGCGCCGGTCTCGCCGCCCCCGGCGATGCGCACGTCGGATTGATAGGGCGCGAGCAGCACATCGAAGGCGAGACAAAGCCGCTCGGTCTCGGCCGGCGGCACGAAGCCGTGCAGGCGGATGTTGTTCGGAAGCGTGGAGTCGGCGCGAAGCATGTCGACGGTCTTCTGCTCGCCGCCCACGACGTGGAAGTCTGCCGTCGGCACCTGTGTGGCGAGACGTCGGATGATTTCGAAGCCCTTGCCCGCATAGAGGTGCCCGACATAGCCAACTTGCGGCCGCCCGCCGCCGCCAAGATCCGCCGGTACCACGCCATCCGCCAATTCGTCGGCTCCGTTATGGGCCACGACGATCCGGCCTTCGAGCTCCGGCACTTGCTCCAGGATGCAATGGCCCAGCGAAGCGCAGTTGACGAATACATGCCGGAAAGCAGGCGCGCCAATCATCCAGCGAAACAGTCTGCGTTCGTCCCACCGCATGAGGAAGGACAGCATGTGCGCATCCCAGCTCGTCGGCAATCCCGCGCGCGCGGCAATGGCACAAGCGTGCAACGACCTGCCGAACACGGCGTCGACGTGCAGCCGCTTGGCGAAACGTCCTGCCTCCCAACCGTAGATCCAGCCGCGCCCCTTGACCTGACGCCAGGGCAGCTTGCGCAACTCGAAGCAGCTCTCCACGCCATAAAAATCGTAGATGTCGGACACGCCGGGCTCGAGGCCTTCATTCACGTCCGGCGCGACCAGCGTCACCTCCTGGCCGAGATGGCCTAGCGCCTGGCACATCTTCATCACGTGAATGCTGTTGGCCTCGCGCGAGGGCAGCTTGGCCGCGGAGAGATAGGCGAGCTTCACGCGCGCGATTCCGACCGGCTCGGCGTGCGCTCGTCGAGCAGCGCCTTGTATCGTGCGCGCCAAAGCTGTGGCGGACCTTCGAACCGTTGGCACAGTTCTTCGACCCAGGGCAGATAGGCCGCAGCGAGCGCGCGTGCAAACTCAGGCGGTGGCATTCGACCGGCGGCGGCGACATTCACCGGCGCGCGCGGCAACAGACGCGTCACATCTCCGGGCTCGACACCGAGAAACCGCAGCACGTTGGTGGCGAAGCCCGGCGGATCGGCGGTGAGCTGCTCGAAGAATCCGTAAAAGATCTGGTCTCGCGGAAACACCCGCTCGAGCCGCTGGATCGCGTCGATATAAATCGACCGTCTGCTGACGCCCTGGGTCAAGGCATATGCGATCGCGTCCTGGCCGCTTGGCATGCCGGCCAGTCCGCTCTTGCCACGCCGCTTCATGACGGCAGACCAGCTGCGCATGACCGGATCGCGCATGATGTAGATCAGCCTGACCTCCGGGTTCAGGGCACGCAGGCGTTCCAGCGCGGGCTCGTCGAGAGTGGAATAAGCCGGCGTGATCTCGCCCGTGAGCAGGCCGCGGCGCCGCGCGGGCGCGAACAGATTGCAGTACCAGGCGTCACTGCGCCGGCCGAGAAAGTACTGGAGATCGAAGCGGGACAGCGGGCGCCGGATCCAAAGGCCAGAAATCAGGCGCATGCGCAGATAGCTGTAATAGCGCTTGGTCTGCACCGGCTCGTCGAAATAGTGCAACTCCTTGACCGGCGGCAGCCACAGCGCGGGGTGACGCACCAAGACTTCGTAGAGCCAGCTGCTGCCGGACCGCGCCGCGCCGACGCCGACACAGTCAGGGCCCATCATGGTGATGCTCGTGGGGATGGCTCAAGCCAATTTGCCCAGCTCGCGCAGGCATCGCTCGTTGTACTTCCGCACCATCGGCATCAGCAAATAGGGCCGCAGCCACTCCGACCGCACCATCCAACGATAATCATAGGCGAGTTGCTTGACCTTGCCCGCCTCGGGCAGCCGCAGCCGGTTGCCGGCAATGATGTGGGTGCGGCCATGGTTTAGGGCGGCGCCGGTATCGATATAGTCGGCGCCCAGCGCATCGGCCAGGCGCCCGGCGACCGCCTCGGTCGACAGGCACAAGCCCTCATACATGACGCGCACCGGAGCGCGCCCGGTCAATTTCTCCGCCAGAGCGTAGGATGCGCGATTGTCTCGGTACCACTGATAAAAAACCTTCTCCGGCAGCGGATGCCCCTGGCCCTTGCGGGCGAGGTTGTCCAGG
>JBBQXL010000070.1:0-11098 GCA_038209695.1 Hyphomicrobiales bacterium
GAGCACCTCGGCGAGATCCTGGACGATGGCGAGGTCGGTGCCGCTCGGGCTGCCGGCCATGATCGTCACCACGTTCTCATTGATGCTGGCGCGGAAATTCTCGCGCATGTTCTGACTGGACACGGCCGCGTTGGCGACGGGCTTGGCCTGGTCCTTGGCGCGCGGGGCTGCCGCGGCGGCGGCGACGGCGACCAGACAGAGTCCGACCGCGAGGGGGATACGCATGAACAAGTCCCTCTATTTGAGCGCGCTGCCCTCGTGAACGCCAGCCGGCCCCGCCTGAGCGCGCGATATGCGGGGGCGGCCTGATGCAGCCTTCGGATTGATGCTTGCGGGAGAACGGTGCCGATCTAACCAACTCAGCCCGCCGTGTCCCTCGGTCGTGCTGCTATCCCTATGGCTAACAGGGAACGTGATAATTAAACTATAGTCAAGTAGTGATCTGCGTAAGGCCAGAGAATAACACCTTCTTGCCGCAGTCTGGCCAGATTGTACTTGAAGGTGGCAAGAAAATGGCCACCGTAGATCTCTACGGCAGCCCATAAAACCTTAGTCGTTACAGCAGATAAGCTGCATCGATTGATGTAGTGCTTGCACAGCCAGCCGCCCTGCGGCGCCCAACCCGGCGCTTTCGGAGCCATTGGTGAACGCGGCCGGCGGATCCCGGTTCCTATGCGAGGGATAGAAAACGAGGCGCGCGCCCGAGCGCGCTAATTCCCGTCCATTTTGAGCGCGGCGATGAACGCCTCCTGCGGGATGTCGACCCGGCCGAAGCTCCGCATCTTCTTTTTGCCGGCCTTCTGCTTGTCGAGCAGCTTGCGTTTGCGGGTGATGTCGCCGCCATAGCATTTGGCGGTCACGTCCTTGCGCAGCGCGCTGATGGTCTCGCGCGCGATCACCTTGCCGCCGATCGCCGCCTGGATCGGAATCTTGAACATATGTCGGGGGATCAGATCCTTGAGCTTCTCGACCATGGCGCGACCGCGCGTCTCGGCGCGACCGCGATAGACGATGATCGAGAGGGCATCCACGGGCTCGTCATTGACCAGCAGCGCCATCTTGACCAGATCGCCTTCCTCGTAGCCGGTGATGTGATAGTCGAACGAGGCATAGCCCCGGGTCACCGATTTCAGCCGGTCGTAGAAATCGAACACCACCTCGTTGAGCGGCAGCTCATAGACCAGCATGGCGCGCGAGCCGGCATAGGTCAGGTTCTTCTGCCGCCCGCGCCGGTCTTCGCACAGTTTCAGCACGGCGCCGAGATGCTCGTCCGGCACCAGGATGGTCGCCGCGATCCACGGCTCCTCTATTCTGGCGATCTTTTGCGGCTCGGGCATGTCGGCCGGATTGTGCAGCTCCTTCATCGTGCCGTCGGTCAGGTAGACCCGGTAGATCACCGACGGCGCCGTGGCGATGAGGTCGATGTCGAACTCGCGCTCGAGCCGCTCGCGGATGATCTCGAGATGCAGCAGCCCGAGAAAGCCGCAGCGGAAGCCGAAGCCGAGCGCGGCCGAGGTCTCCATCTCGTAGCTGAAGCTGGCATCGTTGAGCCGCAGCTTGCCGACCGCTTCGCGCAAATCCTCGAACTCGGAGGCATCGACCGGGAACAGCCCGCAAAACACGACGGGCTGAGCCGGCTTGAAGCCGGGCAGCGGTTCGTTGGCCGGCTTCTTCTCGTCGGTCACGGTGTCGCCGACCCGAGTGTCGGCCACCTGCCTGATCGAGGCGGTGAAGAAGCCGATCTCGCCGGGTCCGAGCGAGTTGCGCATCTCCTGCTTGGGGCGGAATATACCGACGCGGTCGACCTGATAGGAGCCGCCGGTCAGCATCAGCCTGATGCGCTGGCCCTTGCTCAATCTGCCGTCGATGATGCGCACCAGCACCACCACGCCGAGATAGGCGTCGTACCAGCTATCGACCAGCAGCGCCTTGAGCGGCCGGTTGACGTCGCCCTTGGGCGGCGGCAGCCGCTGCACGATCGCCTCCAGCACCTCCTCGATGCCCTTGCCGGTCTTGGCGGAGATTTCGAGCGCATCATGCGCGTCGAGCCCGATCACCTCCTCGATCTGCCGGCGCACTTGCTCCGGCTCCGCCGCCGGCAGGTCGATCTTGTTGAGCACCGGCACCACCTCGTGGTGGTTGTCGAGCGCCTGGTAGACATTGGCCAGCGTCTGCGCCTCGACCCCTTGGCTTGCATCGACCACCAGCAGCGACCCCTCGCACGCGGCCAGGCTGCGGTTCACCTCATAGGCAAAATCGACATGGCCCGGCGTGTCGATCAGGTTCAGCTCGTAAAGCTGGCCGTCTCTAGCGCGGTAGTCCAGGCGCACGGTCTGCGCCTTGATGGTGATGCCGCGCTCGCGCTCGATATCCATGGAATCGAGCACCTGCTCCTTCATCTCCCGCGCGGTCAGGCCGCCGCACAGCTGGATCAGCCGGTCTGCCAGCGTCGACTTGCCGTGGTCGATATGGGCGATGATGGAGAAGTTGCGGATATGGGAGAGCGGCGTCGACTCGGATTGACTCATGCGCGGCTTGGTACGGGAGCAAGCCCTAGAGGGTCAAGCGGGCGTTCAGCAAATGCGGCGGAATGGTGAGACGAAGCGCCCTATTGTGGTGGCCGTTCAGTTCTAGACATTGCCGATATTGGAATCGCAAATCAACGGAGACACCCCATGCTGAAGAAAGTGCTGTTCGGCGCCCTCGCCACTGCTCTTGTTGCCGCCGTCGCCGTCCCGGTTCAGTTCACGCCGGCCACGGCCGCTGGCATGACCTGCAAGGCCGCCGCCAAGGCCAAATATAAGGGCGACATGAAAGCCCGCCATGCTTTCATGAAGGGCTGTAAGGCGCACGCCAAGGCAATGCAAAAGGCGTAAAATAGCCATTTTGCTAGACCAATCGATCATGAGAGGGGGGCCCATGCGGGCCCCTTTCTTTGCGGAGACAACTGAAAAGCAACAACGTTCGTCATATCAGCGACGTCTGGAAGAAGAATGTTGACGCAGGCGCCTGATCCGGCGCCTATTGCCACCGCATAACGCAGCATAATCACCCACGGGAGTAACCCTATGCTTAAGAAAGTGTTTCTGGCCGCATCGGCGGCAGTGATTCTGGCTGGCGCGACGATGACCATCGCCCCGGCTACGGTCCAGGCTGGCCATTCCTGCCATAAGAGCATGAGCAAGAAGGCCTGCCGGGCGCACCACAAGGCCTACAAGAAGTCCCACAGGAAGCATCACTTCTTCAAGAAGAGCTAGATTGCTGTCGGTTTAAGAAGGGACCCGCTTGATCGCGGGTCCTTTCATTTTTCCGGCTCAGATGCCAGCATACCACTCATAGCCGAGATCTTCCCAGAACCCGCCCCGACCGCGGCGGATGCCTGCGAAGCTGTCCACCGCCTCCACACGCATCACATATTTCGCCATCTTGTAGCCGAGCTGACGCTCGACCCGGAGTCTGAGCGGCGCGCCGTGCGGAATGGGAAGGGTCTCGCCATTCATCTCGTAGGCGAGAATGGTCTGTGCGTGGAAGGCGTCGGCCAGCCCGACCGATTCGTAATATTTGCCGTCTTCGGTCCCCGTCTCGCCGAGATCGTCGGCGCAATAGAACACGATATAGCGGGCCTCGGGCTTGATCTGCGCCCGCTCCAGCAGGGCGCTGAGCGGGACGCCCTTCCACTTGCCGATGCAGCTCCAGCCCTCGACGCAATCGTGCCGGGTGATCTGGGTGCGCGAATTCATGGCGCGGAGCTCGTCGAGGCTGAGCGAGAGCGGCTCCCCGACCAGACCGCCGACCTGAAGCTTCCAATTGGCGAAGCCGCTCGCGGCATGCGCCTTGTAGCCGGCATCGTCAGGATCGGTCGAGCCGTTCGCCTTGAACTCGCGGCTCAGGTCGGCCTCGCTATATTCTCGCGCCAGGTCCGACGGCGTGAGCAACGCGCGCTGCGTGACCCGGGTCAGCGTCTCGGCCGAATCGAGAATGCGCCGGACCCAGGGCTGCTCCGACAGCGGGTCGCAACCGCCGAGCAGGGTCGTGCCGGCCGCCGCCAGGCCGCGGGCGAGAAAGCCGCGGCGGTCGAGACCGTTCCCGCTGCTCATGACTCTTTCTCCGCCGGGGCGATGACGTAGCGGCCGGTGATCATCGAGCGGAGATTGTTCCAAACGCCGGTGATCAGCACCATGACGATATGCACCACGACAAAGATCACGATGAAGCTCGCCGAGATGAAATGAATGGTGCGCGCCGATTGCCGGCCGCCGAAGATGTCGAGCAGGATCGGAGCGACGGCGTCCATGCCCGGCGACATGGCGAGCCCGGTCAGCAGCATCAACGGCAGCAGTACCAGCGCCACGGTCAGATAGCTGAGCTTTTGTAGCACGTTGTAGCGCTTGGCCTCGTCGCCCTTGGGGAATCTGAGCCGTATGTGGTCCCAGATCGAGGCGCCGATATGCTTGAGCTCCCGCCCCGACGGCACTAGGTCGCGGCGCAAATGGCCGCTGCCCAGGCTCCACAACAGATAGGCCAGCCCATTGAACAGGAACAGCCAGGCGAAGAAGAAATGCCAGCGCCGGCCCAGCGACAAATCTTGATAGCCCGGCAGTGTCGCCCACCATGGAAAGCCGCGGGGATCATGTCCGTTCTCGTCGCCGGCCAGCCCGAACACGCCGGTAGTGTCGAAATCCCAACCCAGCACGGTCGTCACGCCAAAGATCTTGTTGTCATGCATCATCGGCCGCATGGCGAATACTGGCGCGTCGAAATCCGACTTCGAGCCGAGATAGAGGGCAGGGTGGGCATTGAAGATTTGCAGGCCGCTCATCAGCAGCACGAGCAGCACCAGCGCGTTGATCCAGTGCGTGGCCCGCACCGCGCCCGAATGGCGATAGACCACCTCGCCCTGGTCGATTGGATCGGTCGGTCGCGCGTCCATCGCTACGCTCCGCGGGGCGCCGCCATGGGCTTAACTCGGCTTGCCCCAAATCTCGGCGAGCCGCTGGGCGCGGCCGCAACCCCATTTGTAGTACTTGTAACTCACCGGATTGGTGTTGTGATAATTCTGGTGGTAGTCCTCCGCCGGCGTGAAGGTGGTCACCGGCACGATCACGGTCGCCACCTTCTGCTTGAACCGGGTGGCGATCTCTTCCTTGGTCTTCTCGGCCAACTGCTTCTCCGCGTCATTGGCGACGAACACAGCGCTCTCATAGGCGCTGCCCTGGTCGCAGAACTGGCCGTTGGCGTCGAACGGGTCGATGTTGTGCCAGAAATGGTCGAGCAGCTTGGCGTAGGTCACCTTAGCGGGGTCGAAGGTCACCTTGAGCGCCTCCTTGTAGCCCTCATGGTCGCCGTAATTGGGGTTCGGCTTGGTGCCGCCGGCATAGCCCGAGACCGTCTCGGTCACGCCGTCGACCTCATCGAAGGCGGCCTCCATGCACCAGAAGCAGCCGCCCGCGAAGATCGCCGTTTCGCTCTCGGCCGCGCGTGTTCCATGCGCGCCACAGGCGAGGATCAATGCGGCGAGAAAGGCGGCGGTCAGCGTGGCGCAGATCGATCGTGCGATCATGGAGCTCTCCCAATTCCGGTCAGGGAGCCACCATATGGAGCGGCGGGAAAGCGGCATAGTGGCTCTCGCGCGACCGTGAACTGAAGTGATGCCGCAAGATGGCCGATAAGCGCTTGGGCGGACTTGGCCATTTGGGTTATGGAGGGACCATGCAGCAGCCGCTCTCCTCGCCGCCGGGCGACCTCAAGCGCGCCTATGACGTGGTCGTGGTCGGCTCCGGCTATGGCGGCGGCGTGGCCGCGTCACGCCTGTCGCGGGCCGGCCAGAGCGTGTGCGTGATCGAGAAGGGCAAGGAATTCCCGACCGGCTCGTTTCCGAGCCGCTTGCCCGAACTCCGCCGCGAGCTTCAATTGAACGGCGGCAAGATGCGCTCGGGCTCGCGCACGGGGCTGTTCGATTTCCGGCTCGGCGCCGACATCCATGTGCTGGTCGGCTGCGGCCTCGGCGGTGGCTCGCTGATCAATGCCGCCGTCGCGCTTAAGCCCGACGCCCGGGTGTTCGCCGATCCCGCCTGGCCAGCACAGCTCACCGGAGACGGGCTGCTGGAGCTCGGCTACCAGCGGGCCTCCGCCATGCTCCGGCCGACGCGTTACCCGAACGCGCCCGCGCTCACCAAATACCGCGCTCTTGAAGCGGCGAGCGCCGCCTTCGGCCTGCCGCCGGTGGTCGCGCCGGTGGTGGTGAGCTTCGAGGACATCGTCAACCCGGCCGGCGTCGCCCAGCCGGCCTGCACCCTGTGCGGCGATTGCTGCTCCGGCTGCAATGTCGGCGCCAAGAACACCGTCGCCGTCACCTATCTGCCCGACGCCAAGGCCAACGGCGCCGACATCTTCACCGAAATGAGCGTGAGCCACATCGCCAAGAGCGACGGTAGCTGGCGGGTCTATTTCACGCCGTCCGACGATACCGAGGCCAGCCCCGGCTTCGTCGACGCCGCCACCGTGGTGCTTGCCGCCGGTACGCTCGGCTCGACCGAGATACTGCTCCGCTCGCGCGAGCGCGGGCTCGGCCTGTCCGACCGGCTGGGCGAGAGATTCTCGGCCAATGGCGACATCATCGCCTTCGCCCTTGGCGGCAGCGAGCGAGTGAACGGCGTCGGCGTCGGCCACCCGCCGAAATTCGTGGGCGACGCCATCGGCGCCTGCGTCGCCGGGCAGATTGAGCTTCCCGACGCGCACGAGCTCGACCGCTCCATGATCCTGCAAGAGGGGGTGCTGCCCTCGGCGCTGGCGCCGCTGCTGCCGGTGTTCTTCATCGCCGGCGGCCGGATTCTCGGCGCCGCGCAAAGCCTGATCAAGGGCGTCTATCACGGCCCGCTATCCCATCTTCACACCTTCTTCGTGGTGTCCCACGACGACGCGAAGGGGCGCATCAGCCTGGACAATGGCCGGGCGCAAATTCGTTGGCCCGGCGTCGCCGACCAGCCCGTCTATGCCCGCGTCGACGCGGCCCTGACCAAGGCGGCCGCGTCGGTCGGCGCGCGCTACATCAAGAGCCCGTTGGCCGCCACCAACATGGGCACGAAACCCGCAACGGCGCATCCGCTCGGCGGCTGCGGCATGGGCCAGAATTCGGGGAGCGGCGTGGTGAACCACAAATGCCAGGTGTTCGACGGCAGGGAGCCGGATAGCGTTCATCCCGGGCTCTATGTCTGCGACGGCTCGGCCATTCCCCGCTCGATCGGCGTCAATCCGCTGCTCACCATCACCGCGCTCGCCGAGCGGGCCATGGTGCATCTTGCCCGCGATCACAATCTGGGGTTCGATGCGGTTTCGCGCGTTCGCCAGGAGGCGGACCAGGCCCTAATATGAGGGGTGACCTGATCATGGCACGCGGCTGGCGCATATCGCTTGGACTGGCAGCCGCCGGCGCTGCGCTTATTCCCGCAGCAGGCCTGCTGTTCGCCGCCACGCGCGTGGCGCCGTGCGACCGGACCGAGCTCACCGCCTCGATCGGCGACAGCCAGACTGCCGCGCCGGCCTCGTCGCCCGACCGCATGACCATCGTGCTGGTCGGCGATACCGGCTTCAATCGCAGCGACGCGCCGGTCGATGCCAAGGGTCTGCGCAAGGGCAAGCAGGTCACCGCGTTCTCCTACATGCTGGGCGGCATCGCCCGCGAGCTCGACGGCGATCTCGCCTTTGTCAATCTCGAGACCGTGGTCACCGACCGCAACGATCTTTCGGCGGAAGGCAAAGGCAAGGGCTCGTTCCACTTCCGGAGCCACCCGTTCGCGCTCAAGGCTCTGATCACCGCCGGTTTCAACATGTTCTCGCTCGCCAACAATCACGCCTTCGATTACGGCGGCGCCGGCATCGAAGAGACGCTCTACCATCTCGCCGTCGCCAATGCCGAGCGGGCCATCGCCTATGCCGGCATCGGCAGCAATCTCGACGAGGCGATCAAGCCCGGCTGCCTCGCCGTCGACGGCGCCAGAATCGGTTTCTCGGCCATCGGCATCATCACCGGCGATCAGCCGCAATATCGCGCCGGCCCCGACAGCCCCGGCCAGGCCTCGTATCGCGACCGCGCCGATTTCGAGGCGGCGGTCGACAAGCTTGCCGCCATGCCGGTCGACTACCGCATTCTATCGATCCATTACGGGCTCGAAGGCCGGGTGATCCCGGACGAGCGCCAACTGGCCGATTGGCGCAGCTTCGCGGCTGAGGAGAAGGGCATCGATCTGATCGTCGGCCACCACCCGCATGTGGCCCAAGGGGTCGAGCTCGACGGCAGGTCGCTGATCTTCTACGGGCTCGGCAATTTCCTCCATCCCGGCACCGCGGAGATGACCCGTTTCGGGCTGTGCCGCGACTATGGATTGATGGCCAAGGTCTATCTGGCGCGGATCGATGGCGCCTGGAAGGTCGAGGCCATCGAGGCGATCCCGCTGACCAACACCCAGGTACGGCCGGCGCGATTCTCGGCGCCGGAGGCGGAGAAGCGTATCTACGCGCTCAATCATCTCGCCGCCGGCTTGGATGACGACAAGGCCGCGCGGGGCGTGCGCTTCACCCCGCAACCGGACGGCTCGGGGCTCTATTGCGCCGACGGCGCCTCCACTCTCGGCGGCAAGATCGGCACCATGTGTCAGGGCTGGCAGCACGCCGGCGAGCCCGGCCCGAAGCTCGCGGCCAAGATCGAAGCGGCCTGCGAAGACAAGCCGTTCTATAACAAGCCGTCTTTGGTGAAGCGCCGCACCCCGCAGCGCCAAGGCGCGCCCCCGGCGCCGCTCAGCGGTTTCCGCCAGTTCTAGCCGCGCAACTCGCCGCCGGTCGCCTTCTTGACCGCAGCCACGACCCTATCCGCCACCGCGTCGATCTCGGCATCGGTCAGCGTCTTGTCGCGCGGCTGGAGCGACACCTCGATCGCCAGCGACTTCTTGCCGTCCGGCACGCCCTGGCCGGTGAATAGGTCGAACACGCCGACCTCGCTGATCAGCGCGCGGTCGGCCGACAGCGCCGCGCGCAGCACATCGCCGGCCGCGACCTCATCGTCGAGCAGAAAGGCGAAGTCGCGCCTGACCGGCTGGAGGTCGGAAGCTTCGAGCGCCTTGCCTTTGCGTTTCGACGGCGGCACGGCGCCGAGATAAAGCTCGAAGCCGGCGATCGGCGTATCGACGCCAAGCTTGGCGAGGAGATCGGGATGGAATTCGCCGAATACGCCGAGCACGGTCTGGGGCCCGAGCTTGAGCGCACCGGAGCGGCCGGGATGGAACCATGCCGGCGCCTCGCGCGTGACCGTCAAGTTCGCTTGATCGAGGCCGAGCGCCGCCAGCGCGGCCACCGCGTCGGCCTTGGCGGCGAACACATCAGCGGCAGGGGCTTCGCCCGACCAATGGCGGCCTGAGCCCGATAGCGTCGAGCGCCCGAAGCGAACGCCGGACGCGGCGACGAATTGGTCCTCGGGCTTGGCGCCCCGATAGGCTTGTCCAAGCTCGAACAGAGCGCCGTCGGCAAAGCCCCTGTCGCGATTACGCTGCGCGGCGGTGATCAGCCCCGGCAGGAGCGAGGGCCGCATCTCCGCCAGCTCGCTGGAAATCGGATTGCTCAAGGTGAGCTCGGCCTGACCGCCGCCGAACAATTTGGCGTGCTCCGGCGCGACGAACGACCAGGTCACCGCCTCGACCAGCCCACGCGCGGCCAGCACGCGGCGCGTCAGCCGTTGCCGGCGTTGCGCTTCGGTGAGCACCGGCCTGGCCACGCCGGCCGCACGCGTCATCGGCGTGGCCGGCACCCGGTCGACGCCGACCAGACGCACCACCTCCTCGACCAGATCGGCCGGCCCGGTGATGTCGGGCCGCCACGAGGGCGGCGCCGCCTTGGCGTGCTTACCTTTTCCGTCAAACACGATGCCGAGCGCCCCGAGCAGCTTCCGGATGTCGCCGGCGCCGAGTTCGAGCCCGCTCAAACGCTGGACCAGGCCGAGATCGAATTTGAACGGCTGGTTCGGCTTGGGCGCCTTGCCGGCGATCGTGATCTTGCTCGCCTCGCCGCCGCAAAGTTGCAGCACCAACTCGGTGGCCAGCTCCAAGCCCGGCACCACGAAATCGGGATCGACGCCGCGCTCGAACCGAAACCGCGCGTCGGACTGGATGCCGAGCTTGCGTCCGGTGCGCGCCGTGCGCTTGGGATCGAAATAAGCCGACTCGATGAACACATTGGTGGTCGCCTCGGTGACGCCGGTCTCCGCGCCGCCGATCACCCCGCCCAGTCCGAGCACCGCCCGGTCGTCGGCGATGACGCAACAATCGGCGTCGACCTGATAGCTCTTGCCGTCCAGCGCGAGAAATTGCTCGCCCTTGCGTCCCAGCCGGGCGCGAATGGCGCCTGTGAGCTCGTCGGCATCGTAGACATGGAGCGGCCGGCCGCGGTCATAGGCGATGTAGTTGGTGATATCGACCAGCGCGTTGATCGGCCTGAGGCCGATCGCCTTGAGCCGGCGCTGCAGCCAGTCGGGCGAGGGGCCGTTCTTGACGCCTCGCACCAGCCGTCCGGCAAAGACCGGGCAGGCATCGGCGCTGTCTTTGTCGAATTCGAGCTTGATGGCAACCGGATTGGCGAAGCTGCCCTTGACCGGCTTGACCGCGTCTCTGGTCAGCTTGCCGAGCCCTGCGGCGGCGAGATCGCGGGCGATGCCGCGCACGCCGAGACAGTCGGGCCGGTTCGGCGTGATGGCAACTTCGATCACCGCGTCGTCAAGCCCGAGCGCGGTCGCCGCCGGGCTGCCGATCTTGGCTCTGGGGTCGAGCTCGATGATGCCGCTATGCTCGTCGGACAGCTCAAGCTCCCGCTCCGACAGCAGCATGCCGAACGACTCGACGCCCCTGAGCTTGGCCTTGGTCAGCGTCATGTCGCTGCCCGGCACATAGCTGCCGACCGGCGCGAACACGCCCTTCATGCCGGCCCGCGCATTCGGCGCGCCGCACACCACTTGCAGGCGCTCCTTGCCGGTATCGACCTCGCACACGCTGAGCTTGTCGGCGTTGGGGTGCTTGTCGCATTTCACCACTTCCGCCACGCGGAACGGCGCGAAGCG
>JBBQXL010000071.1:0-10997 GCA_038209695.1 Hyphomicrobiales bacterium
CTCGCGGTCGTACACCATCGACAGTGAGCTCTGCATGCCCTGAAACAGCTGGATCATCGCCAGCAGGCCGGGCGTGATGTAGACGTCGTAGGTGATGTAGGTCTGGTAGGGCGGAATGATCGAAATGCCGAGCGCGGCGCGGAAGCCTGCGGCAAAAATAATCAGCCAGATCAATGGTCTAACCAGCGCCGCGAAGAACCGCTCGCGCTGCTGCAGGAAGCGCAGCAACTCGCGCCACACGATGCCCCAGAACGCGCGCGCGTAATGCATCAAGCTCATGCCGTCACGCCCTTCTCGGTATCGGCGCCGATCAGCAGCCTGAACGCGCCGCCGAGATCCTTGGCGCCAGTTTCGGCTACCACGTCCTTGGCGGTGCCGCGCGCCACGATCCTGCCGCGATCGATCACCAGCAGATCGTCGTTGGGCTCCACCTCGTCGAACAGATGGGTCGCCCACAGCACGCCGATATTGTCGCGCGTGGCGAGCTCGTGCACGTGGCGCACGATGGCGCGCCGGGTCGGATCGTCGAGCCCGATGGTCGGCTCGTCGAGCAGGAGCAGCTTGGGGCTGTGCAGCAGGGCGCGGGCGATCTCGACCCGGCGCCGATGGCCGCCATTCAGCGACCGCACGCGCTCGCCGATGCGCTCCGCCATGTCGAGCGCCTCGAGCGCACGGAGCATGCGCTCATCGGCCTCCTTGCGCGGCAGCCCCCTGAGCGCCGCGAAATAACGCAAATTCTGTTTGACGGTGAGGTCGAGATCGAGCGTCGGCTGCTGGAACACGACCCCAAGCGGCCCGAGCGCCTTGGCCCCCCACTCCGTCGCCGCGCGACCGCAGATCTCGATCCGGCCGGTCGGCGCATCGAACAGCCTGGTGACGAGCGAGAACAGCGTGGACTTGCCGGCGCCATTCGGCCCGAGCAGCGCCGTGACCTTGCCCGAAAAAACCTCGAAGCTCACATCGTCGAGCGCCTGCTTGGCGCCGTACCAATAGGACACGTTCTGGACGCTGAGGACGGGCGTCCGCGACGGGCCGTCTCTGCCGGCTTCCTTCTGCATGGGCGTTCTCAAGCCGGGGCGCGGCGATATCTCGCCCGGGCGCTTGTTGTTGGAGCTCCAGTCTCGCTCCAGAGATAGCGCCGCAACCGCGTTTCCACAACCCTCGCTCCGGTGACCCCGCGGCATTTAATCTCCTTGTCATCTGCAGCTTTCTCGGCGCCAGCCTCGTCTCCTTCGTCATGGCCGGGCTGAGGCGAAGCGTCAGAGCCTGCCCTCGGCTTGACCCGAGGGTCCCGGCCACCCAATCGTGACTCTCCACGTGATAACCGCTGAAATCGCTTCACCGCCAAATTGGGATGCCCGGCACTTCGGCGGGCATGACGCAGAAGCGAAAGGCGCACGGATTTCTTAACCGCGAGGCGTAAGCCTCCGGGATTTGCTCATTCCACCCTCGCTTAGAAGGTGGCCCGGCGCCCCCTGAGTGCCCTGCTGAGACAGCCTCGCGGAGGACACCGCACCTCGGAACCGCCTCGAAACGCCCCTAGAGGACGAGGTGAGGCTGAGCATAAGGGATGGCAACGACCGAGGACAGCTTTGCCACCCGAGCGGAGCTTCGTCTGAATCGGCGCGCTTGCATATGTTTGCACGCCTCCCCGTCCCCTTGGAACGGGGACAAGCCGGTTCAGCTAACGTCACTGTCCATGCTTGAGGACGATTTTATTGTAGCGTCAACTGCCGGCGCGGTGCATGGCGTCGCCGTGAGTTGCGACTTGCGTTTCAGCTTCAGGAGGAGATTGCGGCTCGCGCGGAGCAGGGGGTAGAGGGTGCGGGCAAGCCTAGGCCGGCCCAGAACAGTGGCGGCAATCCGGTTGCCGACATCCACCGGCGTCGTGAGCAACGCCAGAACGTTCACGGCGTCGCTCCCCGCATACAGGCGGCCTCGGTAATATACCGCCATCCCCTCGTCGAGGTTCACACCATTATCCGCCAAAGCCTTGACCAACTCCGGGCGCTCGCGGGCGTTTATTTGCGTGGGGCGCCCTACGGCCTTAGTTAGGCGCGTCATGCGCATATAGGCGCTGCAAAGCGGGCAATCGCCATCATAAATCACGACGATGCGACTGTCTTTGGCCATCTCCCGCTCGAGATTCACGTTCCCAGCACCCAGTCGCGCCACGGGATTTGATAGAACAGGACCGCCACCGTGGACAGGAGATAGAGTGCGCTAAGCCATTGCGACCGCTCCTTGACCAGAGCATATCCGAGGACGGACAGCGTAAAACCGAAGCCCAACACGGGCGCCGGTATGTAGGTCGTGAAGATGAAAAACAGGAGAAGCACATTGGCGGCGATGTCGGTGGCCGCTCGGCGGAACAGTAAGAGCACTCCGATGGCGACCTGCACGTAAAAATCGTAAAGTGTTATGAGGTTGGCAACGAGATGGACGCGATCATCTGGCAATAACATGATCTTGCTATCAACAACCTGAACATAGGGATTCGACAGCAAAAGCAGACGCCTCACGCTCTCCACCCCCAGTCCCGCGTCCATGCCGGTCAGCTGAGCGAACGCTTGAAAGCGGCCGTCCAACAGCAACTCGAGCTCGAACATCGCGCCTGACATGTAGCTCGAAGACACAAACTTCTGTACCGCCGCTCCAAGAAAAATGAAAATAAGGAAGAACCGCGCGTTGAAGCGGATGATCTCGTCTCTTTGCTCGCGCCCATCCGGAATATGCGCAAGGCACATTACCCAGAGCCAGTAGCACAGCAAATATTTGTGATTGTCGGCCAGGTCGCGTTCCAGCACCAGCGTGATGGAACCAACGATCGCCAACAAGCCCCACAGCGCAGGCCTTTTGGCTAGGGAGGGCACAAGGAGGACAGCCAGAAGGGCAAGCTGTCCAGCAAGCGCAAAGTACCACGACGTGAAGCCGAATACCGCGACCAGAAACAGGGTGAGATAGGCAACCGAATCCGCCTTGCGAATCTCTGCCAAAGTCTGGCTTAACCGCGCAGCGAGCGAAGCAGACCCCACGGTCGCGGTGACGCCCGTCATCGACTCAGTCCTCTAGCTTGAAGGTACGCGCCAAAACCCCGATATATTCCCTCGTCTTAGGGTCATATGTCGCCTTCCAGTACTCAATCTCGACCCTAAACTCGGCCGGCTCCGAAGCCGTCCGCGGGTGCGCCGCGTAAAGATCGTAAAGCTGCTCGGTGCCGTCCCGAATTTTTTGGCCGTCTCGGCCAAACACGTTGAGGGGTACACGGGTGGTACTCGCCCACCAAGTAGTGGCCCTGATGGAGTTGGCGAGCGCGCGCAAATTGCGTTCGCTCGGGTAGTTGAGAACCTGCGCCTTGAGCTCTTCTTGCTTGTCTGTAAGCCTCAACAGCGGGTGCCGACGGCCATCGGGAAATGTAAGATAGACCTTGGCGAAGCGGGTCAGCGCTTCGGACCCCGCGAACATGCCCATGCCGCCCCCCTTCCAGGTCGACAAGTCGTCCATCACGCTGAGATAGAGTTGACGTGCCGAGACGGTGAGCGCAATGGCTGGGATCACGCACAGCATCACCCAGCGTTCGAGGCCCTGACTAAACCTCACTCCAATTTCCCCTTCCGACCCCGTCGGAAATTCCCCATTGCTGTTCAAGCGCTATCATAACCAACTCTACGCCGAAACTAAAGCGGATGCCCGAACAAGGGGGCCCCGGCGTGTGACCACAAAAAAAGAAGCCGCCCCGAAGGGCGGCTTCCGTAGTCTCAAATTTGGGTCGTGCTTTAGAAGAAGATGATGCCGCCGACCTGGAACAGATCCCAGCTGTCGAAGTTCACCTTCGAGTTTGAGTAATTGTCGGAGTTACCTTGGAAGCAAGAGCCTGCAATTTCAGTGCAGGTTCTGAGCGTGGCGTCAGCCTCCTGGTGCTGCCACCTGGCGAACACATGCATAGCGGCTGAGTCGATCTCCTGGACGACGCCAAGACCCCAGCGCTGCACTTCGGAGTCGGTCATCCACCCGATATTGTTAGTGCCGCACGCGTTGCTGTTGCTGAGCGCTCCGCCACCGCAGAGATTCGCACCAGCTAAGCCAGCGTACTGATCCTCATATTGGCCATACTCGCCATAGAGCACCGTGGCGCCGATTGGGCTCCAAGTTTTCCGCCAGAATGGCTTCAGGTACCAGACATTGGTGTCATCGATGCTAGCTTTAAAATTGACACTGTAAGGCGCAAAGGCCGAGCCATCGACCGACTCTCTCTGCCACAAGCCATAGATGCCGAGGCCTGACGGCTTGTGCATGACGCTGGCACCGATCTGGTGCAGCTGATCTTTACCGCACCCGTTGCCAAGGCCGGGTAAGTCAACGCAGTTCGCACCGCTGCTTTCCTCTTCATTAGTGTAAGCGTAAGCCGCTGACAACTTGATGCTGTTCCAATCGGCCGTATAGAAGACAGCAACGTCCCAGAAGTTATGGTCCGGAGTGTTAATTGTTTGCACCGTGCCGTAGGACGTCTCAAACCTGAAGCCGCCCCAAGTCGGTGAGTCGTACCGGACTGCAGGCCGAGGAGCACCGAAACAGTCGGCGCCAACACCGCCCCCGCCATTCGTGCAGTTGGTCAGACTAAGCAGTGAGATGCCGGAAAGCGAACTATAGGAGCCGCCTTGAGCCCCCTTCGGCGTCAATAAAAATCCGGCGCCCTCGAAGAACACGGCGTTCGACTCGATGACACTTCCGGAAATATCTGCCAAGACCGCCGGATTATCAGACGCTGGGCTCAAATAACCCCAGTTCAGCGTGCCGAGCGTGTCGCTCTTGATGTAGATATACGAATAGAGGGTTCGGATGCCGTATGGTTGGTCCGGGTTCACCACGCTCCTGAACTCGTCGCGCTGGTTCGAAAAGATACCGAAAGTATCTCCCGGGGCGACCACGGTGATGTTGAAACCACCAGACCAGCCGGGCGCGATCGTCGCGCTGCCGGTGATGGCGAACCGGCTCGCCAAATCGGCGTCCTTGTCGCCAACGGCAAAGCTGCTTTGGTTTCCGTCGTCCCACCAGTTCATGGTCTTGATGACCCAACCCGACAGGGTCACCGAGACCTTCTTGTTGCCTTTGCGAACGGTCGTAGCTTCAAGCTCGGCCACCCGCTCCTCGAGATCCGCGCAGCAATCACCGCCAAGGTCTGCTGCTTTAGCGGGGGTCGCCTTGAAAGCGAACCCGCCAAGCGTCAGCCCAAGTGCGGCTGCGATGGCGATGCGGCTGGATGTTTTTGTCAGTCCCCCAAACATGTCCATCTCCACCTTCCCTGATAAATTGCCTAAAACCCAAACTCTCGCTCGAATTCGCCTCTCGGCACCGTTCGGATGAAGTCCCGCCGTGATTTAGGCAGAAATCCCCCCGCTGAGAGTTCTAATCTGCTTATACGCGTTCCGTCGGGAAGGTAAATTGCTATCAAACCGGGCGCGGACGTTTTTGGTCTTCTTGTGACATTTCCGCCACGAAGCCGGCATCGAAAACGGGGCCGGTCTGAGCCCCGCCATTTTGCCAGAAAGCTAAGCATTGTCAAGTCGTTAGACGGAGTGCGACGAACCGGTCGCGTCGCCGCCGGCGCACCTTCCGGCGGGATGCAATCTGGCGCGCCAGGGAGCGGAACATGCCTAATTCCTGCGCAGTTCCAGAGCCGGATTGGGCAGCTGTGATTCCCTTTTTTGCCCGGCCGGTTGGGGCGATTCTTTGGTGCCAAAAGGGGCTCGCGACCGCCAAATCTGGCCCCTCAGCGCGGCTGCAAGGTGCCAACCAGCCCCGGATCTGCCTCGCCCCGATCCGCTTGGCCCCCGGCGAAGTGCTCGGCGGCCCGGCCAATACGCCTGCCCGAGGGCGGCGGCGTCGCTTGGTGGAAGGCCTTGTCCTCTGCTAAACAGGCGACAGCGGAGCCGCGGAGGAACAATGGCCGACCAGCCCCCCGAGGAAATTCACCTGAAGCACATAAGAGCTACCGACTATAGGGAGATCGCCGCCGACGGTACATTGCACAAGATCGCCGATAATCATCTAGTCATTACCTTCTATATCGAAGATTCAAGGGTGACGTCGGAAGTTCTCAGGCGCGAGGGCCAGGACCCGCCCACCTACCGAATCGCGTCGGTGGAAGAGGAGAAGCAGCGCCTCGACGTGGTGGCGGTGCGGGTGCCGACCAAGGCGATTCTCGGCCTTGCCGCCGCCGTCGCCGAGCGCTTGACCCAAGCCCAGCCGGCCAAGACATCGAAGCCCGCCAAGAAAATGACGTGAGTCAATGTTCTAGGCGCGCGAACGCGGCATCATTGCGAACCCTGCGGCGAAAGAGCCGCTCCATCATGGGCTTGCCGACTTGTGACCGCGTTGCGATTGATGCTAGTTAGCCAGGGACGCCGCCGGAAACGGGGCGTTTCGCTAGAGACCTGGACGAACGGCTTGCCATTTCCGCCGCCGCGACGATATCGGGGGCTCACCCGGCGTGGGCAGAGGCCGGTTAAGGTTGAGATGATCGAGGCTTGAGACATGGATTACGAGTCCCGCTTCCGCCAGCATCTTGAGGCGCTGCACGCCGAAGGCCGCTACCGGATTTTCGCCGATCTCAAACGCCGCTGCGGCGCCTACCCGGCGGCCGACCATTTCGGCCAGGACGGCGTCCGCGATGTGACGGTTTGGTGCTCTAACGACTATCTCGGCATGAGCCAGCACCCGGCCGTGCGCGCCGCCATGCATGAGGCGATCGAGTCGGTTGGCGCCGGTTCCGGCGGCACCCGCAACATCGCCGGCACCACCCATTATCATGTCGAACTCGAGGCCGAGCTCGCCGATCTGCACGGCAAAGAGGCGGCGCTGTTGTTCACCTCCGCCTATATCGCCAACGATTCGACCCTGGCCACGCTGCAACGGCTGATGCCGGGCCTGGTGATCTTCTCCGACGAGACCAACCATGCCTCGATGATCGAAGGCATTAGGCGCGGCGGCGGCGAGAAGCATATTTTCCGCCATAACGACATCGAGCATCTCGAAGAGCTTCTCGGCAAAGTGCCGGCCGGCACGCCCAAAATCATTGCGTTCGAGAGCGTTTATTCGATGGACGGCCATATCGCGCCGATCGAGGCGATCTGCGATCTGGCCGACAAATACGGCGCGCTGACCTATCTCGACGAGGTCCATGCCGTCGGCCTGTACGGCCCGCGCGGCGGCGGCATCGCGGAAGCGCACGGCGTCATGGATCGCATCGACATCATCAACGGCACGCTGGCCAAGGGCTTCGGCGTGATGGGCGGCTATATTGCCGCCAGCGCCGCCTGCTGCGACGCCATCCGGTCCTACGCGCCGGGCTTCATCTTCACCACCTCGCTGGCCCCGGCCGTGGCCGCCGGCGCACTGGCCTCGATCCGCCACCTCAAGGTGAGCGAAATCGAGCGCGCCAGACTAAAGGAGCGGGTCAGGACGGTGAAGGCGCTGATGGAAGAGGCCCGGTTGCCGGTGATGGACAATCCGAGCCACATCGTGCCGGTGATGGTCGGCGATCCCGTGCATTGCAAGGCGGTGACCGACACGCTGCTCACCCATTACCGGATCTACGTCCAGCCGATCAACTATCCCACCGTCAAGCGAGGCACCGAGCGCATGCGCTTCACCCCCTCGCCGGTCCACACCGATGAAGAGATCGCCAGGCTGATAGGCGCGTTGGAAGAGCTGTGGGCCGCCTGCCCGGTCGGCAAGGGCGAATATGTGAGGCTCGCGGCCGAGTAGCGGCGCTTAAGTCGCGCGGCTCAAACCTCGTAGCGGTAAATGCGGTAGAACCCGGTCGGGTCGCAGAACATCTCGCGCGGCCTGGACTAGGCGCGTGGACGGGCGAGATTGCCAAGGGTGTTGATCAGGGGCCCGAGATGCTTCTCGTAACGTCTCCAGCCCTCCAGCGAACTCCTATAGATCGGCTGTTCCACCTGCCGGCGACTCGGGGTTTGCACAGAGCGCTTGGTTGCATGGAACCGCAGGCAGGAATCGTTCCACTCGAGACCGATATGGTCGATCAGCTTTCGGCTCTGGCCTTCTTGATCGTCGATCAGCGCCTCATAATCTACATCGAGAATAGTGACCGGCAGCGTCTGGCGCCAGAAGGCCATTAGATCGTGATAACTACGATAAGCTCGTCCGAGCGTTCCCAAATCACCGACATAGACGTTCGTGAAGCAGGATACACAGGTGGCGAGCGGGTCCCGCCGGCAATGGATGAAGCTCGCCTTCGGAAACAGCAATGCTAGTAACCAAAGCAGTTCGAAATTTTGCGGCATCTTGTCAACGACGCGCGCAGCTCTGGGCGAATAGGCGTGCAGCAGATGCAGGTAGTCCTTTGCGATTTTGTGCGCTTCTCCATTTCCTAGTCGATCCGGCGGCAGACACCTAGTCTCGGCGCTAAAGAACAGCAGTTCGCCAGCGCCATAGGCCTTCGGATGGCTGGCGATAATCTGCTCGACGAGCGTCGTCCCCGAGCGCGGCATTCCGAACACGAAAACTGGCCGTTGGCTCTTGTTGGCGAAGTCGGCTCGGTCCGAGTAGAATTGCGGCGTGAACATTTCCTTCGCACGGCGGATTCTCTCCGGGACACCAGTCTCCTCCGCGCTGGCCCGAGCCGCTGATTTGCCCACGGCAGAAAAATGAGCGAAGGCACGTTCGTAGTGGCCCAGTTCTTCAGAGATCCTGCCAGCGGCGCGGTGCAACGTTACGCGATCGAGCGGAGCGGTGTTGTTGTCCGATAAAAGTGCTTCGATAGCGGCGAGTTCAGGGGGTTCCTCATTGAACCTCTGGGAAAAGGCTAGGCGTAGATACGCAAGGGCACTTCCACGACCGGAAGTGATGAGCTCGCGATATAGAGCTCGCGCTTTTGTAACATCGCCCGACGCATCGGAGTTCTCGGCTAGAGCGAGTGTCAACGAAGGATCGCCGGGGCAAAGACGCAGCGCCCGTTCAATGTAGCGCTGCGCCTTGGCGGGCTTGCCGAATTGATAATAAACGTCAGATAAGACTTTTAGCGTCTCAACGGAATTCTTGTCGAGTTTATGGGATATGAGCGCCTGCACCTCGGCTTTGTCCGGCCGGCCAAGTTGAAGAAAAGCGATTGCCAGTTGGTTTCGTAACTCAGCCGCTCTCGGACAGATCTTCACGGCCTTTTCAAAATACAGCACCGCATGCGCTGCCGCATGAGGTTTCCCGGATTGCAGTGCGATCCGGCCAAGTCCGACCAGCGCACCGATATTACTTCCATCGACACCGAGAAGGTTTTGATACACCTGCCGCGCTTCCATGAGGCAGCCGGCTCGCTCCAAGCCTTCCGCCTGGGCGATCATTTCCGTGAGCCTTGAATGACGCAGTGCAGATTGGCTTGCCATGTTGCGAGTTTTTGGTTCTCGGCGGAGTCAGCGCTAAGCGGCCGCGCCACCTTACCGGGTAGCGCAGTTCATTAAAAGAGCCCGCCACATCTTGATATCGCTGTGGGCTCGCGGGACTCAAACCTCGTAGCGGTAGATGCGGTAGAACCCGGTCGGGTCGCAGAACATCTCGCGCGCGGCCGAGTAGCCGGCCTGGCGGCCGAGCTCGAGCCAGGTGGCGCTGGTCTCCGGATAGTCGCAGGTCGTGACGTGATGGTCGATCTGCGCCCATTCCTCCGGCGTGAGGAAGGTCCAGGCCGGACGGGTCACGCGGGCGAAGCGCTCCAGAGATTGGTCGCGACTCTCGCCCTCGGCCAAGGTCGGCTCGTAGATCATCAGAAACTTGCCGGTGGAGCCGTGAATGGCCTTCAGCAATGCGAGCTTACCCTCGGTCGAAAGGTGATGGATCGACAGCCCGCACCAGGCCACATCCGCCGGCTCGGGCCGGCGCGTCAGCGCGGTGACGAAGTCGCGGTGGTCGAGCTCGATCTCGAACGGAGCGCCCGCCAGATTCTTGACCGCCAGCTCGAGCGCCGGCTCCGACAGATCGATGCCATGATAGTGCTTGACCCTGGTGCCGGAGAGAGCCGCGGCCATCTGGCCGGCATCGCCGCAGGCAATGTCGACAAAGGCAAACGGAGCCGGGATCGCCTTGAGCGCGAAGTGCAGGATTTTGCCCACTTCCTTATGCGCCAGCGCGTCTTCATCCACCAATTTCTGATAGGTGGCCCATTGCTGCTGGAACTGCTCCAGCGCCGCGTGGTCGGCGACCGCGCCCTTGGCGCTCCTCTGAGGGATGTGGATGTTCATGCCGGGTTGCCTCCATTCAGCCGATACCGGCTTTTATCGCCCGCTCCTTGTGTAAAAGTTAGCGCGCAGGCCCAGGGCCTTCCGCACCGCGCCTGACATTTGGAAAGCACGTTCCCCGGTAACCCTCGCCGCAATCGGTCCTTTCCGCCATGATGGTAGGATGATGATAATGGGAGATGACCGCGGCGGGTCGCTCCCCGCAGGGAACCGGCTCATGCTATTGTTGCTGCTCAAGAACTCTTTATGGGCTGCCTGGTGGCCCTATTGCACCATGCTGTTGGCGATGGAAAAGGCCGCGACCCAAAGGCCACACAGCACGAAGCCGCCGTCAGCCCAGCCCCCGGCACCTGACCCAGTGCCAGTACGGCAACAGGAGAGCATCATGGCAAGTGACGCGTTTAAGCCGGAGATTCCGGAGCCATTGCGCGAGCTCATGAAGATGAGCATCGAGCAGGCCAAGCGGGCCTTCGAGACGTTCGTCTCGACCAGCGAGAAGACCTGGAAGTCGCTCGAGAACAGCTCGCCATCGGGCCGGGCCAGCCTCTATGCGCTCAACGCCAAGATCGCCGAGATCACCCGCCGCAACGCCGAGGCCAATTTCGCCCTGGCGATGAAGCTCGCCGAGAGCAAGGACATCCACCAAGCCATGGAGCTGCAGAGCCAGCACGTGCGCACGCAGATGGAAACCTTCGTGCACCAATTGGAGGAGATGCGCGATCTGACGGCGCAGCTGATCCAGGAGGC
>JBBQXL010000072.1:0-10628 GCA_038209695.1 Hyphomicrobiales bacterium
GGTCACCCCCGAGGAGCTTTATGCCGATCCCGACGCGGATCACGATCACGCCCACCATGACCATGATCACGACCATGGGCATGACCACGATCATCACCATGACCATGGGCATGACCACGACCACGACCACGGCTCCAAAAAAAGCGCAGCAAGAAGAAGGGCTGATCGCTAGGCGCGGAAGAGCCGCGCCATACCCCTTCCGTTTGGGCTAGCGACCCCATATGTAGTAGGCCAGACGATAGAGATTCGCGCCCAGGCTTGACCTGGCCTTCCAGCTTTAGGACAGCAATGAGAGATCCGGCCGTCATCTATATGAATACGCTTGTGCCGATGGTGGTCGAGCAGACCAACCGGGGCGAGCGCGCTTATGACATTTACTCGCGCCTGCTCAAGGAGCGCATCATCTTCGTCACCGGGCCGATCGAGGATCACGTCGCCACGCTCATCACGGCGCAACTCCTGTTCCTGGAGGCCGAGAACCCGAAGAAAGAGATCTCCATGTATATCAATTCGCCGGGGGGCGTCGTGACCTCCGGCATGGCGATCTACGACACCATGCAGTTCATCAGGCCCGCGGTCGCCACTTTGTGCATCGGCCAGGCCGCCTCGATGGGCTCGCTCCTGCTTTGTGCCGGCGAGAAGGGCATGCGCTATTCGCTGCCGAACGCTCGCATCCTGCTGCATCAGCCCTCGGGCGGCTTCCAGGGGCAGGCCAGCGACATCGAGCGGCACGCCGAGGACATCATCAAGATGAAGCGGCGCCTGAACGACATCTATGTGCGCCACACCGGTCAGGACTATGCGACCATCGAGCGGACGCTCGATCGCGATTATTTCCTGTCCGCCGAGGACGCGCGCGCGTTCGGCATTGTCGACGAAGTGATCACCAAGCGGCACCCGCTGGAAGAAAAAGTGGAAAAGCTCACGCCGGTATCGTAGGGCGCAGCCGAATGTTGCTCGAACGTTCGAGCGACGCGTTAGGGCTAATCGAGGAATTTACGGCCCGAGAGCAGTCGCGTGAACCGTGGGCACGTTGCCTGCATGAGCAATCGAATCGTGGGGATAGTGTCCCGCGAGCGGAAAACCGGGATTAATCAATCCTTGATCAGTGCCGCCCTAGCATGCTGAGATTGCCCTTCGGGCAGCTTTCGCCGGAGGAGGGGGACTCACACTTGCGAGGCGGCAAGACGGACCAATAGCGCTAAGGCCAATAATTCGGCCGCGGCCGCGACTTGAGAATTGGATGAGCGAATGAGCAAGGTGAGCGGAACCGACTCGAAGAACACCCTCTACTGCTCTTTCTGCGGCAAGAGCCAGCACGAGGTGCGCAAGCTTATTGCCGGGCCGACCGTGTTCATCTGCGATGAATGCGTCGAGCTGTGCATGGACATCATCCGCGAGGAGAACAAGAGCTCGCTGGTGAAGTCGCGCGACGGCGTGCCCACCCCGATGGAGATCTGCGCGGTACTGGACGATTACGTCATCGGCCAGGATTACGCCAAGCGCGTCCTGTCGGTCGCCGTCCACAACCACTACAAGCGGCTCAACCATTCGGGCAAGAACTCCGACGTCGAGCTAGCCAAGTCCAACATCCTGCTGATCGGGCCGACCGGCTGCGGCAAGACTCTGCTCGCGCAGACGCTCGCCCGCATCCTCGACGTGCCCTTCACCATGGCCGACGCCACCACGTTGACCGAGGCCGGCTATGTCGGCGAGGACGTGGAGAACATCATCCTCAAGCTGCTGCAGGCGGCCGACTATAACGTCGAGCGGGCGCAGCGCGGCATCGTCTATATCGACGAAGTCGACAAGATCAGCCGCAAATCCGACAATCCGTCGATAACCCGCGACGTCTCGGGCGAGGGCGTGCAGCAGGCGCTGCTCAAGATCATGGAAGGCACGGTTGCGTCCGTGCCGCCGCAAGGTGGCCGCAAGCACCCGCAGCAGGAATTCCTCCAGGTCGACACAACCAACATTCTGTTCGTGTGCGGCGGCGCTTTCTCCGGGCTGGAGAAGATCATCGCCGGCCGCGGCCGGTCGACCTCGATCGGCTTCGGCGCAAAGGTGGAAGCTGCGGATGATCGGCGCACCGGCGATATTCTGAAGGGGGTCGAACCCGAGGATCTGCTGAAATTCGGCCTCATCCCCGAGTTCATCGGCCGTGTACCCGTGATTGCCACCCTCGACGACCTCGACGAGGAAGCGTTGATGCGCATCCTGACCGAACCCAAAAATGCCTTGGTCAGGCAGTATCAGCGGCTGTTCGAGATGGAAGACGTGCAGCTCAGCTTCGCCGAGGAGTCGTTGCGCACCATCTCCAAGAAGGCCATCGAGCGCAAAACGGGCGCCCGCGGCTTGAGGTCGATCATGGAGGCCATTCTGCTCGATACCATGTTCGAGCTGCCCTCATTGCGGGGGGTGGAAGAGGTGGTAATCAGCTCTGAGGTGGTCGAGGGCAAGGCCAGACCCTTGCGCATCTACTCCGACCGCCACGAGGAGCTCGGTTCGAGCGCCTGACGGGACTGGCATCATTCCTGCTTGCGGGGTTGGACGAATCCCACTCAAAATGGTGGGAAATCGCGCCTCTGTCCGGCGCAACAGCCACTTGACGGCGGCTCGGCCGGTCGCCACGTACGCTAGCCGACGGGGTAAACTGCCGCAGGGCCACCACTTTTGTTGACCATCATACTCAACGGTCGACGAGCCGGCTCTGGGGGTAGGGGGTAGAGACAGCGCGGCGGAACGTGTCCGGTCCCGCCCAAGCAAGAAAGCGACGGAACTGCCATGACCGAATCAAAACCGTCCACCATCGAAGAAGGCGCTCCGGAGCTTTATCCGGTCCTGCCGCTCCGCGACATTGTCGTCTTCCCTTACATGATCGTGCCGTTGTTCGTCGGGCGCGAGAAGTCGATCGCCGCCCTCGAAGAGGTGATGCGATCCGACAAGCAGATTCTGCTCGTCGCCCAGAAGAACGCGAGCGACGACGAGCCATCGACCGACGGCATCTACGACATGGGCACGCTCGCCTCGGTGCTCCAGCTGCTGAAGTTGCCCGACGGCACCGTCAAGGTGCTGGTCGAGGGCACGCGCCGCGCCGCCATCAAGCGCTACACCGAGAATGAGAACTATTTCGAAGCCGAGGTCGAGCGCGTCGAGGAGACCGTTGGCTCCGAGGACGAGATCGAGGCGCTCGCGCGCTCGGTCGTGTCCCAGTTCGAGAGCTATGTGAAGCTCAACAAGAAGATCTCGCCCGAGGTGCTCGGCACCGCGAGCCAGATCGAGGACTATTCCAAGCTCGGCGACACCATCGCGTCGCATCTCGCCATCAAGATCGCCGAGAAGCAGCAGATCCTCGAGATCACCTCGGTGTCCGAGCGGCTCGAGCGCGTCTTCACCCTGATGGAGAGCGAGATCTCCGTGCTTCAGGTCGAGCGCAAGATCAGGAGCCGCGTCAAGCGTCAGATGGAGAAGACGCAGCGCGAGTACTATCTGAACGAGCAGATGAAGGCGATCCAGAAGGAGCTCGGCGACAGCGAGGAAGGCCGCGACGACCTGGCCGAGATTGAGCAGAAGATCGAGAAGACCAAGCTGTCCAAGGAAGCCCGCGAGAAGGCGATCGGCGAGCTCAAGAAGCTCCGCCAGATGAGCCCGATGTCGGCCGAGGCGACCGTGGTCCGCAACTATCTCGACTGGCTGCTCACCATCCCGTGGGGCGTCAAGGGCAAGATCAAGCGCGACCTGGACGAAGCCCAGAAGATCCTCGACGAGGATCATTACGGGCTGGCCAAGGTCAAGGACCGCATCGTCGAATATCTGGCGGTACAGAACCGAACCAATCAGCTGAAAGGCCCGATCCTTTGCCTGGTCGGTCCTCCCGGTGTGGGCAAGACCTCGCTCGGCAAGTCGATCGCCCGCGCCACGGGTCGCGAGTTCGTGCGCATGAGCCTCGGCGGCGTGCGCGACGAGGCCGAGATCAGGGGTCACCGCCGCACCTATATCGGCTCGATGCCCGGCAAGGTGATCCAGTCGATGCGGAAGGCGAAGAAGATCAACCCGCTGTTCCTGCTCGACGAGGTCGACAAGATGGGCGCCGATTTCCGCGGCGACCCGGCGTCCGCCCTGCTCGAAGTGCTGGACCCGGAGCAGAACCACACCTTCAACGACCATTATTTGGAGGTCGACTACGACCTGTCCAACGTGATGTTCGTCACCACCGCCAACACGCTCAACATCCCTCCCGCCTTGATGGACCGCATGGAGATCATCCGTATTGCGGGCTACACCGAGGACGAGAAGATGGAGATCGCGCGGCGCCACCTGATCCCCGCCATGACCAAGGCACATGGCCTTGAGGACGGGGAGTTCAGTGTCGCGGACGATGCCCTGAAAGAGGTCATCCGCCGCTACACGCGCGAAGCCGGCGTGCGCAATCTCGAGCGTGAAATTGCCAAGATGGCGCGGAAATCCGTCAAGGAGCTGCTCACCAGCAAGAAGAAGGCGATCAAGCTCGACTTGAAGAACCTCGAGGATTATCTCGGCGTGCCCAAATACCGCTATGGCGAGGCCGAGCTTGAGGATCAGGTCGGCGTGGTCACCGGGCTTGCCTGGACCGAGGTCGGCGGCGAGCTGTTGACGGTCGAAGGCGTGATGATGCCGGGCAAGGGCAAGATGACCGTGACCGGCAATTTGCGCGACGTCATGAAAGAGTCGATTCAGGCCGCCAACGCCTATGTGCGCTCCCGGGCGGTCGATTTCGGCATCGAGCCGCCTCTGTTCGAGAAGCGGGACATCCACGTGCACGTGCCGGAGGGCGCAACCCCGAAGGACGGGCCCTCGGCCGGCGTCGCCATGGTGACGGCGATCGTCTCGTTGATGACTGGCATTCCCGTCAAGCGCGAGGTCGCCATGACCGGTGAAATCACGCTCAGGGGGCGGGTCCTGCCGATTGGCGGGCTCAAGGAAAAGCTTCTGGCTGCGCTTCGGGCCGGCATCAAGACGGTGATCATCCCTGACGAAAATGCCAAGGATCTCACGGAGATACCGGACGAGCTGAAGAATGTGCTGACCATCATCCCGGTGTCGCGCATGGAGGAAGTGCTGAAAATCGCCTTTACGCGCATGCCTCAGGCGATCGCGTGGGAGGAGGACGGCGAGCAGAAGGCTCAGGTCCTTCCCCCCAAGGACGAGACCCCGACCGGCGTCACGGCACATTGAGCGGACAAAACCCGCGCTTTACCGCGGTTTTGCCCAAATTACATGGTCCGGCCCTGTTCACAGAGTCGGACCATTTTTGTTGATTTTCCGCGTTTTTTGCGCCAGTCATACACCACTTGTTTGTGAATCGGAGCGTACCCAAGGCCTCGAGGGCGCAAAACCCCTCTCGATTGGGGCCCGAGCGAAAGGATGATGACCCGTGAACAAAGCTGAATTGGTCGCCCATGTGGCGAAGGAATCTGAACTGTCGAAGGATGCGGCCGAGAAAGCCGTGGACGCGATGTTCAAGAACATCGAGAGGGCCCTGCGCGGTGGCGATACCGTGCGGATCGTCGGCTTTGGCAATTTCCAGGTCGCGCAGCGCAAGGCCTCGGTCGGTCGCAATCCGCGCACCGGCGCCGAAGTGCAAATTCCTGCCTCCCGCGTGCCGAAATTCCGCGCGGGCAAAGCTCTCAAAGAGGCCTGCAACAGCTAGGCCTTGAGCGTACCGAATTCTAAGGCGGAGCCTTGCTCTATGAAGTGAGGCTTCGCCTTTATTGTTACTGGGCCAACTGGCACAGCAGGACCTGTTCGCCGTCCGCATTGTAGAAGCTGATGGTTGGCGGATTGCCGCCATTATAGATGCCGGTTCGATTATTCAGATGCCCGCCCGCGAACAGTATCCGGTCGCCTGAGAAAGTGACGGACCCGCTCGCGCCTGAGGCATCGGTGTAGCTGCCATCCTCCAGGCTGAAATTTTGCGGCGGCTGGGGCGTGTCATAGAACCAGCACGCGTATCGGCCAGGAATAACGCTGTCGGCCGCCGCCGCCGCCCATACGGCGCCAAGGACTCCAAAGACCAGCAGGCGGGTCAGGATCGACAGGGCGGTGTTGGCTGGCATTAGGACCGACATTACACCGCAAAACTGGCAATCGAGGCCGTGGCAAAGTATCTAGGGAGCCTGACGCAAACGAGGGCGGTTAGCTCAGTTGGTAGAGCGCCACGTTTACACCGTGGATGTCGGCAGTTCGAGCCTGTCACCGCCCACCACCGCCTCGCCTTGACTTGGCGAATCCCAGACCGTACATGCTGAGGTCGCCTCCGGCCGTGGTTTACGGCCCGGTAGGGGGTGTAGCTCAGTTGGTTAGAGCGTCGGCCTGTCACGCCGAAGGTCGCGGGTTCGAGCCCCGTCACTCCCGCCATTTTCTCAAACGATGAGCCGATAGCCAGCCACGCGCGCTTGATATTGCGCTCGAAATTTGCCTGTTGGCCCGTTTGATGTAATAAACAAGCACACTAAGTGTTGCGGCGGACGCCGTTGTTCGCCCGCTCCGGTGATCAGCAGATCCGTCTGTTCGATTTTCGCGCGGCTTGGGCTGCGCGGCTATCTCGCAAGCCCACTCACCTAAGGCAGTCACTGTGTGCGGTTTGTGTGGCGAGATCACTTTCGACGGATCTCCGGCTTCGGTCGAGGCCATCACCGCCATGACCTGCTCGCTGGCGCCGCGCGGACCCGACGCGGCCGGCATAGTCGCCCGCGGCCGCGTGGCCCTCGGCCATCGCCGCCTTCAGATCATCGACTTGTCGGAGAAGGGGCAGCAGCCGATGGTCGATCCCGACCTTGGCCTCACCCTGGTGTTCAACGGCTGCATTTACAACCACAAGGAACTCAGGGCGGCGCTTGAGCAGCTCGGCTACCGCTTTTTCTCGACCAGCGATACCGAGGTGATCCTCAAGGCCTGGCACGCCTGGGGCGCCGAGGCCCCCAAGCGATTCCACGGCATGTTCGCCTTCTTGATTCACGAGCGGGAGTCGGGCCGGGTGGTCATGTGCCGCGACCGGCTCGGCATCAAGCCACTTTATTACACCGAGATCGGCAAGGCTCTGCGCTTCGCCTCGACCTTGCCGGCCTTGGTCGCCGCCGGCGGCGTCGACACCGCCATCGATCCGGTGGGGCTCGCCTATTACATGACGCTGCATGCGGTCGTGCCGCCCCCGCACACGATCTTGCGAGGCGTGCGCAAGCTTCCGGCCGCCACCCTGCGCATCATCGAGCCTGACGGGTCGTTCAAAGACAGCGTCTATTGGGAGCTTCAGTTCAACCGCTCGAGCGAAGATCTCAGCCTCGACCCGGCGGTGTGGAAGGATCGGGTCGGCACGGCGCTGCGGCTCTCGGTCGAGCGCCGGATGGTGTCCGATGTGCCGGTCGGCGTGCTTCTGTCCGGCGGCGTCGATTCGAGCCTGATCGTGGGGCTTTTGGCCGAGGCCGGTCAGAGCGGCTTGAAGACATTCTCCATCGGTTTCGAAGCCGCTCACGGCGAAGCGGGCGACGAGTTCCAATACTCCGACCTCATCGCCCGGCACTTCGACACCGATCACACCAAAATCATGATCCCGACCGGCAGCATGCTCGACGCGCTGCCGGACACCATCGCCGCCATGTCGGAGCCGATGGTGTCCTACGACAATGTCGGCTTCTATCTCCTGTCACGCGAGGTGGCCCGGCACGTCAAGGTGGTCCAGAGCGGGCAGGGGGCCGACGAGGTGTTCGCCGGCTATCACTGGTATCCCAAGCTCGAGAGCTCGAACGACGTGCTGTCCGATTACCGTGCCTTGTTCTTCGATCGCGATCGCGGGACGCTCGACCAGCATCTCTCCCCCTCGTGGCAGGCGGTAGACGATGAGCCTGCCCGGTTGGTCGAGGCGCATTTGGGACGTGCCGGCGCGGAGACGCCGCTCGACCGCGCGCTCCGCATCGACACCACGGTGATGCTGGTCGACGATCCGGTGAAGCGGGTGGACAACATGACCATGGCTTGGGGACTCGAAGCCCGCGTCCCGTTCCTCGACCATGAACTGGTCGAGTTGGCCTCGCGCGTGCCGCCTGAGCTCAAACTCAAAGACGACGGCAAGGGCATCCTGAAGGATGTGGCGCGAGACGTGATACCCTCGGCGGTGATCGATCGGCCAAAAGGATATTTCCCCGTGCCCGCGCTGAAATACATCGACGGTCCGGTACTGGAAATGACCAAGGACGCGCTGACCTCAACGGCGGCGCGGGAGCGCGAGCTGTTCCGGTCGGACTATCTCGGCCGCCTGTTCGACGATCCCAAGGGGCACATCACGCCGTTGCGCGGGTCCGAGCTCTGGCAGTGTGCGCTGCTGGAACTATGGCTTCAGGCTCACAACATCTAGAGTATGGCGATGGGTATCGAAAAGCAGAGCCGAACCAAGTCCGAGGACACGGCGCGCCCGGTGCCGACCATGCTGGCAGGCGCGGAGTCGGACGGTGCGATCGAGAAGAAGAACGTCGCGCTCGATTGCGGCTGGGGACGACTCTTGTTCGGCCAGACCTTCGAGAATGCCGCTGACCTCGCCAAGTGCATCCGCGCCGAAGGGCCGGGCCGGCGCGACATCGCGTTCTATATCAGCGATCCGCATGTCGTCCTGGCCGCCGCGCCGCAGGCGCTGTTCCTCGATCCGTCCCATACCTACCGGCTGGACCTCTCTGCCTATCGGAGCGCCGCGGCCCAACCGCGCGGCTTCTACATTCGCCGGCTCAGCTCGGTGCAGGACGCCGAGGAGGTGAACCGCATCTATTCCGCCCGCGGCATGGTTACCGTCGCTCCAGATTTCTTTTGGTCGCGGCGCGACAGCAGGGCGATCACCTATTTCGTCGCCGAGGACGAGGCCACCGGCGGCATCGTCGGGACCATCACCGGCGTCGACCACCGCGCCGCATATGGCGATCACGAGCATGGTTCCTCGCTGTGGTGCCTTGCCGTCGATCCACAGGCCACGCTGCCCGGCATCGGTGTGGCCCTGGTCAGACGGCTGGCGAAGCATTTTCAGGAACGCGGCGCGGCCTATCTCGATCTGTCGGTCATACACGACAACGAGCAGGCCATCGCGCTTTACGACAAGCTCGGCTTTGTCCGGCTTCCGATGTTCACCATCAAGCGCAAGAACGTCATCAACGAGGCGTTGTTCACTGAGCCGCCCTTCGACGACGCCGCTCTCAATCCCTATGCCCTCATCATCATCAACGAGGCGCGCCGGCGCGGCATCGGCGTCGACATTATCGATGCCGAAGGTGGCTTCTTCCGGCTGA
Organism: Hyphomicrobiales bacterium; assembly: GCA_038209695.1. Classification (GTDB taxonomy): domain Bacteria; phylum Pseudomonadota; class Alphaproteobacteria; order Rhizobiales; family Methyloligellaceae; genus Methyloceanibacter. The sequence continues at coordinate 9,306 of JBBQXL010000072.1, forward strand.
CCTATGGCGGCAGGTCGATCGTTTGCCGCGAGAGCCTGACCGCTCTGACCACGGCCATCGCCGCGTCGATCTGCGACGACAAGCGTGTAACCACACGCATCGTCAAGGCCGCCAACGTCAACGTGCCGCTTCAGATCAATGCCGACGACGACGGCCGAACCCGCCAATTCGTAGACACCCATGCTCCGGTGGTGGTGAAGCCGGCCAGGGGGGAGCAGGGGAAGGGCGTGGCGGTCGGGCTCAAGACCTGGGAGGAGACTGAGCAGGCCATCGCGGCGGCCCGCAAGCTCTGCAACGAGGTGATCGTCGAGGAATTCGTTGAGGGCATGGATTTGCGCCTCATCGTCATCGATTATCGCGTCGTCGCCGGCGCCATCCGCAAGCCGGCGGCGGTAGTCGCCAACGGACGCTCGAGCGTCCGCGATCTGATCGAGCACCAGTCCCGCCGCCGCGCCGCCGCCACCGGGGGCGAATCGACTATTCCCCTCGATGCCGAAACCGAACGTTGCGTGGCCGAAGCCGGCTATTCTCTGGATGACGTGGCGCCGGCCGACACCTATATCGTGGTGCGCAAGGCCGCCAATCTCCATACCGGCGGGACGATCCACGACGTGACCGGCATCCTGCATCGGACTTTGGTCGAAGCGGCCGTGCAAGCGGCCCGAGCGATCGACATTCCGGTCACCGGCATCGACTTCATCGTCAAATCCCCGACCGAGCCCGACTACTGGTTCATCGAGGCCAATGAGCGACCGGGTCTCGCCAATCACGAGCCGCAGCCGACCGCCGAGCGGTTCGTCGATCTGCTATTCCCCCAATCGATGCCAGCTTCCGTTCGCGAAAGCCTCCAGACTTGAACTCCAAGCGAACATTGGGGATGGTCAAAGGCCGATCCCAGTCCAAAAGCTCTTCCCGAGACGCGCCCTCCATGACGCTGTTGCACATCGATATCGACTATCTGTGCGACCGCCTGGAGGAGCTTCTCGCCATCCCCAGCCCCACCAGCTACACCGATAACATCGTGCGGCATTGCGCCGCCGAACTCGATCGGCTCGGCATCCCGTTTGAGGTCACGCGCCGCGGCGCCATTCGCGCGCGGCTGCGCGGCAAGGCCAACCGGCCGGCGCGGGCCATCGCCGCCCATCTCGATACACTGGGGGCCCAGGTCCGGCGCATCAAGAAGAACGGGCGTCTGGAGCTGGTGCCGATCGGCCATTGGAACGCCCGCTTCGCCGAAGGTGCCCGCTGCACCATCTTCACCGAACAGGGCGGCTATACCGGCACCATCCTGCCGCTGAAGGCCTCGGGCCATACCTTCAACGA
>JBBQXL010000073.1:0-10617 GCA_038209695.1 Hyphomicrobiales bacterium
GACGTTGGTGCGCAGGCCGGTATAGGTGAAGAAGATCGGCAGGAATAATACCAGCACGAGCTGGCCGATCTGATGGCGCCACGCTTCCACGAAAGCGTGCTGCTTGTGAAACAGAAGGCCGAGCAGGAACCCGCCGAAAATCGTGAAGATGCCAAGCTGCTGCGTGCAGATGCCGGCGGCAAATATCAGTGCGATGACCGTGGCCATGAGCGGCGTTGGGACCTGGTTGTCCACGATCGGGAAGATACGCAGCAGCCAGGCGACGGCCGGACGCCCGATGAACCAAAGCGCCAGCACGAATACCGCCAAACCCGCGACCTGCAGGCCGAGATGCTGCGGTGAAAAAGCCGCCGACGCATAGGCGGAGACGCCGGCCAGCAGGAACCAGCCGATCACGTCGTTGGCGGCCGCGGCCGAAATGGCGATCACTCCCGTTTCGGTTCGGGTGAGCGAATATTCGCGCAGGATGCGCCCGAGGATCGGCACGGCGGTGATGGCGAACGCGACCGCGACGAAGAGGGAATAGGCGAGCGGATCGATGCCGGGCGCAAGAACGGGCGCAGTGATCTGGCCGATGCCGAAGCCAACCGCCAGCGGAACCGCCACGCTGGCAATGGTGACCGCGACGACGATTTTCTGGTTTTTTCCGTGCGCCAGGTGACCGAACTCGAAATCGTTGCCGATCTGAAACATCAGAAGGACGAGGCCGATCTGGGAGAGGATCATCACCGGCTGAGACGACTCCGCCGTGAACACCGAGCTCCACAGCTCGGGAAAGAAGTGGCCGAAGAAGGAGGGCCCGAGAAGCAGGCCGGCGAGTATCTCACCGACCGCTCGGGGCTGCCGTATTGCCGCCGCGGCACTGCCCGCAAGTCGCGCCGCGATGACGATGATGATGAGCTGGATGAGGACGACAAGGAGCGTCTGCTCAGTTTGATGAACAGCGTTCATCGTCAACTCCCCTACAAAAAGCACGGATATATTGCGCCCGTGCGCCGGGCCTGGCTGCCGGCAAAAGGCAAGGCGCGCCCCGCGCGCTTCCGGCGATCTTAAGCGCGACCCTGTTTGCAACGCAACGGCGGAAAGGGCCGGCCGCCGTTTCCCGCGGCAACTTAAACGTCGTCACCGGCACGGGGCCGCGCTAGGATCGCCGCATGGAAGCCGCGGAAACTATGGCCCTTGTGGTCCCGATCGAGGACTTCAACATCCGCAGCCTCGGCCTCGTCCAACGCATTCTGGTCACCACCGACGGCACGCTGACCGAGACCCTGGCGGCGATGTTCCTCGAGCCGATCGAGCTGGTGAAACTCACGGTGACGATCGAGCTCAGTCCCGACCCCATCCCGGATCTTGAGCTCGAGGGCGGATCGAAGGTCATGCGGCGGCAGATCGTGTTGCGCGGCAGCACCTCCGGCATGCCCTATGTCTATGCCGAAGTTACGATTGCGACCGATCGGTTGCCGCCGCGCCTGCGGGACGACCTTCTGGCAGGGCGCGTGCCGCTCGGGGCGCTATGGATTTTACATCGCATCGAGACGTTCAAGGAGCGTCCTCGCGTTCGGCGGCGCCCGGCGGCCGATCTCGCGCGGCATCTCGGCATTGGCGAGGAGGACGCGCTGATCGAGCGGGCCTATCGGACCTTCACGGGCGGGCGGCCGATGTTCCTGGTCTCCGAATATTTTCCGGCGGAGTATCGCCAGCCATAGCCTCGGCGGCGGCGATACACCTAGGACCGCATGGCCGCGATAAGGCTTGAGGCGGCAATCGTGCTAAGGCTACAAACCTCCCCGCGCTGGGTCAGGCAATCGCCGCTACCCGGCAACCAGACCGGCGCCGGTCAGGGATCGTGATGTATTGGCATAGGTGTTCCGGTCGCATCCATGACTCACAATCTCGCCGACGCCTTTCTTGCCCTGGCCACGCGGTGGCCCGACCGTCCCGCGGTTGAAGCTCCCGATGTGAGCCTGACCTTCTCGCAACTGATGGGCCGAGCCGCGCGCATCGCGGAATTGCTGAAGCGGAGGGGAATCGGCGTCGGCGATCGCGTGGGGATCGCACAAACCAGCACCACCCAGGCTTTCCTGCTGATGCTGGGAGCATGGCTGTGCGGGGCGACCGCCCTGGTGATCGATTTCCGCACGCGCGCCCCCGAACGCAAAAAGCTCGCCGACAGTCTGGGTATCAAATTCTTCGTCGAGGATCGCCCCGGCCCCGGCGCCGATGTCTACGAGGCCGTCCGCAGCGACGATGCCTGGGCCGAGGAGGAGGCACGGGCCAATCCCGCTCCCCTGTCGGCGACTTGGCTGGACAACCCAATCGCGGTCATCGGCGTTTCGTCGGGAACCTCGGGACTGCCTCAGCCCGTTGCGCTGTCACATAGCTGCCTCTACGCCCGCGCCGCCCTGGTCGTGACGAGTCCGCAATGGGTGCGGGGCTGCCGGCTGATGGCGACCGCGCCGCTCTCGTTCACCGCGACGCGCATGAATGTGTTGTCGTGTCTGCTCGACGGCGGCAGCGTGTATTTTACGCCGATCCTGATCAGTTCCGAGCAGCTCGGCGAAATCATCAAGAGCTCGCAAGCAACCGCGATGCTGACGGTCCCGGCGACGGTCAGAGGCCTGATGGGCTTGGCGGGATCGAGCACCCCGCTGTTCCCATCGCTCGCCTATCTCAATTGCTGCGGCGCGCCCATGTCGGCGGGGGAGAAGGTGGCCGCGCAACAGACCCTCACCGGCGGGTTTCTCGAAAATTACGGAAGCACGATGGCCGGCATGCTGACGCTGCTGGAGAGCAAGGACATTCCGGCGCACGGCGACTCGGTCGGCCGCCCCCTGCCCCATGTCCGGGCCCAGATCGTCGACAGCCAGGACCGGCCCTTGCCGCCGGGTGAAGTCGGCGCGATCAGAGCGCGCACTCCCGGCGTGGCCGAGCCGCTGTCGTTGGGCAGCGGCGAGGATGAGAGAACCTCCGATTTGCTGGTCGATGGCTGGATCTATCCCGGCGACCTGGGCATGATCGACGAGGACGGTTTCCTGAAGATTGTGGGGCGTAGCTCGGACATGATCGTTCGTGGCGGCTCAAAGGTCTACCCCTCCGAGGTCGAACGCGTGCTGGCGGAGCATGACGCCGTCGCCGAGGCGGCGGTGGTCGGATGGCCCGACCGGAAGCTGGGCGAGGAGGTCGCGGCGTTCGTCGTGCTGCGTTCGAGCGTGCCGCCGCAAGAGATCCTGGCTTTTTGCCGGTCCAAGCTGCATCCCGACAAGCAGCCGCGCCAAGTGTTCATCATCGAGGCGATGCCGCGCAACGCCAATGGCAAGCTGGTAAAGCGTGACCTCATCGACCTGCTTCCGCCGCGCTGAGCCGCGGTTTGCGGCCTAAACCGGCCCTGCTTTTTCCTGATTCATATCAAGGCTGAACGCGCCGGCCTTCCAGTAGTTTAGCTATCATGGGAGGCCCCAACGCAGAGCGCCTGGAGCGCAAGGACATTCACGCGCGCGACCGCGCAATCATGGTGTCGCGGCATCTTCAGGCGCGCGGCATCTCCGATCCCCTCGTGCTCGCCGCCATCGGCAAAGTGCCGCGCGAGGCGTTCGTTCCCGAGCATCTCACGGAATTCGCCTATGAGGATTCCGCGCTCCCCATCGAGGCCGGCCAGACCATCTCCCAGCCTTATATCGTCGCCCGCATGATCGAGCTGCTGGAGCTCGAGCCTGGCGACAACGTGCTCGAAGTGGGCGCGGGCTCGGGCTATGCCGCCGCCGTGCTCAGTCGCATCGCGGGCCAAGTCTATGCCATCGAGCGCCACGAGGCGCTCGCCACGCAAGCGCGCGAGCGTCTCAAGGCACTCGGCTACGCCAATGCCGAAATCATTTTCGGGGACGGAACCAAGGGCTTGCCCGATCACGCTCCGTTCAACGCCATCCTCGTCTCAGCCGGCGGACCCAAGGTGCCCGAGACGCTGAAGCGGCAATTGGCAATCGGCGGCAGATTGGTGATCCCGGTCGGCCGCGATGTCCATCAGACGCTGTTGCTGGTGCGCCGCATCGGCGAGGTCGAGTTCGAACAAGAGGACTACGGCGCCGTCACCTTCGTGCCGCTGATCGGGGCGGAAGGCTGGGTCGAGCCTGAACAGGCGCGGAGAGAGACCGCCATCGACGCGGAAAGCTCCGGTTTCGCCGATGGGCTGCTGATGCCGGCGCAACGCGCCAAAACGATCCGCACCAATCTGAGCCAGCTCATCGCCGAGGCGGCCGAACCGTTCGGCGATCTCGGCGAGTTGGCGCGCCTTGCCGAGCGCTTCGCCCACAAGCGCGTGGTGCTGCTCGGCGAGGCGACGCATGGCACCGCCGAGTTCTACGACGCCCGCGCGGCGATCACCGCCATGCTGGTCGAGATCCACGGCTTCACCATCGTCGCGGCCGAAGCCGACTGGCCCGACGCCGCGGTCTACGATGCCTATGTGCGCGGGCTGCCCCGACCCCCGGTTCCGAAGGACGCCTTCACGCGCTTCCCCACCTGGATGTGGCGGAACGGCGAAGTCGCCGCCTTTCTCAATCGCCTCAAGGCCATCAACGAGAAAACCCGCGACCCGGAGCGCAAATGCGGCTTCTACGGGCTCGATGTCTATAGTCTCAGCGCCTCGATCGCGGCCGTTCTTGTCTATCTCGACAAAATCGATCCGGAGTCCGCGCGGATCGCGCGCGAGCGCTATGGCTGCCTGGCGCCGTGGCGCTCCGATCCGGTACGCTATGGGCGCATGGCGCTGTCCCGCGGCTATGCCGTGTGCGAGCGGCCGGTGACGGAGGCGCTGCTCGATCTGCTAAACAAGCGGCTCGATTATCTTGTCAAGGATGGCGCGGCGTTCTTCGATGCCGAGCAGAATGCGCGCATCGTGGCGGCGGCCGAGCAATATTACCGAGTGATGTATTACGGCGACGCGGTGTCGTGGAATCTGCGCGACCAGCACATGTTCGACACGTTGGAGCGGTTGCTCGCGCATCGCGGTCCCGGCGCGAAGGCGGTGGTGTGGGCGCATAATTCGCATATTGGCAATGCCGAGTTTACCGAGATGAGCCAGGTCAGGGGCGAGTACAATATCGGACAATTAGCGCGCGCCCGCTTTGGCGAGGATGCCGCCTTGATCGGCTTCGGCACCGACCGCGGCACGGTCGCCGCGGCGTCGGATTGGGATGGGCCCATGGAGGTCAAGCGGGTGCGCCCTGCGCGGGACGATTCCTATGAAGGGCGCTCGCGCGATGCCGACATCCCGGCGTTCTTCCTCGAGACCGGACCGGGTCAAAAAGAGCATGTCCGCGCCGCGCTGGCCGAGCCGCTGCTCGAGCGCGCCATCGGCGTGATCTACCGGCCTGAGACCGAGCTTCTGTCGCATTATTTCCAGGCCGAGCTGTCGCGCCAGTTCGATGCCTGGATCTGGTTCGCCAAGACGAAGGCCGTGGCCGCGCGCGCCGATGCCCATCCCCACGGGCCGGACGAGACCTATCCGTTCGGGCTCTAAGCCCGGCGGCGACTACCCCATTCATGTCATTGCCGTTTTGTAAGGGTTTGCTGCGGCCCGTTCGTGCTAAGAGCGGACGCTGTTAGGGAAAGCGGGCAAGCGATGGCACGTTGGCTCACGGTGCTTCTGGTGGCCTGCGTGGCGGCCGGCGCCGGTTACTATTATTGGCAGCAGCGCTCCTCAGCCAAGCTCGACATCGAGACGGCCGCCGCCACGCGCGCCGATGTCCGGCGGGTGGTGTCGACCTCGGGCTCCGTGCGCGCGCTCGGCACGGTCGAGATCGGCTCGCAGCTGTCCGGCAATATCGGCGAACTCAACGTCGATTTCACCTCGGTGGTGAAGCAGGGCCAGGTGCTCGCGCGCATCGAGCCGTCGACCTTCGTCACCAAAGTGCGCGAGGAGGAAGCGGGTCTGGCCATCGCCACGGCCAATGTCGCGCTCCAGGAAGCTACCGTCGAGCGCGCCGACGCGAATTTACATAAGGCCGAGCTCGATCTGGGCCGGGCCGCCGAGTTGGTGCGGAAGGGCGTCGGCACGCAGGCCGTGCTCGACACCGCGACCGCGGCGCAGCAGAGCGCCGTCGCCGACCTCGCCATCGCCAAGGCGCAAGTCGATAACGCCAAGGCCACGCTGGCGCAGCGTCAGGCGACGCTTGACAGCGCCCGGATCGATCTGGAGCGCACCTATATCCGCTCGCCGATCGATGGCGTGGTCATCGAGCGCACCGTCGAGGCCGGGCAGACGGTGGCGGCCAGCATGACGGCGCCGAAACTGTTCACCATCGCCCAAGACCTCGCCCATGTGCAGATCGAGGCGCAGGTCGATGAGGCCGATATCGGCCAGGTGACCAGCGACAACCCGGTCAGCTTCAATGTCGACGCCTATCCCGACGTGACCTTCAAGGGCACGGTCGAGCAGATCAGGCTGGCGCCGACCGCGCTCAACAACGTCGTCACCTATACCGTAGTGATCGCCGCCGACAATCCCTTGGGACGGCTGTTGCCCGGGATGACGGCCAATGTCGAGATCGTCACCGGCGAGCACAAGGACGCGGTGGTGGTACCGAACGAGGCCTTGCGATTCCAGCCGCGCGGACCGGCGCAAGCCGCTCTTGCCCGCGACGTCTGGACGACCGGGTCGATGCTGCCCGCCGGCGAGCGTGGCGCGCGCTTCTTGGCAAAGCTTAAGGACGAGCTCGATCTCGGCGAAGAGGAGTTGGCCAAGATCCGCGCCGCGCTCGAGGCCGAGTTCGCCGCCATCAAGAATGCCGCACCGGCAGGCTCGTCGGCGATTACGGACGACGTGCGCGAGCAGGTGCGCATGCGCATCGCCAAGGTGCTGCGCGCCGTGCTCACGCCCGAGCAATACAAAAAATTCGAGGACATGGCGCGGCGGCGACCCGGCGGCCCGCGCCGAGCCACGATTTGGACCTATAGGGACGGAGCGTTCTGGCCGAACGAGGTTCGCCTCGGCCTGGCCGACAGCAGTGTCACCGAGGTGACCGAAGGCCTGCCGGAAGGCGCGGAGGTCGTAGTGCGCGTGCGCGAGGCGACGCCCTGATGGCGCGGAAGAAATCCGCCGCATCGGCGGAGAAAGCCGGGAGCCCGCCGCAGATCGTCGCCCGCGATGTGGTCAAGACCTACCGGCTCGGCGGCAGCACGATCGGCGCGCTTCAGGGCGTCAGCGTCGAGGTCGAGCGCGGCGAATATCTCGCGGTGACCGGCGCCTCGGGCTCTGGCAAATCGACTTTCATGAATCTTATCGGCGCGCTCGACACGCCGAGCAGCGGCTCGCTTCAGGTCGAGGGCCGCGACCTCGGGCGGCTCGGCTCGGACCAACTCGCGCTCTATCGCAACGAGACGATCGGATTCGTGTTCCAGACCTTCAATCTGCTGGCGCGGACCAGCGCGCTCGACAACGTCGCCCTGCCCCTGCTCTATTCGCCGCGCGGGCACAGCCACGCCCGCGACAAGGCCAAGGCCTGTCTGGCCAAGGTCGGGCTGGCGCATCGCGAGAACCACCAACCCTCCGAGCTGTCGGGCGGACAGCAGCAGCGCGTGGCCATCGCCCGTGCGCTGGTCAACGACCCGCACATTCTGCTTGCCGACGAACCGACCGGCGCGCTCGACAGCCGCACCACCGAGGAGATCATCGCCCTGTTCGAGGAGCTGAACGCGACCGGCATCACCGTGATCATCGTCACCCATGAGCCCGATATCGCCGAGCGCGCGCGGCGGCGGCTGACGTTCCGCGACGGCAAGATCGTCGAGGACGCGGCATGAACCTGCTTGCCTCATGCAAGGTCGCGATCGCCGCGCTGAAGGTGAATGCGCTCAGGAGCTTCCTCGCCATGCTCGGCGTGATCATCGGCGTCGCCTCGGTGATCGTCATGGTGTCGGTGGCGACCGGCGCCGGCCAAGCGATCGAGGAGCGTATCCGGGCGCTCGGCACCAATTTGCTGATCATCTCGCCCGGCTCGTTCACCTCGGGCGGCCGGCGGGCCGGCGAGGGCACGGCGTCGGCGCTGTCGGAGGGCGATCTCAGGGTCATTCGCGCCAAAGTGCCGGGCGTCGCCGCGGTGGCCGGGGTGATCACCAGCTCGGCGCCGTTGGTCGCGGGCGCGAGCAACTGGACCACGCAGGTCAACGGCGTGAACGAGGCCTATCTCGAAGTGCGCGACTGGCCGCTGATTGAGGGCCGCAATTTCACCGAGGCCGAGCTCCGCTCCGGCGCCAAGGTGGTGATCCTCGGCGCCACCACGGCGCGCGAGCTGTTCGGCTCGGCGTCGGCGGTCGGCGAGCAGATTCGGGTGATGAATGTGCCGTTCACGGTGATCGGGCTGTTGTCGGTCAAGGGCCAGTCGGGCTGGGGCAGCGATCAGGACGACACCGCGCTGGTGCCGATCAACACCGCCAGGCGGCGGCTGTTCGGCGCCGAGCAGACCGTGCCCGACAATCTCCGCCAGATCCTGGTCGAGGTCTCCTCGGCCGAGGAGATGATCGAGGCGCAGACCGAGATCGAAAATCTGCTGCGCGAGCGGCGCCGGGTGCGCGAAGGGTCGCCGGACGATTTCCGCGTGCGCGACATGGCCGACTTCATCCGGACGCGGATGGAGACGCAAAGCATATTGAGCGTGCTGCTCGGCGCCACCGCCGCCATCTCGCTGGTGGTAGGGGGGATCGGCATCATGAATATCATGCTGGTGTCGGTGACCGAGCGCACCCGCGAGATCGGCCTGCGCATGGCGGTCGGCGCGCGCCGGCGCGACATTCTCTCCCAGTTCCTGATCGAGGCGGTGACGCTGTGCGTGGTCGGCGGCCTGATCGGGCTCTTGATCGGCGGCGGCGCGGCGCTGGCGATGTCAATCTGGGGCAACTGGCCGATCGCGCTATCGCCCTCGCTGGTGCTGATCGCGCTGGCCTCGGCCGGGCTGGTCGGGGTGTTCTTCGGCTATTACCCCGCGCGCCGGGCCGCGCAGATGAACCCGATCGACGCGCTGCGCTATGAATGAGGACTATGCCCATGATCTTGACCGACATCGACCCGCTGATCGCCGCCGCGGTGATGGCCGCCACCGCCGCCACCGACGCCATCTATGTGCTGTTCACCAACGCGGTGGTGAGGCGCCGCCGCCTCCCCGCCGCCAGCTGGAGCAGCATCTGGTATCTGCTGTCCTCGTTCGCCGTCATCTCCTACACCCAGCATTGGGCCTATGTGGTATTCGCCGCGATCGGCTCGTTCATTGGCGCCTATGTCACCCTCACCTTCCTCCATCCCGGCCCGACCTATCCGCCGCCGCCGGTCGGCTCCGCGCCGGGCTAGGGCCGAAACCGCAAGCCAGCTCGGGTAAACCGGGCTAGGCTCGGGCCCATGAGCGACTGGACGCTGAGCGCCATCAAAGCGCGCCACATGGAGATCAACGCGCTGTGCGAGCAGGAGGGCTGCCGGCATCTGTTCGTGTTCAATCTCGACCAGCTGATCGCCGGCGTCGGCCCCGATTTCGCGCTCGACGACATCCCGCCGATGGCCTGTCCCCAATGCGGCGAGAGCCCGCTCACCATCCGGCTGTCCTTCGCCGACCCGCCGCCCTCGCCCGAGGACGAAGCGGAGTAGCGCCCGCATCGCTCCTTGTCATCGCCCGGCTCGACCGGGCGATCCAGTAGACACCGCGCGCGGTTGACTTGCGGGCACAGGGGTTACTGGATTCCCGCCTGCGCGGGAATGACAAGGACTGCGTATGCCGCGCTAAGCCGCGGTGACGGTCTCGCGCCCGTTCGGCGCCTCGCGCGGCGCCTCGCGCCTGAGCTTCACCGCCAGCCGCTCCGGCTTCTCCGCCGGCAGCGCTTTGCGCATATTGGTCTCGAGCGAGCGCACCGAGCGGCCGTCGAAAAACGCGCCGGCCTCGATCGCCAGAGATTGATGCTGGATGTCGCCGACCACATGAGCGCGCTTCTTGAGCACGACCTCGCCGCCGCGAATGGGGCCCTCGACCCGGCCGTTGACCACCACGCGCTCGGCCTCGATCCCGCCCGAGATCGAGGCTTTGGGCGAGACGATCAAAGAGGTGCAATGCAGATCGCCCTCAATATGGCCGTTGACCTCGACCAGGCCCTCGGCCGTGACCGAGCCTACGATCTTCAGCCCTTCGGCAATGATGGTGCCGCGACGCTTGAACAAACCACTGAACATAATGACCCCCTGACGCGATACGAGTGACGCGATACTGACTCCCCTCACTCGGCCGATTTGTGCAGCGGCCGGCTCTGGCGGAGTGCGAGAGGGAGAACTTGGCGGATGGGAGATTGTTCCGCGCTCGGCGCGGCGCGCGCTTGCCGAATGGTGCCCTCAACGGATGAATGTGCGGAGTGTAAGGGCGGTGTGGGCCGGGATAAAGGCGTCGGCGAGGCGCCGACGGAAAATGCCCGGCTTCGCGGGCCGAAGATCGTGACAATTCGCGGCGAATTGGCGTTGGTCCACTTGTCTTTTCGTAGGGCCGCCATGTCAATTTCGGCTCATGTCCACGCCATCGTGCTCGCCGGTCCTTCGGCGCGTGGTCCTTTCAGCGTAATCCGAAAGGAACTCCTATGTCGCATCTCACTCTT
>JBBQXL010000074.1:0-10582 GCA_038209695.1 Hyphomicrobiales bacterium
CAGCCGCGCCGCTCCCGTTCGCGTCCTGACCAGCCTCGCGCACCAGAGCCATTTGTCGAGGCGCTGCGCATCCATGGCCGCGGCTCAGCTTCCTTCCGGCTGGCGCACGGTGAGCCGCCCTCTGAGCGCTTCCAGTGCGGCAAACGGCGAGTGCTCGATCTTCTTGCGCTCGGCCGGCGTCTGCGGCGCCTGAGGCTTTTGCGGCGCGCGTCGCGACGGTCGCGCGCGCGGCTTATGGCTCGCGCGTCGGTCGTGGCGGGCCTCCTTGCGCTTCCCTGGCCGCCAAATCTCGTCGAACAAGTCCACCTGGGCTTCGGCGGCGTTGTTCACCGCCGGCGGCTGACCCTCGGCAGCGGGCGTGAGCTTCCGCCGCTCGAGCCTGAAACCGAGCGCGCTCAGGATCGCAGCGAACTCGTCGCCCGAACAGCCGACCACCGACATGAGCTCGGGCACCACCCGGAAGCCCCCGTCGCCGGTCGATCCGGTCGGCGGCACAGCGCCTTCGGCCGGGCGGAAGGCGATGCGCGCGCGGATCAGGTCGGACAGCCGCTCCAGCATGTCGATCCGCACCGCGCGGCCGCCGGCGACATGGAACCCTGCCGCCCGCCAATAGGGTTCTGGGATCTGTTTTCCGGCCTCGACCGAGGTCAGGCCCTGCTGCGGCCGGGCCGGCAGCGTCTCGGTGTCGAGGCCGTGATCGCGGCCGGAATGGAGCACCCACAGCAGCAGCGCCAGATCGGCCGCCGCCGGTTTGAGCAGCGCCGGGATGTAAACATTGAAGGCGCCGAAGCGGACGCCGTATTGGCGAAGTTGGGCCCGCGACGCCTGATCGAGCGCTTTGATCTGTTCCGAGGCGGCCTCGCGGCGAAGCACGCCGAGATTCTCCGTCAGTTGATAAGCCAGTCCGCGGGCCAGGCCTGACAGATCGGACGCCCCGGCCAGCAGCATCAGCGGCTTGAGCTTGGTGTGAAGCTCGGTGTCGAGCCAGGCTTCGAGGCGCTTTACCAGGCGTTCGCGGTCGGACGGCGAAAGATGCTCGTCGGCCATGAGCTGGAGGCGGGGCTTGAGCGCGGTCTCGCCGCGCTCGAGCCGGGCGACGTCCGATCCGGCCCACACGATGCGGCCATTCGGGTTGAGCGCGATGGCCTGGTCGGGCGCTCCCACCAGCGCATCGGCGCGGGCGGCAAGCTCGTGCCCCAGCACCTGGGCCGCCGCGTGCCGGGTCGCCCGCCCGTGAATGCCTTCGCCGGACGCGTCAGGCGTGAACCGGAAGCCGTCCAGCCGGCCGACATAATGGTTCTCGACCATGATGTTCCCGTCAGGGGCGATCTCGGCCGCGATCTCCTCCTTGTCGCGCAAGCGGCGCATCAACACGCTGGTCCGCCGGTCGACGAAACGCTGGGTCAGGCGCTCGTGCAGCGCGTCCGACAGCGTGTCCTCGATGGCCTTGGTGCGGCCCTGCCAATGCCCTGGATCGTCAAGCCATTGGGCATGATGCGACACGAAGGTCCAGGTGCGGATCTGCGCCAGGCGGTTGGACAGCGTATCGAGGTCGCCATCGGTGCGGTCGGCCAGCGCCACCTGATTGGCGAACCAGTCGGCCGGAATCTTGCCCACGTCACTCATGACGAAGCGATAGAGGGTGGCGACCAGCTCGGCATGGCTCGCGGCCGAGATCTTCCGGTAGTCGGGGATCTGGCACATGTCCCACAGCAGCGCCACCGCGGCCGGCCCTTGCGCCATGGCGCGGGCGTCGGCGTCTTGGCTGACATTCTCCAGCGCGATCACGTCGTCGACCATGCGGGAGCGTGTGAGCCGCCGGTGATCCGGGGTCTCGCGCAAACTGTCCTTCAGCCGCTCGATCGAGCTGAAATCGAGCTTGCGGTTGCGCCATTGCAGCACGCCGACCTGGTCGAAGGAGTGGCTCTCCAGCCGGTCCACCAGGTCACTCTCGAACGGCGGCGCATTGCCGGTCACCCCGAACGTGCCGTCATTCATGTGGCGCCCGGCGCGCCCGGCGATCTGGCCAAGCTCGGCCGGCGTGAGATCGCGGTGACTTTGCCCGTCGAATTTGCGGATGCCGGCAAAAGCCACATGGTCGAGATCGAGATTTAGCCCCATGCCGATGGCGTCGGTCGCCACCAGGAAATCGACATCGCCGTTCTGGTAGAGATCCACTTGGGCGTTGCGGGTGCGCGGGCTGAGCGCGCCGAGCACGACCGCGGCACCGCCGCGCTGCCGCCTGACCAGCTCGGCGATGGCGTAGACGTCGTTGACCGAGAAGCCGACGATGGCCGAGCGGCGCGGCAGGCGCGTGATCTTCTTGTCGCCGGCATAGCTGAGCTGCGACAGGCGAGGCCGCGACACCAGGTTGGCGCCGGGCAACAACTCGCGGATAGCGTCGCGCATGGTGGCGGCGCCGAGCAACAAGGTCTCGTTCAAGCCCCGCGCATGAAACAGCCGTTCGGTGAACACGTGGCCGCGCTCGCCGTCGGCCGCTAGCTGGATCTCGTCGATGGCGACGAAATCGGCTTCGTGCTCGAGCGGCATCGCCTCCACGGTGCAGACATAGAAGCGCGGGGAGGAGGGCTTGATCTTCTCTTCGCCGGTGATCAGCGCGACCTGGCCCGCGGGTACCCGCGCGACGATCTTGTCGTAGACCTCCCGCGCCAGCAGCCGGAGCGGCAGGCCGATAATGCCGACGTCATGGGTCAGCATGCGCTCAATGGCGAGATGAGTTTTGCCGGTATTGGTCGGACCGAGCACGGCGGTGACGCCGCGTCCGCGCTGGAGGTTTGTGGATATCGGGGACAACGACCGGCTCATTGCTTGACTACCTCACCACCAGATCGCGTTCGGGCACGGAACGAGGGGGGAACGAATCTCGTCCGAATCGGTGACATCGCCCATTCGGATTTCGTTCTGTGCGGAATTGGCACGGTCTGCTCGCTTGCCGGCGTGTCGGTGACAACAGGTCTTGGATATTTTGCTCGCCAGATTAGGGTCGGCCTTCAGCGCCTGTGGGCGCCGAGGAAGGCAACGGGAACGGAACACGCACGAATCAGGGGAGAGTTAATCTTCGGCATCTGTTCCCTACTACATGTTGGGATTTGGGCTCTCGACGTTAATCTCTCTGCACGGTCGAGCGCGGCGAACGATCAGGGCTCTGCGCTGGCGCGACGCGTGCCGACTTGGATCGAGGTCACGATTGCCGAGCCATAGCCCACCGGGGTCGGCAATACAATGCGATAGGGCACGTACATATTGGTGCCCCGCACCGGGATCAGCCATACCTCGATCTCATTGCTCTGCTGCATCAGCCTGATGCCGGGATTGTCGGGCTGGTATCCGGCAATCGGGATGAACTTGACCCGGCAGATCACCGCCGGCCCGCCATAGCCCGTCGGCGTGGTCCGCTTAACGGTGACAATGCGCTTAGGCGTAATCACGAGATCGTAGCGCTGCCGTCCGTCGAACACCGGCAAAGTATGATCGCACACCGACAAATCGCCGTTGGGATTCTCGGAGCGGGCGCTCAGGAACGCGCCGCTCATGGGATCGAGCACCCCTTCGAGCTGCTCCTTGGTCACCGGAATAGTGCGCGGCAGCGGCCGGTCTTTGGGGCTGATCGAGACATCGGTGACGGCGCGGCCGTCGAACGTCATGCGCAGCCGCTCGCCCGCCTTGGCGCTGTCCGAAAAGTTGAAGGCATACATGGCGGGTTCGGGCCCCATGTCCGTCACGCGGCCGGCGCTCGCCGTTACCCCGCGCCACTCATAGATCAGGCCCTGAAGGACAGTGAATCGGCCTTCGCCGCGCATCTGGTAGTCTTCGCCGCGGATGGTGGTGGTCAGCTTGAAATCACCAAGATTGAAGCTGCCGATATCGACGCGATAGACCGCGACGATCCGGCTCAAGCCGGAGAGGCTGCTCTCGGCATAGGCGGTATCGGCCGGCAGATTGCCGCCGAGCCCGCAGGTCAGCGCGGCAACGGCGGCAAGGCTCAAGCAATGGCGCGCTCGTTGCATTGTGCTCCAACCCCCTACCAGGACCCCCGCCTGCTAGAACCCGGGCGAATGTCGGGGTATTTGTCGGATTCGTCAATTGGAGCTTGGCTGAGCTTTGTGGCAGTGCCTTGACCCCAAACTGCCGTCCCCGTATATGTCCCGCCACCGGTGGCAATGCTTGTGGCGACAACCGCTATGAGCGTACCGGGTTCCGTGCAATTTCGGAGAAGGATCGAGGACTATGGCCCGTCGCTGCGAGCTCACCGGCAAAGCCGTGCTTACCGGCAATAATGTGAGCCATGCCAAGCGCCGGACCAAGCGCCGGTTCTTGCCGAATCTGTGCAATGTCACGCTCGAAAGCGAGGCGCTGAAGAAGCGCGTGCGCCTGACCATCAGCGCCCATGCCTTGCGCTCGGTGGAGCATCGCGGCGGCCTCGACGCGTATTTGTTGAAGGCGGACAACGATGAGCTCTCTTTGAAGGCCCGCCGGCTCAAGCGCGACATCACTAAGAAGCACGCCGCGCCGGCCGAAGCCACCGCCTAGCCGCGCGGGCCGGCCACCACCGGCGTCGCATCGGGCAGCGTGAACTGCATGATCAGCGTGCGCTGGAGCGCGCTGAAATTGTCATCCGACATCAGCGTCAGCACGGTCTCGCCCGACGCCGCACGGTGAGCGGCGATCGCTTCCATATTGTCGATATTCAAACTGTCATTAGCATCGAGCAGCACTTCGCCCTCGATCAGCGCGCCGCGTTTCAGCTCGGCGGCGGCGATGCGGCGGATGCGCATCTTGATGCCCTCGCTGAAGCGGAATCTCCGTTCGAGCAGGACGATGCCGCCGTCGGGCAGCGCCGCCGCGTCGGTGATGTCGAAGCCGCCCAGCCGCTTCACCACGATCTCTCCGGGCGAGGGACCGCCGATCAGCCAGCCGCGCAGATTGCCGTTCTTGTCGGCCAGCCCCTCGGCGAAGGTCACCAACGTGCCCTTGAGCCGTCCGGCGCGAATGATCGTCATCGCCTCGATGCCGCGATTGGCGCTCATCGCCTTGGCGCCGGCCGGCAACGGCACCGTCCCGGTCGGCGGTCCGAACCGTTCCGCGCTGAACGGATAGCGCGCGATTCGGTGCCGGCGCTCAAACGAGACATAGGCCGTGCCCTGCCGCGTGTCGCCGTCGACCAGCGTCATGCCTTCGGAGTCGCGATCACGATCGTCACGGAGCGGCTTGCCGTCGGCGCTGAGCACGGGGCCGAGCACCGCGCCCGACAGGCCCTTCAGCCTGCGGCCGTCATAATCGAGCGTGGCTCTGAACCAGCTGCCGGCATCGGAGATGGCCAGCAACTCCCGTCCCGACGGATCGACGGCAATCGCCGAATAGCCGCCGAAATGGCTGGTCTTGGCGTAGAGATTGAGCCCGGCCCTGAAGGTCAGCCTGCCGAATTGCTTCCGGCTCGGGTTATCGCGATCGAAGTCGATGGCAATGGCGGTGACGGTGGTCGGGGTCGGCCCCTCCAGCACGGTCAGCGGCTTGTCGGCGAGCGCCGGCGCCACGGTCAGAACGACTACCGCCGCGGCGACGGAAGCCCGCCAGCGCCAGGACATGCGGTAAAGGAGCCTCACGCTAATGGAGCTTCCGGCGTTTGACCCGCGCCGACGGCACCGTGCGCTGCAATTGGCGCCGGGCGAGATCCTCGTCGAACAACTCGGCCAGCTTCTCGGTCATAACGCCGGCCAGCTCCTCGGCGTCGGTCACGGTGACCGCGCGCCGGTAATAGCGGGTGACGTCATGGCCGATGCCGATGGCCAACAGCTCCACCGAGGAGCGGGTCTCGATTTCCTCGATCACCTGGCGCAGATGACGCTCCAAATATGACCCGGAATTGACCGAGAGAGTGGAATCGTCGACCGGGGCGCCGTCGGAGATCATCATCAGGATGCGCCGCTGCTCGGGCCGCGCCAGCAGGCGGGCATGCGCCCAGGCCAGGGCCTCGCCGTCGATATTCTCCTTCAGCAGGCCCTCGCGCATCATCAGCCCGAGATTGCGGCGCGACCGGCGCCACGGCGCGTCGGCGGATTTGTAGACGATATGGCGCAGATCGTTGAGCCTACCGGGCAGCGGCGGCTTCAGCGCGTTGAGCCACGATTCGCGCGCATGCCCGCCTTTCCAGGCGCGGGTGGTGAAGCCGAGGATCTCGACCTTGACCCCGCAACGCTCGAGCGTGCGCGCCAGAATATCGGCGCAGCAGGCCGCGACCATGATCGGCCGCCCGCGCATCGAACCGGAATTGTCGAGCAGCAGCGTGACCACGGTGTCGCGGAACGTCGTCTCCCGCTCCTGCTTGAAGGTCAACGGGTGCATGGGATCGACGATGACGCGGGCCAGCCGCGCCGCGTCGACCGTGCCTTCGTCGAGATCGAAGTCCCAGCCGCGATTTTGCTGCGCCAGCAGCCGGCGCTGGAGGCGATTGGCCAGCCGCGCCACCGCGCCGTGCAGGGCCTGGAGCTGCTTGTCGAGAAAGGCGCGCAGGCGGTCGAGCTCGCTGGTGTCGCACAGCTCCTCGGCATTGACGATCTCGTCGAAGGCGCGGGTGAACACCTTGTAGCCGAACGCCTCGGGGTTATCGAGCACCGAGAGATTGGGGCGGGGCTGCGAGCGGCGCGGCAGCTCGGAGGCATCCGCCTCGCGCTCCAGGCGGTCGGTCGAGTCGTCATCGCGGTCGTCGAGCGAATCCTCGCTCATGGCGTCCTGGTCGGCGCGGGAATCGGTGGCCAGATCGGCGCGCTGCTCGCCTTCGGACTTGTCCTCCTCGCCGTCCGACGAATCGGCGTCGGCCTCGCTCTCCTCCGGCGAGGTTTCGTCCTCGCGCTGGTCGAGCTGATCGGCGAGGTTGAGGGCGGCTAGCAGGTCCCGGGTCAGCCGGCCGAACGCCTCCTGGTCGAACATGGTCTCCGGCAGGCGGTCGAGCACGGTGCGGGCCCGGCCTTCGATCCAGGGGCGCCAGAGATTGACCAGAGCGCGGGCCTTGGCCGGGGGCGCCTCGCCGGTGAGGGTCTCGCGCACCAGCAGGGCCAGCGCGTCGGGCAACGGCGCTTCGGAGCGGTCGGCGACTTCGGCGAAGCGGCTGCGCTCATAGCGCTGCTCCATCCGCGCCGCGAGATTGGCCGCCACGCCCTGCATGCGCCGGGCGCCGATCGCCTCGACCCGCGCCTGCTCGATTGCCTCGAACACGTCGCGCGCCTCGCCGCCCGACGGCGCCAAGGCCTCGTGCAGGTCGGCATCGTGACAGGCGATGGACAAGGCGGCGGCGTCGGCATGGCCGCGGATCACCGCGATCTCGGTCTTGCTCGGGACGCGCGAGGGCTCGGGCAGCCGCGCCGTCTTGCCGGCCAGGCCCGGAGGCTCGCTGGTGAACACCACCTCCATGGCGCTGTCGGCGGCGATCGAGCGGGTGGTCAGCGTCACGGCGCGCTTGAACGGATCGAGCGGCGCTTCTTTACGCCGGGTCAGCGTCATGGGTTAGCTCAAGGCGACGTTGGCGGTCGATTGCGGCAGATCCTCGTTGAAGCAGCGCTGATAGAACTCGGCGATCAGCCCACGCTCCAGCTCGTCGCATTTGTTGAGGAAGGACAGCGCGAAGGCGGTGCCGACATCCTCGAAAATCTCGGCGTTCTCGGCCCAGGTGATCACCGTGCGCGGGCTCATCACCGTTGACAAATCGCCGTTCATGAACGCGTTGCGGGTCAGGTCGGCCACCCGCACCATGTTGGACACGATCTTGCGCCCGGCCTCGTTGTTCCAGCTCTTGGCCTTGGCCAGCACGATATTCACCTCGTCGTCATGCGGCAGATAATTGAGGGTGACGACGATATTCCATCGGTCCATCTGGCCCTGGTTGATCTGCTGGGTGCCGTGATAGAGGCCGCTGGTGTCGCCAAGGCCGATGGTGTTGGTGGTCGAGAACAGCCGGAACGCCGGGTGCGGCCTGATCACCTTGGACTGATCGAGCAGCGTCAGCTTGCCCGAGACTTCGAGCACCCGCTGGATCACGAACATCACGTCGGGGCGCCCGGCGTCGTATTCGTCGAAGCACAGCGCCGTATTGGACTGGAGCGCGTAAGGCAAAATACCCTCGCGGAACTCGGTGATCTGCATGCCGTCCTTGATGACGATGGCGTCCTTGCCCACCAGATCGATGCGGCTGACATGGCTGTCGAGATTGATGCGCATGCAGGGCCAATTGAGCCGCGCCGCCACCTGCTCGATATGGGTCGATTTGCCGGTGCCGTGATAGCCCTGGATCATCACCCGGCGGTTGTGCTTGAAGCCGGCGAGGATGGCGAGCGTCACGTTCCGGTTGAACAGATAATCGGGATCGACGTCCGGCACATGTTCGTCGGGACGTGAATAAGCCGGCACTTCGAGATCGGAATCGATGCCGAAGACCTGGCGCACGGAAACGGACATGTCCGGCAAGCCGGCGCCGTTGCTGGCTGTTTGGAGTGTCATGGTCGGTGAAGGCCTATTGGTCGCATGTCTTGTGGCTTGCCGAAGCAAAGCCTCGATGAGGGGGATAAGGGCTGCCGAGCGACGTTACGCAAGCCCTGCCTGCCTTAGATAGTTATAGGCTTGGATCACTTCACGCAACTTGTCCTCCGAGGCCCGGTCGCCCTTGTTGTGGTCGGGGTGGAGTCGCTTAACCAGTTCCTTGAAGCGCGCCTTGATGTCGGCCTTGGTGGCGCTGTCCTCGAGATTGAGCTGGCGCAAGCTTTTCCGTTCCAGGCGCTTGAGCGGCCGTTCCGCCTCGGCCGCAGCCTTGGCGGCGGCGCGCTCGGCGAACAGCCCGAACGGATCGTAGCTGGTGAAGCTGTGGCTGAAGCCGCCGGGGCGGGTGCCGTTGCGCGGGCGCCGGTTGCGGGCCCAGGAATTGACGCCGAGCGACCAGGTCGGCCGGTGCCCGACCGTGTCGTCCTTCTGATGCTTGACCACATCCTCGTCGGGCAGCCCGGCGAAATAGTTATAGGATTTGTTGTATTCGCGCACATGGTCGAGGCAGTAGCGATGATACTGCCCCTCCTGGCCGCGCCCCTTGGGTGCGGGGTAGAGACCGGGCTCGGTGCAGCCCTTCCACTCGCAAGCCGGGCAGGACTCGCGCAACAGGCGGTTCTGGTCGGGCTTGACCCGCAGGCGGTCGAAGAATTTCGAGTCGAGCTTCATGGTCTCGGCATTATGGGAAGCGGCGGTCGACACAACAAGAATGGCCCTCTAGGCAGCGACTAGGCTATGGTGACAGGTTATGGACTTGGAGCCGGTGACTATGCGTGTCGAGCAGCAAATCACAGAAAAGTTGCGGCAAGCCTTCGCCCCGGTCGTGCTCGAAGTCGTTAACGACTCCCACCGGCATGCCGGCCACGCCAGCACGCCCGGAACCGGCGAGAGCCATTTCACCATCAAAGTGGTGTCGGCGAGCTTTGCCGGCAAGTCGCGGCTCGAGCGTCATCGCATGGTCAATGACGTGTTGGCCGCGGAGCTCAAGGGCAAGATCCACGCGCTCGCCATCAGCGCGCTCACCCCGGAGGAGCGCTCGCGGCCGCTATGAGGCCTTGCTGGCTTTGGCCTTGGCCTGAAGCGGCGTCACCCGCAACGAGGTGATCCGGTTGCGCTGCCGCTTCAGCACCTCGAACCGATAGTCGTGGAAGGTGAAGGCTTGTCCCGGATTGGGGATGGTCTGCGCCTCGTGGATCACCAACCCGGCGATGGTGGTCGCCTCCTCGTCGGGCAGGTCCCAATCCATCAGCCGGTTGACGTCGCGGATCGGCACCACGCCGTCCACGATCAGCGAGCCGTCGGCTTGCGGCTTGGCCATGGCCGAGGCGATGTCGGTCTCGTCGGTGATGTCGCCGACGATCTCCTCGATAATGTCCTCGAGCGTCACCAGGCCCATGACCTCACCGTACTCATCGACCACGATGGCAAAATGAGCCTTGCGCTTTAAGAAAGCGTTGAGCTGGTCCTTGAGCGTCGTGGTGTCGGGCACGAACCAGGGCGGCGTCGCCAGCGGCATGATTTCGAGCTTGCTCAGGTCGCCGCGCGCTTCGCGCAAGGCCCTGAGCAGGGTCTTGGCGTGAAGGATGCCCACGATCTCCTCGCGCTCGCCGAGCCACAGCGGCAGTCGCGTATGGGAGCTTTTGAGCGCCGCGTCGACGATCTGCTCGGTCGGAAGCTCGGCATCGATCGCGTCCATCTTGGTCCGGTGCACCATGATGTCGGAGACGGAGAGCTCGCGGAGATCGAGCACGCCGCCGAGCATGTCGCGGGTGAGCTTCACCACGCCGCCTTCCTTGTGGTGAAGCGCGATGGCGCCCCTGATCTCCTCATGGGCCGAGAGCACCTCGGCATCGTCGCTGATGGGGGCGCCGAACAGCCGCAAAGTATGGCGGACCAGGAACTGAATGGCGGCGGTCACCGGCGCCAGCACGGTCACCACGAAGTTGACGGCCGGCGCGACGGCAAGCGCCATCCGGTCGGCGTTGAGGATGGCATAGGTCTTGGGCAGCACCTCGGCGAACACCACCACCAC
>JBBQXL010000075.1:0-10308 GCA_038209695.1 Hyphomicrobiales bacterium
CTATGGGACGATGAGATCCATGTCGGCGTCATGGCCCAGGACCTGCTGCGCAATGAAGCCTGGGCTTCGGCGGTGGTGACGAAAGAAGGCGGCAACTTGTTTGTTGACTACGCACGGCTTGGCCTTCGGATGACGACGCTGGACGAATGGCAGACCAAAGGTATGGCCGCGCTGACAAGCTAAGAGTGCAGGCGGGATCGACAATTGGGGCGCTCGATTCGGCCGAAGACCTTTTCAATGCGTTATCGTTGATTGCAGCGAATCAGATAGAATGAACTCTCGGCACTCCCAGGGGTGTCGTTCCCATCTGGCAAACTCAGCCCCGTCCCTAGCGGGGCTTTTTGTATCGGCTGCGCTTCGCCGGTGATGAAGGCGTATGGTCGGCTATGCAGTTAGCAATGAAGGCTTCCCGCTGGCCTCGCCCGTTGAACCAAATCGGAGCGGCCTTATCCCAACACAGATCCTCGACCCATTGTGGGGCGGCAAATACCGGGGTCGCGAAAACCAGAGCGAGACAGATTATCGGAACGAACTTCATGGGGGTTGCCTCCTCGTAATTCGCGAAGCGTGGGACCGTCCTATCTTAACAGGGTTCCCCCGGGAGGGCTCAGAGCGAGTTTCCGCAATGCCCCTCCGCTTCCCGCCGCGTCGGTCCGCCGAACATCGCCAAGCCGGCACTGGCGCTCGCCATCGCGGGTGCTCTTTTGCTATCTTTGTGCCGGTGCCTTCGGGGGACTTAGCTTTGGCACTCAGGCAAGAAGATGGGGCGCGCTTCCTCGCCAGCATCGAGCGCCTAGAAGAGGGAGGCTGGCGGGCATCTTTCCGCCTGCGCGTGCCGAGTGATGTTTTTACACAAGCGGGCGAGACCGAGGTTTTTGCTACCGAGCTGCAAGCCACGAAGTGGCTTCATACGCAAGCGGCAGGGCGCGGATTCTCATCTATTGAGATTAAGCGCTAGAGTTGACCATCGCGCGACTACATCATGACTCGCCGCTTCAAACCGCCGTGGTCAGCCGAACCGATCCCCGGCGGCTTTGTCGTCAAGGACGCCAGCGGCCAAGCTCTAGCCTACGTGTATGCCCGCGAAACGAAGGCGCAAGCCGAGATCGCGAAGGTGCTCACCATGGACGAGGCGCGGCGCGTAGCGAGTAACATCGCCAAGCTGCCGAAACTCCTCGCCAAGCCCTAGCGTGTGGGATCAATCAACAAAGCCCTTCTGAGCTAGGGCTGACCGCCAAGTCGGTGGTTCACCGAGAAGCCGTTGTTGCGGCGTGCGGTCGTCAAGGGCAATGAGCGCCTTGCGTGCCGCGTTGGCATCCTTGGCGGTCATCGGCTCTCGCATTGATATGGGAAGGTCTAGCCAAGCCGGATAACTGGGCTCGTTGTCGTCTTTCTCCTCGGGCGTGCTTACCATCGGAACATTCTCCACGGCTGGGTTCGCTGCTCTTCTTACTCTCCCCTCGTTTTGGTTAACGATGTCTTGTGGATGACGTGGCGAAGCTGCCGGAACTCCTGCAGACTGAGCGGAGACCTTGGCGCATGATGCGAGGGTGGATGGGATCGGTGGAGGCCGCCCCGCAAACCATCGATCCCCATCGACAGCAGCCCAAAGATTGCACGACAAGCATCCGGTTAGGCGCTCGCCGCTGTTTTCGATCTCGATCAACTCTTGCCCGCAGTTATGGCACTGCTCCATCTGGACCTCCGGGGGTCCGCTTGGGCGGGCGCCCTTTCTATTGGTGGCGAATCAGATAGGCTGGAACTTCGTCACTCGCCAGAGTGTCGTCCTATCCGGACAAACTCAGCCCCGCCCATTAGCGGGGCTTTTCGTTCAACCGGCCTATTCCATCCTGTCAGGCTCAGACGTGAACACGATCAAGCGTTCGGGCAAATCGGCGAGCACTCTTTCGCAGAGGGTGTCGAAGCCAACAGTGGCTATGCCCGCATTCTCCATAACTAACTTGCGTAGTGCCTCACCCCGCTCGCCATCCCGTTCTCTATCGCGGAACGGGTCACGGGCCTCAAGCTGCGCCCAAATAGCCGCGTAGACGTGGTGACTTGGTGAGGCTGTTTGCTGACGCTCGAAAGCACGGTTTGGTGGTTTCCGTGCATAAGGCCGCCGAGTTGATCGAGTGGGCACGACCGAGGCTCCCTACTGCGTTACGACTTCACCGAGACGCGGGAACTGCCAAGCTGCGAAACTCTATTTCCAATAGTGGTAGAGATTTTAGCGGCTATCAAAGGCCGAACACCGTAGTGGCTTCGCGCCGCTTCCCACCGCCCTGGTCCGTCGAGCAAATCCCCGGCGGTTTCGTCGTCAAGGACGCGAGCGGCCAAGCTCTCGCCTATGTCTACGCCCGCGAGACGCGAGCCGAGGCTGACACAGCCAAGGTGCTAACGATGGATGAGGCCCGGCGCATTGCGCGCAATATCGCGAAGCTGCCGGAGTTGTTGTCGAGCAAGCCTAAGCGTTGATGCACTAGCCCCAACGGGTGAGGCACTTGACCCATTCCACTCCGGTGACGCCGGTCATCGAGCATTCAGGGTGATCGCCTTGCAGCGCGAACAGCGTGGCAAGGACAACAATAACGCCGATGAGAAGGCGCATTAGAACTGCTCCTTCCCCCGTCAAGCCAGCTCCGTTTTAGGCCGAATCGGCGGAAGTCTAAAACTCTAATCAAATTCATCTTGAATGAATTGCTAAGCCACGCGTTTACCGTGGCCACGACCATTGGGTGTGTCGAACAAGCCCTGGATCGTGGTATGATGGACCCTTGGGGGCTGATAAAGGGGGCATCCATGCAAATCGATTTCGCCAAATTGCTCGGTTTCGACACCGTGAGTGATGAAATCTCGAACGGTCTTGATTTCAAAGGCGAGACCTTTGGAGGCAAGCTCGGCGCCAAGGTTGGAACGGAGGACACGCCCGTTCAGAAGAGGACAATTGAATTTTCCAAGCTCCTCGGTTTCGACATCGCGACCAATGAACTCTCAAAAAGCTTAGATCTTCAGGATGAGACGCTCAGCGCTAAGCTTGGCGCCAAGATTGGTCCACCTGAGATTACCTCTCCCAGTAGAACTATCGACTTTCAGGATGACACCCTCGGCGCCAGGTTAGGTGCAAAGGTTGGCGATCTCGAGTCCACTCCTTCTGACGCGCGGTTAAAGCGGGACATCACCCAGATAGCGACCCGTGACGACGGCCTTCAAATCTACTCGTTCCGCTACCTTTGGGACGACGAGGTCCGTGTCGGCGTCATGGCCCAGGACTTGTTGCGCAATGAAGCCTGGGCTCCGGCGGTGGTGACGAAGGAAGGCGGCGACTTGTTTGTTGACTACGCGCTGCTTGGGCTTCGGATGACGACGTTGGACAAATGGCAGGCCAAAGGCATGGCCGCGCTGACACGATAAGAGCGCAGGCGGGATCGACAAATTGAGGGCGTTCGCTTCGGCGGGCGCCCTTTTTGCTGTACGCTTAGGGCATGGGCCCTACCGACCCGCTTGAGAAGCGAAGCGACGAAAACCTTCACCAGATGCTCGACAAGGGCTTGGCTGTTCGCACGCTGCGTCGGGTCAAGACTATCTTGAGGCGGCGCACGCAAAACAGGCGGCAATGGCTGTTTGAGCTCGCGGTTGCGGCGCTTATCGTCGCCGTGATCGTTTGGCTCCTGGCATTTAACTGACGTGCCCCGTCGCTTCCCGCCACCCTGGACCGCTGGACAGATACCGGGCGGCAATAAGATCGTCGATGCCACAGGGCAGGCGTTGGCTTACGTCCACACACGCGCCAGCTGTCAGGCACTTCATATCCATCTTCATCTCCTTTCAGGCACGCTGCGTCACCGCTATTTAGGGCGGCTGTGTTGTCAGAGACGCGACGCGCGGGGGCGGCTCTCAATTCCAGGTCACTCCAAGCTGGCCGTTGCTCCTCCACACAACATGGGCGGCATGGCTCACGCCATCCAAGTGGAGTTCGAAGTCATCAGGAATCCCGACGACATTCGGCAACAGCAGAAGCGCCCCTTGCTTTGAGAGATTGCCCCCCGTGCAATCAATCGTCGAATTGCGGTTATTGAAGACGATGCGACCGTTCTTCAGGGTCCGCCGGCGCGGCGATCGCTCTGACCCGTCCTGGGGCTCGCTCTTGGGCCTACTCGCACGGGCGGGGACTATCGGCCTCCGCCGATTCCATGACTGCGGCGGCTGCCTCGTTCTTTTCGAGCACGAGCATTTTCTCGTAGCGCAAAAGTCCGGCATCCACCTCTGCGATCAGCTCCTCGATGGGCTTTCCGCCGATTTCGGCCTTACCGTCGTTGCGATTCGCGACGAGCCTCAGGTGCAAAGCCGTCTTTGCCCGGATTATTGCCTCAATGAGCTGCATCGATGACCTCATGCTCAGAGGATTTCATCCAAGTGGCAAATATTCTCCTAAATCCCAACGACAATCGCTTCGGGGGAGCGCTGTTTTTGCTGCCGAAGCAGCTCACGACAGCGCGCTAGGCCCGTTTTGCCCTAGGAATCAGTATTTGTTGCCCGGCTGGGCCCCGGGGCCCGGGGTGGCGTCAGCGATGCAGCCGGCGATGAAGGCTTCCTTTTCGGGCTGCGTCAGGACGGGCCTTACTTGTTCGGCTTGGGCAAAGCAGGCGGCCTCGACTTGCAGCGAGGCGGCGAAAGCCGGGGTCACGCTTACCAGAGCCAGACCGGCGGCGGCCAGAATCACAGAGTTCGGTTTCATGTCACCTCTCCCTTGCCAGTGGCGGGGTTATCGCGCCTTTCACGTCGGTGGCGCGCCCCTTAGGTGTGGGCTCCGAGCGTTCGGCGCAAGAGCGGCCGGGGATGGCGTTAAGCCATGGCAAATCGGCCCCGGAAGGGTTCCGGGGCCGCATGCTTGTTCAGAGGACGGAGAAAGCGTTAGCAGACCCAATACCAGCCTGGGCGCGGGGCGCCGTCGCGGTAATCCAGATAGTCATAGCACTGGTCGCCGACAACGAAGGGAAGCGTGAGGAAGATACCGTTGCGCCAATAGCCGCCGCGATAATGATCGCCGCCGTGCCATTTTCCGTATTTGCCCCACTTCTTGCCGCCGTGACCCTTACCGCTCCAGTACTTGTTACCGTGCTTGTAGTTGCCGTTCTTGTTCCAGTTCTTGCCGCCCTTGCCGCCATAATTCTTGACGAGCAGGATTGAGCTGTCGGCTGTCAGGGACGAGAGTGGAACGCTATAGGCCGGCACGGACGCGAGTGAACACGCGACGATCACTGCGAGGGCACCGCTCAAAGCTGCAATCTTTCTAACCATCAGTCTGTTTCTCCTGGTTGGGGGATGTTCAAACCGCTGTGAGGCAAATGCGAACTGGCGGCCCAGAGTTCCAAAGGGCCGGCTGACACTTGTTCACGCGTAAGCGGTCTGCCATCGGGCGACACTGACACCCTCGGCATGAACCGAAGATGAACGGCTTATCGCTACGCGGTGCGGCGGGCGCGAGGCTGACGATCCGAGGCGTAACAGGGCGAGGTTGCCAGCGCCGCAAAGGACGGGGCGTCGGCCACCTTCCGCTTGGCCAGCTCGCGCGGCAGGGCCGCCTCCATATGGGTAGGCTGGACGCTATACTGCAGATGCAGACCGCCCCTGCGGGCGTTCAGCCGGTCGCACTCGGCTTGCGCCCTGGCCTCATCCTCGAAGTACAGAAACGCGCCATTGCGGATGACCGGGCTGGAGGCCGGGCCAAAGATGCTCCCGGCGCTGCGGTGAACCCAGACCCGGAAGAATTGCGGCGTACTGCTCATGATGGAGTCCCCCTCCGATGCAAGCTTCAACGCCGTTCGGGGCGGCGAGTTCCACCGCCCCGGCCACGCGGCAGCCGTTTTCTTTTGCCAAGCTGGCCAGCGGGGGGGAGCCATCATTCGAGGGAGCAAGTCCATGCGTAATGAGTCCATGCGTAACGGCCAAGCCGAGATGGTGACCCGACTGGTGAGGGAGCAGGAAGCCTCGGAGGCTCGACGGGAGGCGGAAGCACGCGCGACCGCTCACGCTCTGATCCAAGGCTATATCGGGCCCGATCATAAAGTCGTCGACATGCCGAACTTCTATTCGGCGCTGGTGCAGGCGATTAGAACAGCGCGCTGGCAAGGCCAAACCGACGGCCCGGGCGAAGACGTCTTGACGCTGACCTGAACGGCCCTGATTGCCGGCGATCAGAGGGGCGCGGGCTTCGGCCGACGTCCCTTTTTTGTGGTTGCCCGATGAACCCTCGATGAACGGCCGGTTCAAGGCCGGTACATCCGCCGCCGGCTAGGTTCGACCGATCGACGCCAGGCAGGGAGCATCGCCTTCAGCGCGGTTCAAATCTTGCGCGTCTCACATCGGCCACCATGGCTTGGCATCAGTATTCGAATCGCACATTGGAGACTCACCATGACTTCTGACCCATCTTCGCATCGCCGCGGACTAGCCGTCGCTGTCGCCGCCATGCTCGGTGTTGGCATCGCCGGTTTGCAATCCCCTGCCCTGGCGCGCGCCGGCGACGCCGTGACGCGTTCGGCAACCGAAATCATCGTCCCTGCCCCCCTGGCTCAGCGCGGTTCGACGCCGGATGGCGCGATCGTCGTCGCCGACAACCAGGACAACGGCAATTGGGACGGCAAAAAAGGCGACGGCAAAGGTGACGGCAAAGGCCAGAGCCAGGGCCAGGGCAACTGGAACGGCAACAAGAGCGGCAACTGGAACGGCAACGGCAACAAGAGCGGAAACTGGAACGGCAACGGCAATAAGAGCGGGAACTGGAACGGCAACAACGGCAATTGGAACAAGAACGGGAATAAGTACGGGAACAATAAGAACTGGAATCAGTACGGGAATAAGAATTGGAGCAACAACAATCACTACAACAACAACTGGAATAGGAACTGGAACAATCGCGCCTATGTGCGCGGCTGGTCGCGGCGGCCCTATTACGGCGAATTTTTCGGTGGGATCGTGCTCGGCTCGATCCTGGCGGCGAACGGAGTCGGCATCGTTCCCTACGCGCCCGACCCCAGTCTCTGCTGGTACTGGGCCGACCCGTATATGTATCGCGGCTATTGGGATTATTGCTACTGACCGCGCTTCGCCGGCGCGGCATGGATCGGGCGTCGGCTGCGGCCGGCGCCCTTTCTTTATCCGGCGGTCGAGGTGAAGCGGCTTATTTCGCCGGGGTCACGGTGCGGCGGCGAATGCGATCGAACACGGTGCGCTTGAGAAAGTAATAAGCCGGCCGGCCCATGATCGCGAGGGCGAGGAATTTGGACATGAACGGCGTCGCGCCCAGCAGGCCCGACAGTCCAGCTTTGATGCCGGGCTCGAGGTCGGTCATCATCACCACGGGAATAAGCGGCCACGCGGCATAAGCCCCGACCAGCACAACAGTGCCGAGGGCAAAGCGCCAGCCGATCTGCTCGGCGGTGAACATAGGGTCGTTGGCGGTTTCGATAGCCGTCTCCTCACAATCCTCTGCGGGGGGATAGTCCATAAGCCCTGTCAGAAGAATAGGGTTTCCCGGAGGCAAGCGGGACGTCCCCCAGCCTCGCTCCTGCCCATAAGATGGTAGCTCTGACCGTGCCAAATCGGAACCCAAATACGCATCCGGCTGCCACCGAATCGCGCTTTCCTCAGCTTTCCTGGGAGTCTGGCCCCGACCGCTTAAGATTTCGGATATGGGCGCGGGGCGCCGGCACGCAATCAGGCCAGCCCCGGCATCAAGACCATGCTTCGGAGTCAACACCGCAGAAATCGGCTATTCAGCCGGATTTTTCCACCGCAACCAGCCAGGCCGGGTCGAACCAGCGGTCGGCCTCGCCATCGTAAGGCAGTCGGTTGATGTCCCAGTGCCGGATAAAGGGCGCATAGGTTTCCCATACCGGCGGTCCGCCGCCGACATAGACCACGCGATCGGGGAACCAGCCCAGCACCTCTTCCGGATGGTTCACCGAGCGAATCTCGCAGATGGTCCGGTCCTCATAGGCGAAGGGCGGGATCGAGGCCACAGTGGACGGCCCGGCGATGATCACGTGGCCGCGGGTGACGTCGAAGAACCGCGCCACATCGGCAACATATTCGCGTCCCTTGTTGCCCTCCCAGGGCAGCCTGCCGTTCAGACCCAATTGGCCGCGCTGACCTATGGCGCATATGGCGCGAATGTCCGCCACGCTGTTCTCCTTCACGATGCCGTTCTCGCTGCACGACCTTAGCGGCGGATGGCGCTTTGGCAAAGTTTGATGCAGAACCAGGCCTCCATGATGCCCCGCCCCGCACCCTCCCCCGCCGTGGACCCGCACCAACGCTTGAAGGCGATCGGGCTGATGGCGCTCGCCACGCTGTGCTTCGCCGGCCTCGATTCATCGGCCAAATATCTGGTGGTGACCGAGGGCGTACCGGTCGCCGAGGTGGCATGGCTGCGCTTCGTGGGTCATGTGGTGTTCAGCGCGGTGGTGCTGTGGCCGTTCGCGCTGAAACCCTCGCTGCGCTCGGCCAAGCCTTGGCTGCAAGTGGTACGCTCAGGGCTGATGGTGGTGACCACGGGGTTCAATTTCGTCGCGCTGCGCTATCTCCAGCTCGACCAGACCATCACCATCTTCTTCCTCACGCCGCTGCTGGTCGCGGCGCTGGCCGGGCCGCTGCTCAATGAATGGGTCGGCTGGCACCGTATGCTCGCCATCCTCGCCGGGTTTCTTGGCGTGCTGCTCGTGGTGCATCCGGGCATCGGCACGGTGCATTGGGCCATGCTGCTGGCCCTGGTCGCGACCTTCGGCTACGCGCTGTACAACCTCGCCACGCGCTATCTCGCCGCGTTCGACCCGGCCTCGGTGACGCAGACCTATACGCCGCTGGCCGGGGTGGTGATTTTGGCGGTGCCGGCGCTGGCCGTGTGGCACTCGCCCGAGAACCTCGCGCAGTGGGTACTGATGGCTTCGCTCGGCTTTTGGGGCGGGCTCGGCCATTGGCTGTTGATCCTCGCCCATCGCAGCGCGCCGGCGGCCGTGCTGGCGCCGTTCATCTATCTCGGGCTAATCTGGATGTCGACGCTGGGCTTTTTGGTGTTCGGCAACGTGCCGACGCTGTGGACGCTGTCGGGCGCGGCCATCGTGATCCTGTCTGGTCTCTATCTTTTGGCGCGGGAGCGGAAGCAATTGGGCGCGGCCAAAACCGGTCCGGCCTCGGACATCGCCACGCAATAGATCACGCCTCGCTGTCGTCCGGCTCGCTTGCTTCGCGGTAGCGGCGGTGCACCTCCTCGGCGAAGGCCGCGAAGCGGCCTTGCGCGATCGCCTCGCGCGCGCGGCCCATCAGCTCCTGATAGAACTGGACATTGGCGTAGCTGAGCAGCATGGCGCCGAGCATCTCGCCCGATTTGACCAGATGATGGAGATAAGCGCGCTCGTAGCGCGCCGCCGGGCACGCGCTGTCGGGATCGAGCGGGGTCGGGTCGTCGGCATAGCGGGCGTTGCGCAGATTGAGCTTCCCGCCCCAGGTGAAGGCCTGGCAATGGCGCCCTGAGCGGGTCGGCATCACGCAATCGAACATGTCGACTCCGCGGGCAATCGACTCGAGCAGATCCTCCGGCGTACCGACGCCCATCAGATAGCGTGGCCGATCCTGCGGCAGAATTGCCGCCGCGACCTCGACCATCGCCAGCATTGCGTCCTGGCCTTCGCCCACGGCCAGACCGCCAATAGCATAGCCGTCGAAGCCGATATCGATCAGGGCGCGAGCGCTATGTTCGCGGAGATCGGGATAGGTGCTGCCCTGAACGATGCCGAACAGAGCCTGGCCCGGCGCGCTCATGGCCGCGAAGGCCGCCTTGGATCGCTCGGCCCAGCGCAGCGACAGCTCGAGCGATGTCTTGGCCTCGTCACGCGTCGCCGGAAAGGGCGTGCATTCGTCCAGCACCATCTGGATGTCGGCGGCGAGCAGGCATTGCACCTCGATGGCGCGCTCGGGCGGCAACGCAACGGTGGCGCCGTCGATATGAGATTGGAAGGTGACGCCCTGCTCGTCGATGCGGCGGAGCTTGGCCAGCGACATGACCTGATAGCCGCCGCTATCGGTCAGGATCGGGCCGTCCCAATGCATGAAGGCGTGCAGACCGCCGAGTCGCGCGATGCGCTCGGCGCCGGGGCGCAGCATCAGATGATAGGTGTTGGCGAGGATGATGTCGGCGCCGGTAGCTGCCACATCCTCGGGAAACATCGCCTTGACCGTGGCGCCGGTGCCGACCGGCATGAAGGCGGGCGTGCGCACCACCCCGCGCGGCGTGGTGATGGCGCCGGTGCG
>JBBQXL010000076.1:0-10141 GCA_038209695.1 Hyphomicrobiales bacterium
ATTCGGCGGCCTCGGCATCGAAGTCACCATGGAGAACGGTATCGTCAAGGTGGTTTCGCCGATCGAGGACACGCCTGCCTCCAAGGCCGG
Source organism: Hyphomicrobiales bacterium (assembly GCA_038209695.1). Lineage (GTDB taxonomy): Bacteria > Pseudomonadota > Alphaproteobacteria > Rhizobiales > Methyloligellaceae > Methyloceanibacter. The sequence goes on from JBBQXL010000076.1 coordinate 91, forward strand.
GCTGATGAGCGGCGACCTCATCACGCATCTCGATAAAGAGCAGATTCTCGGCCTCACGTTGCAGGAGGCAGTGGAGAAGATGCGCGGGCCGATCAACTCGCCGATCTCGCTCACCATCGTGCGCAAGGGCGTCGAGGATCCGTTCGACGTGAAGGTCGTCCGCGACGTGATTCACATCAACCCGGTGAAGTACAACGCCGAGGGAGACGATGTCGGTTATATCCGGGTCACCACCTTCAACGAGCAGACGACGGCCAATTTGCAGAAGGCCATCGAGGATCTGAAGAAGCAGTTGGGTCCGAAGCTCAAGGGTTATGTCGTCGATCTTCGCAATAACCCGGGCGGGTTGCTCGACCAGGCCATCTCTGTCTCCGACGCGTTCCTCGATCAGGGCGCCATCGTATTGACCCGCGGGCGCAACTTGGAAGAGACCCAACGCTCCAATGCGCGTCCGGGCGACATCACCGACGGGCAGAAGATCGTGGTGCTGATCAATGGCGGTTCAGCCTCGGCCTCGGAGATCGTGGCGGGCGCGTTGCAGGATCATCATCGGGCGACCATCGTCGGCACGCGCTCATTCGGCAAGGGCTCGGTGCAAACCATCATTCCGCTCGGCTCGAATGGGGCGCTGAGGCTCACCACGGCCCGCTACTACACGCCGTCGGGCCGCTCGATCCAGGCCAAGGGCATCGAGCCCGAGGTGGTGGTCGAGGAGGAGCTGCCTGACGAGCTCAAGCAAAAGGCCGACCTTCAGAATACGAGGGGCGAGGCCGATCTGCGCGGTCACCTCAAGCGCGATGAAGAGAACGAGGATGGCGTAGCGGACGCCGAAGAAGAGTCCGGCAGCTCGTCCTACGTCGCGCCCGAGAAGGACAAGGACACACAGCTGATCTTCGCGCTCGATCTGTTGCGCGGCATCAAGTCGGTCGACACGGAGGCCAAGAAGAAGGCTGAGGCCAACTAGGCACAGGTCTCGGCCGGCAAATGGCCGGCGCTTCGGGCCCTGAACATAATAATTGCCCGGGGAGAGGAGGCTTAGCCCACAACTGGGCCGGCGAGCGGGGAGGTAAAGTCGAATGAAGGCGCTGGCCGTCGTAGGCGGCATCGTGTTCTGGACGCTGGTGCTTGGCACTGCGTTTCTTGCCTTCTTCCCGGGCAACGACGCTGGTGAGCCCGTCGCTGTCCTGCAAATCGAGCCGGCCACCGCACCTCTGGAAGCCGCGACACCAGAATCGCCCCCACCGAGCGAAAGCCCTTCGTCTCCCGAGACTCCCGAGACTTCCGATGACGGCATGGATCTTCCACCCGGCTTCGCCGTAGGCCCAGGCGGTCCGCCGCAAGCCCCGATCGTCGAGGCTCCCGGACTGAACCAGACCATGCCGCTCTCGCCGGCGCCCCCGCTGCCGGGCGCGCCTGACGGTGCGGCCCCGCCCGACGACACCGGCCGGCAAGGGGCAGCTCCGACGGCCACCCCGAACGTACAGCAAGCCGCGCTCGAGGCCGCGCCACCGCCGCCCGAGGTGTCGCCCCTGCCCATGCCGGACAGCGAGACGGGCTCCGTCACCCTTCCCCAAGTCCCGCTGCCCGAACTGGTGGAGGACTCGCAATACGGGCCGTTACCCAAGATTGCCCCCGACGGCAGGCGTCCGATCGACATGTATGCGCGGCCTTCGCGCTACGCCGTGGCCGCCGCCGACGCGCCGCCGCGCGTTGCCATCCTGGTCACCGGGCTCGGTCTCCCCGGCGGTCCTTCGGCGGATGTGATCCAGGGATTGCCGGCGCCGATCAGTGTGGCGTACGGGGCCTATGGGCGCAGTCTTCAAGACGGCGTGACGCGGGCCCGCCTCGACGGCCACGAGGTGTTGCTGCAGATCCCGCTCGAGCCGGAAAATTATCCAACCGTGGATCCCGGTCCTCACACGCTGCTCACCACGCTGCCGCCGAATGAGAACATGAAACGGCTGCAATGGCTGATGTCGCGCTACACCGGCTATGTTGGCGTCACCAACCATATGGGTGCCAAATTCGAAGGGGTTCAGGACTCGCTCGCGCCGGTACTTGAGGAATTGAAGCAACGCGGCTTGCTCTATATCGATGACGGAAGCACGCCGGACTCGACCGCCGCAAAGCTCGCCAACACCATCGGGCTGGAATATTCCGTGGTCAGCGTGCAGATCGACGGCGGCCAGCCGCCGGCCGAGATCGCCAAGCAGCTGGCGAAGCTTGAAGCCGCAGCCAAGGAGCACGGCACCGCCATCGGCGTGGTGCGGGTCAAGGCCGCTACCGCCAAGCAACTGGCTGAATGGGCCAGCAAGCTCGAAGCCAAAGGCATCGTGCTCGTCCCCGTCAGCGCCGCAGTGCGGTCCCAGCGGCAGAGCTGATCGGCTTTCCATGACAGATCCAGAGGGCCTGCCCTACCGGCCTTGCGTCGGCGTGATGCTGCTCAACAGCGCGGGCCGCGTCTTTGTCGGTCAGCGTGCCGATCGGAGCGAGGAAGGGGTCGACAGCACGTGGTGGCAAATGCCTCAAGGCGGCCTCGACGAAGGCGAGGAGCCGGAAGCCGGCGCGCGGCGGGAGCTCGCGGAGGAAACCGGCGTGCGCAGCGCTCGCTTCGTTGCCAGGACGCGGGACTGGCTGACCTACGACCTTCCCAGCGATCTGATCGGCGTGGCTTGGCAAGGGCGCTATCGCGGTCAGAAGCAAATGTGGTTTGCCGCGCGCTTCGAAGGTGAGGAGAGCGAGATCGATCTCGGCGCCCACGAGGGCCACGAGCCGGAGTTCGACGCTTGGCGGTGGGTGACTCTGAAGGAACTTCCCGCGCTGGTCGTGCCGTTCAAGCGCAAGGTCTATCGGAGCGTGATCGAGCAGTTCGCCGCGCTCGACTGCTGAAGCTGCGGTTAAAGCCCCGGTCCTAGAGATTGAGGGCGGTCTGCACCTGGCGCAAATGATCGAGCCTGGTTTGGGCGCGGTCGCGCAGCATGTCGTCGCTGGTGCCGGCGACGTCCTCTTCGGCCTCGGTGACGGCCTGGGCCAACTGGCCGGCGTCAAGCTCGACCAAGTCGACGGCAGTCTCGGCAAGAACGGTCAGGCCGGACGGGCCGATTTCGGCAAAGCCGCCACGGATGAAATAGCGCCGAAGCTCGCCCCCGGGGAAACCGATATCGAGCAACCCGGGGCGCAGCGTGGTCAGAACCGGCGCGTGATAAGCGAGCACCGTCATGTCGCCTTCGGCGCCTGGTACCAGCACCTGCTCGACTTCGTCCGATACGAGCAGCCGCTCCGGCGAGACCAGATCGAATTTGAACGGATCAGGCATTTACGCGACCTCGGCGGCGAGCTTCTCGGCCTTGGCAATCGCTTCCTCGATGGTGCCCACCATGTAGAAGGCCGCCTCGGGCAGATGATCGTAGTCGCCCTCGCACAGTCCCTTGAAGCCCTTGATGGTGTCGGCCAGATCGACGAACACGCCGGGCGAGCCGGTGAACACCTCGGCGACATGGAAAGGCTGGGACAGGAAGCGCTCGATCTTGCGCGCGCGGGCGACGGCGATCTTGTCCTCCTCGGAGAGCTCGTCCATGCCGAGAATGGCGATGATGTCCTGAAGCGCCTTGTAGCGCTGCAGGATCTCCTGCACGCGGCGGGCAACGGCATAGTGCTCCTCGCCGACGATGCGCGGATCGAGCATGCGGCTGGTCGAGTCGAGCGGGTCCACGGCGGGATAGATGCCCTTCTCGGCGATGCCGCGCGATAGCACGGTGGTGGCGTCGAGATGGGCGAAGGAGGTGGCCGGCGCCGGGTCGGTCAAATCGTCGGCCGGCACATAGATCGCCTGCACCGAGGTAATCGAGCCCTTCTGGGTGGTGGTGATGCGCTCCTGGAGCGCGCCCATGTCGGTGGCGAGCGTCGGCTGATAGCCCACGGCCGAGGGAATGCGGCCAAGCAACGCCGACACCTCGGAACCGGCTTGGGTGAAGCGGAAGATGTTGTCGACGAAGAACAGCACATCCTGGCCCTGGTCGCGGAAATACTCGGCGACGGTCAGCCCGGATAGGCCGACGCGGGCGCGGGCGCCGGGCGGCTCAGTCATCTGGCCATACACCAACGCGCATTTTGAGCCTTCGGCGCTGCCGGTCTTGCGCGGGTCCTTGTTCACGCCGGAATCGATCATCTCGTGATACAGGTCGTTGCCCTCGCGGGTGCGCTCGCCGACGCCGGCAAACACCGAATAGCCGCCATGGGCCTTGGCCACGTTGTTGATCAGCTCCATGATCAGCACGGTCTTGCCCACGCCGGCGCCGCCGAACAGGCCGATCTTGCCGCCCTTGGCGTAGGGCGCGAGCAGGTCCACCACCTTGATGCCGGTGACCAGGATTTCCGACTCGGTCGACTGGTCGACATAAGACGGCGCCGGGGCGTGAATCGGGCGCCTCTCTTCGGTTCTGATCGGGCCGGCCTCGTCGACCGCCTCGCCCACCACATTCATGATGCGGCCCAAAGTCGCTTCGCCCACCGGCACGGCGATCGGCTCGCCGCTGTCGACCACTTCCTGGCCGCGCACCAGGCCCTCGGTTGAATCCATGGCGATGGTGCGCACGGTGTTCTCGCCGAGATGCTGGGCAACTTCGAGCACGAGGCGGTTGCCGTGATTGTCGGTCACCAGCGCGTTGAGAATCTCGGGAAGCTCATCGCCGAACTGAACGTCGACCACGGCCCCCATCACCTGGCGGACATGGCCCTTGGCGCCCGTGCCTGCGGCGAGCTTCTTTTCCTGCTTCTTGGTCTCTGCGACGACGGGTGACTTTTTTGCCATGGCAAAATTTCCTTACGGTCTCTTGATGACTAAAGCGCTTCGGCGCCGGAGATGATCTCGATCAGCTCCTTGGTGATCATGGCCTGACGCGAGCGGTTATATTTCATGGTCAGGCGGTCGATCATGTCGCCGGCGTTGCGGGTGGCGTTGTCCATGGCGCTCATGCGCGCGCCTTGCTCCGAGGCAGCGTTCTCGAGCAGCGCCTTGAAGATCTGGGTGGTGATGTTGAGCGGGAGCAGCTCGGTGAGGATTTCGGCCTCGTCGGGCTCATATTCGTAAACCGCGCCGCCAAGGGTGTCCTCGGCCGGGGCTGCGTCGGTGGGGATGGTGGCCGGGACGAGCTGCTGCGCGGTGGGGATCTGGCTGATCACCGAGCGGAAGCGGGAGAAGAACAGGGTGGACACGTCGAAGGCGCCCTTGGCAAATAGGGCGAGCAGTTTGTCGGACACCTGCTCGGCATGCTCGAACGAGAGCTGACGGACGCCCCTGAAGTCGATGGTATCGATGATGAGCGGGGCGTAGAGCCGCTTCAACTGATCGAAGCCCTTCTTGCCGACGCACAGAATCTTCACCTGCTTGCCGTCGGCCAGCAGCCGATTGATGTGCTCGCGGGCAAGACGCACGATGGCCGAATTGAAGCCGCCGCATAGACCGCGCTCGGAGGTGCAGACCACCAGCAGGTGGACTTGGTCCTTGCCGGTGCCGACCATCAAGGGCGGCCTGCCGTCGCGGCCCTGGAGCGCGGTGGCGAGATTGGCGAGCACGGCCTCCATGCGGGTGGCGTAAGGCCGCGCGGCCTCGGCCGCCATTTGCGCGCGCCGGAGCTTCGCCGCGGCCACCATCTGCATGGCCTTGGTGATCTTTTGCGTCGCCTTGACCGAGGCGATGCGATTGCGGAGCTCTTTCAGCGACGCCATGGATCAGCTCACGCGAAGGCCTTGGCGAATTTATCGACGGCGGATTTCAGCTTGTCGCCGGTCTCCTTGGAAATCTCCTTGGAGTCACGGATGGCATCGAGAATGCCGGGATGCTCGGCGCGGATATAGCGCAGGAGCTCGGCCTCGAAGCGCCCCACGTCGGCGACCTTGATCGGATCGAGATAGCCGTTCACGCCGGCATAGATCACCACCACCTGGTCTTCGACCTTCATCGGCGAGAATTGCCCCTGCTTCAGGAGCTCGGTCAGCCGGGCGCCGCGATTGAGCAGGCGCTGCGTGGTGGCGTCGAGGTCCGAGCCGAACTGGGCGAAGGCGGCCATCTCGCGATATTGCGCGAGCTCGCCCTTGATCTTGCCGGCCACCTGCTTCATCGCCTTGACCTGGGCGGCGGAGCCCACGCGCGACACCGACAGGCCGACGTTCACCGCCGGGCGAATGCCCTGATAAAACAGATCGGTCTCGAGGAAGATCTGGCCGTCGGTGATGGAAATGACGTTGGTCGGGATATAGGCCGACACGTCGTTGGCCTGGGTCTCGATCACCGGCAGCGCGGTGAGGGAACCCGAGCCGTTGTCCTTGTTCAGCTTGGCGGCGCGCTCCAACAGGCGGGAGTGGAGATAGAACACGTCGCCGGGATAGGCCTCGCGGCCCGGCGGGCGGCGGAGCAGCAGCGACATCTGGCGATAGGCCACGGCCTGCTTGGACAGGTCGTCATAGAACACCACCGCGTGCATGCCGTTGTCGCGGAAGAACTCGCCCATGGCGCAGCCCGAGAACGGCGCCAGGAACTGCATCGGCGCGGGGTCGGAGGCGGTGGCGGCGACCACGATGGAGTAAGGCAGCGCGCCGTTGTCCTCCAGCACCTTGACGAATTGCGCCACGGTCGAGCGCTTCTGGCCGATGGCGACATAGATGCAATAGAGGCTGGTCTTGTCGTCGCCGGTGGCGTTGATCGATTTCTGGTTGAGGATGGTGTCGAGGATGATGGCGGTCTTGCCGGTCTGGCGGTCGCCGATGATGAGTTCGCGCTGGCCGCGGCCGATGGGGATCAGCGCGTCGATGGCCTTGAGGCCGGTCTGCATCGGCTCATGCACGGATTGGCGGGGAATGATGCCCGGCGCCTTGACGTCGACGCGGCGCTTCTCGTCGAACTTGATCGGACCCTTGCCGTCGATCGGGTTGCCGAGGGCATCGACCACGCGGCCGAGCAGGCCCTTGCCGACCGGCACCTCGACGATGGCGCCGGTGCGCTTGACGGTGTCGCCTTCCTTGATGTGGCGGTCATCGCCGAAAATGACGATGCCGACATTGTCGACTTCGAGGTTGAGCGCCATGCCGCGCGTGCCGTCGGCGAACTCGACCATCTCGCCGGCCTGGACCTTGTCGAGGCCGTAGACGCGGGCGATGCCGTCGCCGACCGACAGCACTTGGCCGATCTCGGCGACTTCGGCCTCTTGGCCAAAATTCTTGATCTGCTCCTTGAGGATCGCGGAGATCTCTGCGGCCCTGATATCCATTAGCCAACCTCTTTCATGGCAACTTTGAGTGAATTGAGCTTGGTGCGCAGCGACGTATCGACCATCCGGCTGCCGACCTTGACCACGAGGCCGCCGAGCAGGTCGGGATCGACCCGCTCCTCGAGCATGATCTTCTGGCCGAGCGCCGCCTGAAGCGCCTGCTTCAGGGCGGTAACTTGGGACTCGGTGAGCTTGGTGGCGGCGGTCACGCTGGCGCTCATCTCGCCGCGGTGGCGGGCGAGCATGGCGCGAAAGGCGCGGATCATGTCGGGGGTGGCGAACAGCCGGCGGTTCTTGGCGACCAGCAGCAGGAAGTTCTTGGTCAGCCCGTCGATCTTGAGCTGCTCCAGGATGGCGGCCAACGCCCGGCCCTGCTCCTCGGCCGTGAACACCGGGCTCTTGACCAGCCGCACCAACTCGTCGAAGGCATCGAGCGCCTCGTCGAAGCGGTTGAGATCGTCGGCGACCTGCTCCAGCGCCTTCTGCTCGAGGGCAAGCTCGAACAGCGCGGTGGCATAGCGGCCCGCAACGCCGGAACTGGTATCTACCTCGCCTGCCACTTAAACGCCTTTTCCTCCCGAACGGGCGCTTCTGAGCCGCCTCGTCCCCGGACCCGAGAAATGATGGGATTGGCGCTTCCGCGTCAACAGGTGAAGGCCTATTGGACGACCCCGGAAGCCCCGCGGAGCCTGTATCATACGGGGAAAGGGGGCGCAACCAGAGGGCGCGCACAAATGGGCGTAAAATGGGGCTTTGCGGGCCCATTTGGCGATTGTAAGCAAACGGAGCGCGGGCGGGCGCGCGGGTGAATTGGCACCGTGGAGAAGGTAATGGCGACAGGGCAGACGGGGCGGCGGGCAGCACCGAAAATGCCGTCTCTATGGCAGCGGCTCGAGGGTCAGATCGCCTGGTACGACCGCAAGGCGACGGCCAACCAGCGCGCTTATAAATGGTCGAAAATCGCCATCATAGTGCTGGCCATCTCGCTGCCCATCCTGGCCGAATACGGCCATATCGGCGAGTTCGAGCGCGCGCCCGCATTCCTGGTTGGGCTGGCCGCCGGTGCCATCCTGCTGCTCGAGGGACTCCAGCATCTCTACAAATGGCAGGAGAACTGGATCCTCTATCGCGCGACTTGCGAGGGCTTGCGCCACGAGCAGCATCTGTTCTTCGAGAAGGCCGGCCCCTATGCCGGGCTCAAGCCGGACCAGGCCAATCGCCTGCTGGCCGAGCGCACCGGCGCGCTTGCCATGGCCGAGCACTCCAAATGGGTGCATGACCGCAGCGAAAAGACCAAAACCACGATCGAGTGAGCCCTACAAAAAACTATAAGGATCGACGTCGACGGCGAGGCGGACATCGCCTTTGGCCTTGGGGACTTGGCTGAGCCACAGCCGCAAATAGGCCTGCAGGTCGGCCTCGCGGGCGGATTTCACCAGCAGCCGGTAGCGGTGGCGGCCGCGGATCACCGAGAGCGGCGCTTCGGCCGGGCCCAGCACCTGGATCTTGGCGGCCGGCGGCGCGGCCAGGGCCACCGCGCGGGCGTAGCTCTCGACCGCCTCGCGCGAACTCCCGCTCACCAGCAGCGACGCCAGCCGGCCGAACGGCGGCAGCGTGGCCTCGCGCCGCGCCGCGATTTCCCGCTCGAGGAAGGTCTCGCGGTCGCCTGACACCAGCGCCTGGATCACCGGATGCTCCGGCATATAGGTCTGGATCAGCCCGCGGCCGGGAATCGCGTCGCGCCCGGCGCGCCCGGTCACCTGATTGAGAAGCTGGAAGGTTCGCTCGGCGGCGCGCGGGTCGGCCTGGGCCAGGCCGAGATCGCCGTCGACCACGCCGACCAGAGCGAGCCCCGGGAAGTGATGACCCTTGGCCACGAGCTGGGTGCCAATGATGACATCGACCTCGCGGTCCTCGATCTCGCGCAGCGTCTCGCGCAGATCGCTGATGGACGGGGTGAGGTCGCTCGACAGCAGCACGCGGCGGGCCTCGGGAAACAGCTCGGCGATCTCCTCGGCGATCCGTTCGACGCCCGGCCCGCATGGCACCAGCGAGTGCTCCGCGCCGCAATTCGGACATTTGTCCGGGATCGGCGCGAAGGTGCCGCAATGATGGCATTCGAGCCGTCGGCGGAATCGGTGCTCCACCAGCCAGGCAGAGCAGTTCGGGCATTCGAATTTGAAGCCGCAGTTCCGGCACAGGGTTACCGGGGCATAGCCGCGACGATTGAGGAAAAGCAGCGCCTGCTCTCCGCGCGCCAGGGTCTCGCCGACCGCCTCGACCAGTACCGGCGAGAGCCAGCGCCCGCGCTCGGGCGGTGCGGCCCGCATGTCGATGGCCGACAGCGCGGGTAGGCCAGCCGCCTTGTAGCGGGTCTCGAGCCGGATATGGCGATAGCGGCCCTGCTCGGCATTGACCAGGCTCTCGATCGACGGCGTGGCCGAGCTCAACACCACAGGGGCCTGCCCGAGATGGCCCCGCACCACCGCCATGTCGCGGGCCTGATAGGCGACCCGCTCCTCCTGCTTGTAGCTCTGGTCGTGCTCCTCATCGACCACGATGAGACCAAGATCGGGGAAGGGCAGGAACAAAGCCGAGCGGGCGCCGATCACCAGCTTGGCCTTGTTTTCCGCCACCGCGCGCCACACCCGGCCGCGCTGAGGCGCCGCGACGCCGGAATGCCATTCGGCCGGGCGCGCGCCGAAGCGCTGCTCGCAGCGCGTGATGAACTGATTGGTGAGCGCGATCTCGGGCATCAGCACCAGCACTTGCTTGCCGCGCGCCAG
>JBBQXL010000077.1:0-9839 GCA_038209695.1 Hyphomicrobiales bacterium
TGCGTCGCCGCGACCAAGGAAGAGATGGACGAGATCATCCGCGATTATTGGGATCTCGGCGTGCGCCATGTGGTGGCGCTGCGCGGCGACCCGCCCGGCGGCGTCGGTGAGCGCTATGAACCGACCCCGGGCGGTTACGTCAACGCCGCCGATCTCGTCGCCGGCATCAAGAAGATCGCGCCATTCGAGATCTCGGTCGGCTGTTATCCCGAGAAGCACCCAGAGTCGCCGAGCGTAGAGGCCGATATCGACATGCTCAAGGCCAAGATCGACGCCGGTGCGACCACCGCCATCACCCAGTTCTTCTTCGATAACGAGGCATATTTCCGTTATCTTGACCGGGTCCGCGCGGCGGGCATCACCATCCCCATCGTGCCGGGCCTGATCCCCATCCATAATTTCAAGCAGGTCTCGAACTTCGCCATCCGATCGGGCGCGAGCGTGCCCGAGTGGCTCGGCCGCCGCTTCGAAGGTCTCGACGACGATCAGGAGACGCGCCATCTGGTGGCTGCCGCGGTTGCCGCCGAGCAGGTGCTCGGCCTGGTCGACCGGGGCATCACCGAGTTTCATTTCTATACGCTGAACCGCGCCGACCTGGTCTACGCCACGTGCTATTTGCTGGGCCTACGGCCGGCCAAGGCCTTCGCCGAAGCCAAGGTGACGTCATGACCCGCGACGAGCGCATTAAGGCGCTGAACAAGGAGGCGCGCGAGCGCATCCTCATTCTCGATGGCGCCATGGGCACCATGATCCAGCGCTACAAGCTTGACGAGGCCGGCTATCGCGGCGAGCGCTTCAAGGCTCACAAGCACGATCTCAAGGGCAACAACGATCTCCTGGTGCTGTCCCAGCCCAAGATCATCAGCGAGATTCACAACGCTTATCTCGAAGCGGGCGCCGACATCCTCGAGACCAACACCTTCAACGCCCAGGCTATCAGCCAGGCCGATTACGGGCTTGAGGATACCGCCTATGAGATCAATGTCGCCGCAGCCAAGATCGCGCGCGAGGCGGCCGACGCTTGGACCAAGAAGACGCCGGATCGGCCGCGTTTCGTCGCCGGCGCCATCGGTCCCACCAACCGTACCGCCTCGCTTTCGCCCGACGTAAACAATCCGGGCTTCCGCAATGTGACCTTCGATGCCCTGGTCGAGGCCTACGCCACGCAAACGCGCGGACTGATCGATGGCGGCGTCGATATCATCTTGATCGAAACGGTGTTCGACACGTTGAACGCCAAGGCCGCCGGCTTTGCCGTCGAGCAGGTGTTCGATGAATTGGGCGTGCGCCTGCCCATCATGATCTCCGGCACCATCACCGATCTCTCGGGCCGCAATCTCTCGGGCCAGACCCCGGAGGCGTTCTGGTACTCGATGCAGCATCTCGAGCCGTTCTCGATCGGGCTCAATTGCTCGTTCGGCGCCGAGCAGCTCCGGCCCTCGGTCGACGAGATGGCCCATGTCGCCGGCACGCTGGTCAGCGTTTATCCCAATGCTGGCCTGCCCAACGAGATGGGCGAATATGACGAGAGCCCCGAATTCATGGCCGGGCTGCTGGAAGAATGGGCACGCGACGGCCTCATCAACATCGTCGGCGGCTGTTGCGGCACCACGCCGGACCATATCCGCGCCATTCGCCTGGCTGTGTCGAAATATGAGCCGCGGCCCGTGCCGGAGGTGGCCCATAAGCTTCGGCTCTCCGGCCTCGAACCCTTCGTGCATGGCTAAGGGCTGAAATGAGCAACGGCGCACAAAATTTCGTCATGGTGGGCGAGCGGACTAACGTCACCGGCTCGGCGCGCTTCCTAAGCTGATCGAGGCCAACGACTATCCCGCCGCGCTCGAAGTCGCGCGCCAGCAGGTCGAGAGCGGCGCCAACATGCTCGACATCAACATGGACGAGGGCATGCTCGATTCCGAGGCCGCCATGGTCACGTTTCTCAACCTGATCGCGGCCGAGCCCGACATCTCACGCGTGCCGATTATGCTCGATTCATCCAAATGGTCGGTGATCGAGGCGGGCCTGAAATGCGTGCAGGGCAAAGCGGTGGTGAACTCCATCAGCCTGAAGGAAGGTGAGGGCCCCTTCCTCGAGCATGCGCGCAAGGTGCGCCGCTACGGCGCCGCCGTGGTGGTGATGGCCTTCGACGAAAAAGGCCAGGCCGAGAGCGCCACGCGCAAATTCGAAATCTGCCGGCGCGCTTATAAGCTCCTGACCGAGCAGGCCGGCTTCCCGCTCGAGGACATCATCTTCGATCCCAATATCTTCGCCGTGGCCACTGGCATCGAAGAGCATAACGACTACGCCAGCGCCTATATCGAGGCGACACGACGGATCAAGGCCGAGCTGCCTTACGTCCATGTCTCGGGCGGCGTGTCGAATCTCTCTTTCGCCTTTCGCGGCAATGACCGGGTGCGCGAGGCAATGCACTCGGTGTTCCTCTATCACGCCATTCAGGCGGGCATGGACATGGGCATCGTCAATGCCGGCCAGCTCGCGCTCTACGACGACATCGATCCCGAGCTGCGCACCCTGGTCGAGGACGTGATCCTCAATCGCCGCCCCGACGCCACCGACCGCCTGCTCGAAGCGGCCGAACGCTACAAAGGCGGCGAGGCACAGAAGCGCGAGGTCGATCTGTCCTGGCGCGAGAAACCGGTCGAGCAGCGCCTGGTCCATGCACTGGTGCACGGCGTCGCCACCTATGTCGAAGAGGACACCGAGGAGGCCCGCGCCAAGGCCGAGCGCCCGCTCCACGTCATCGAAGGGCCCCTGATGGAAGGCATGAACGTGGTCGGCGATCTGTTCGGCGCCGGTAAGATGTTCCTGCCGCAAGTGGTGAAGTCCGCGCGGGTGATGAAGCAGGCGGTGGCCTATCTCATGCCCTTCATGGAAAAAGAGAAAGAAGAGCTTGGCCTCGCCCAGGGCGAGCCCGCCGGCCGGATACTGCTCGCTACCGTCAAGGGCGACGTCCACGACATCGGCAAGAACATCGTCGGCGTCGTGCTTCAATGCAACAATTACGAGGTGACCGATCTCGGCGTCATGGTGCCGGCGCAGAAGATCCTCGACACGGCGCGCGAGATGAAGGCCGACATCATCGGCCTGTCGGGCCTGATCACGCCGTCGCTCGACGAGATGTGCCATGTCGCCGCCGAGATGGAGCGCGAGGGCTTCGACCTGCCGCTGTTGATCGGCGGCGCTACCACCAGCAGGGTGCACACCGCGGTGAAGATCAGCCCGAACTATAAGCGCAGCCAGGCCATCTACGTGACCGACGCCTCCCGCGCCGTGGGCGTGGTGTCGGGCCTGATGTCGCCCGAGGAACGGCCCAAGGCTATCGCCAAGGTGCGCGATGAATATGCCCGCGTGACGGAATCCTATGCGCGCGGGCAGGCCGAGAAGCGCCGGACTTCGCTTGCCGACGCGCGCGCCAATAAGCTCAAGCTCGACTGGGCCGGCTATACCCCGCCAAAGCCGACCTTCCTTGGCACGCGGGCGTTCAAGAGCTACGACCTGGCCGAGCTTGCCGGCTTGATCGATTGGACGCCGTTCTTCCACGCCTGGGAGCTCAAGGGCACCTATCCCCGCATCCTCAAAGACGACAAATACGGCGAGGCCGCGCGCCCGCTGTACGACGACGCCCAAGCCATGCTGAAACAGCTCATCGCCGAGAAATGGCTCGCCGCCAACGGCGTAGTCGGCTTCTGGCCCGCCAACAGCGTGGGTGACGATATCGAGATCTATACCGACGACACGCGCACCAAGCGCCTCGCCACCCTGCACACCATCCGCCAGCAGATGGCTCGGGATCCGGGCAAGCCCAATCTTGCGCTCGCCGATTTCATTGCGCCCAAGGACACCGGCATTGCCGATTATATCGGCGGCTTCGCCGTAACCGCCGGCATTGGCGAGGAGGACGTGGCGAGGCGGTTTGAGCGCGCCAACGACGACTATTCCAAGATCATGGTCAAGGCGCTGGCCGACCGCCTGGCCGAGGCTTTCGCCGAAGCGCTGCACGCCAAGGTACGCCGCGAGTTGTGGGCCTATGAGCCGGGTGAGAAGCTTAGCAACGAGCAGCTGATTGCCGAGGACTATGCCGGCATCAGGCCCGCGCCAGGCTATCCGGCTCAGCCCGACCACACCGAGAAGCGCACGCTGTTCGACCTGCTCGCCGCCGAGCAGGCCACCGGGCTCAAGCTCACCGAGAGCTATGCGATGTGGCCGGCGGCTGCCGTGTCAGGCGTCTACTTCGCTCACCCCGAGTCGCGCTATTTCGGCGTGGGCAAGATCGGCCGCGATCAGGTCGCCGACTACGCCAAGCGCAAGGGCTGGCCGGTGGAGGAGGCCGAGCGCTGGCTCGCGCCTATCCTCAATTACGATCCCAAGCGCGTCGCTGAAGTGGCGGCATAACGTTACGTCAGCCGAAACCGGCGCCGGCTATGCCGAGACGCGACCGAGTCGAAAATGCGATAAAATGCAGGCCCCGGGCGGCCCTAGATCATCCCGAGGATGAGTGCCGCGAGAAAGCCAAACGACATTATCGCCATGATGGCGGTCACTGTGGCTGTGAGTTCCATCGGAAGCTCCTTTCCGATCGAAGGCGTGCCTTCTAGCCGTCGGCTGAATGTAAAAGGCTGGTCGGTCATCGCCAAGACGTTTCCTTGTTGCACTGCACAATAGCCTTGTGCCGCAACGGTCCGCCAATCAGCGCGCCGGCACAGGATTGGTTTCACAAACCACCTGACTGCCATTGTCCAGGAGCCGCGAAACAGTTGCAAATGAGGAACGTGAGGGTGGTAAATAGGGGAATCGTGGCGGCCAGCCGTTTTTTCTGGTCAGGGAAAACCATAACCAGCGCGGCATAGTTTGGCCGCGGCGGTAACACATTCCCGGCGCTGTTTTGGGCTAATCGAGTCCCAGCGTCGATTTGCGGGGGAAGAGACCTGCGCCTGGAAGCGTTTACCGCCCATCAGAGGGGACTCGCAATGAGGCTCGCCACCGTTTTAGGACTTGGCGTTCTGGGCATGTTGATTGCGTCTCCGGCGCAGGCTCTCACCATCTCCAACACCGACCCCAAGCCTCACACCGTTAAGATCAAGACTGGCGGCGACAGCGCGGAGCTGACCATCGCACCGGCCGCGGCGGCAGAGCCTGCATGTCAGGCTGGCTGCACCGTGGTGCTCGAAAACGGTGAGCAATATGAGATGAAGGGTAGCGAGGAAGTCTCCATCGATGGCGGCGTCATCTTCGTCGATGCGGTACCTCAATAGCTGGCCAAGCCAAGCGTTAGCCGTCTCGCAGCGGAAACTTCCGCAACAGAATCTCCTCATAACCGTCAGCCACCAACCCGGGCAGCGTCGCCATGGGCCGGAAGCCATGGCGTTGGTAAAAGCGCAAACCCCCTTCATTGAACGACGAGGCGCAGACCCAGAGATTGCGCGCTCCGAGCCGTGACGCCTCCTGCTCGAACCAGGCAAGCATGCCGGCGCCGATGCCCCGGCGCTGGAACGGTGGCAACACCGCCAGAAGCTCGAGATACGGCCCCTTGAGCCAGGGGAAGCGGACGGACACCGCGCCGGCCTCCACCCCGTCCACCTCGATCACATAGCGGGACGCCCCGTCGCCCGAGGCGGCGAGAAACCGCGTCATGGCCTCGGCAGGGTAGGCCATCGCCGACCAAGGCGGCATCGCCACGATCGCCGCCGCCAGCGTCGCGGAGGCGGAGGGTTCGAGCGCGACGAGCCGCGCGCCACCAAGGTCAATTGGTGTGGGGGAAAAGGCTGAAGACGTCATGGCTCTTGCGACGGTTGACCCGCGCCAGGCGGGGCTTGGAGCCGGGCCGGTCGAGGTAGCAATTTGCCGCGATCACGGGTTTTCCCGCCGCCAGCAGTTCGCTTACCGTGACAAAGCCGTAGCCTTCTGCCTTGAGCTTGGGAAGGACCAGCGCCAACGCCTCGGCGGTGTGCTGGCCGCGGCCATTGGCATGGGCGACGATGACCGCCCCCGGATGCACTTTGTTGAGGATCGTCGCGGCAATCGCCTTGGCCGAACGGTGTGGGTCGGGATCCCCGGTCACGATGTCCCATTGAATGGCGAGCTGGCCGTGTTCCGCCACCGCCGCCAGCGCGCCTGCGTTGCAACTGCCATACGGAAAGCGCATGACCGCGATGCGCTCGGGGGGCGCTCGATCCGCCTCGACGGGGCCTACGCATTGTCTGGCAAGGAGACTGTCGCGCGCGCGGACATAGGCCGCCTCGGTCAGCACGATCTCATCTGTCAGCGCGTCGCCGCCGAGCCCCGCCATGTCGTGATGGCGCAAGCCATGGCTGCCGATCTCGAAATTCGGATCGGCGATCAGTTGCGCGGTGCGGTCTTCATGGGTCTCCATCCATTTGCCGCCGGCGAAGAACGTGGCCTTCACGCCTTGCGCGCGCAGGAGGTCCACAATGCGGCCGTCATAACCCGCCGCGGCGCCGTCGGTCTCGCACAGGTCGAAGGTCAGCGCGATCAGCTTCTCGCCCGGAGGGAGTTCGACGCTTCGGATCGAGCCGCGCAGTGGCGTCGGCACCGGCGAACTGTATGGAAGCGGCTGTTGCTTAAGCGCGTTGAGGTCGAGCTCGAAATGGGTGCGGAGCGCTTTGAGCTCGCCGGCCGTGCCCGCTAGCGCCTGCGGCGTCCAGCAGCGATCGAGCAGAGTCTGCTCCTCGGCGGCAGCGGTGCCGACGGCGGCCACGGTAAGCAGGACCAACCCCAAACTTAGGACGCCGCGCATGGGCATCACCCCCCGAACCACCGCTTATCTGGTGAGGTGAGCGGGGCTTGCTTGCGACACCATCGGACAATCCAGCGTCTTCTCCAGCGCCTCGACCAGCTCGTCTTCGGAATTGGCTCTGGAATAGAGACCATGGTTCTCGTCGGCCAGGCACATCAGGTCCATGACGCTATTGCCGCCGGTCCAGGAAAACCCGCTATAGCGGAAGGCGATGACGTGAACGGTCAGCTGATCGCCAAGCAGATGAAGCTGCTTGGCCAGCGTGCACGGTTGCCCGCCGCAGGTCTCTTCGCCGTCGGTCACCACCACGATCACCCCGGGCTTGTTGCGATAGTTCAGCACCTCCGCCGCCTGTTCGACCGCCGAGGTCAACGGCGTCTTGCCCGCCGGCACCAGCGCATTGATCGCGTTCATGATCAGCCGGGCGGCGTCGGCGGTCGGCTTGAGGTCGAGTTTGACGTTGCATTGATTGTAGGGCCCCGGACCGTAGGTGATCAGGCCGACCCGGCGATGCTTGGTGGCGGTGGGCAACACTTGGGCGAGGGCGGAGCGCACCTCGTCGATACGGGCGCGCGAGTTGGGGATGCCGAGGGTTTGGTTACCGGACATCGAACCCGAGGCATCGAACACGATCATGGCGTCTTCGGTGCAGGGCGCGGGCTTGCTCTCCTCGCCGGAGGCAGCCAACGTGCTGGCCACAAGACCGGCTAAGACTATGAGTCCAAAGCGAAAATTTGGCCCTACGGCAAGCCGGTTACCGGCAAAATTGACGCCCATTGCTAAAATCTCCCGAACGGCGTGCCGACTTTACCCCAAGAAAACGGATTGCGAAGGGGCTTCGTGCCGCAGTGGATGCGAGCGGATGGGGCTTGCGGAAGGGCGGGTCAGCCCTTGCCCTTGGTGCGGGTGAGGCCCGGCGCGGCGTGCCGCTCGAGGAAATCGATCATCAGGCTCGCCACGTCGACCCCGGTCGCCTTTTCCAGGCCCTCGATGCCGGGCGAGGAGTTGACCTCGAGCACGAGTGGGCCGCTCTTTGAGCGGAGCATATCGACGCCGCACACGTTCAGGCCGAGCGTGCGGGCGGCCGCGACCGCGGCGCTGCGCTCCTGCGGCGTGATGCGCACCGCCTCACCCGAGCCGCCGCGGTGCAGATTCGAGCGGAACTCACCGGGCGGACCCGACCGCTTCATCGCCGCCACCACGCGCTCGCCGATCACCAGCGCGCGGATATCGGTGGCGTCGGCCTCTTCGACGAATTGCTGCACCAGGATGTTGACGTTCACGCCCTGGAACGCTTCGATCACCGACTTGGCCGACTTGACGGTCTCGCCGAGCACCACGCCGATGCCTTGGGTGCCTTCGAGTAGTTTGATGACCACCGGCGCGCCGCCGACCAGATCGATGATGTCTTCGGCCTGTTTCGGATCGTGGGTGAAGGCCGTCACCGGTAGCCCGATCCCCCGCCGCGCCAACAACTGCAGGCAGCGCAACTTGTCGCGTGAACGTCCGATCGCCACCGACTCGTTCAACGGATAGACGCCCATGACCTCGAACTGCCGCAGCACGGCGAGTCCGTAGAAGGTCACCGACGCGCCAATGCGCGGGATCACCGCGTCGAAATCCTCCAACCGGCGCTTGCGATAATAGAGGGCGGGGCGCCGCGACGTGATGTTGATGGACACTCTGAGGGTGTTGATGACCTCGATCTCGTGACCACGGGCGCGCGCGGCCTCGCAGATGCGTCGGTGGCTGTAGAGGTGCGGATTGCGCGCGAGCAACGCGATCTTCATGGGGAGACCGTGGCGGCTAGGTTGGAGGTGCGGTCTAACGCGGCAATTTGCCCACGCGCATGCTCTTGGCGCGCGACTTTACCGGCCGCGCGCCGAGTAGATACGAGCGGCCGGGTTCGATCACCGCCCTGCCGCCGAGCGCCGTGCGGCCGAGCAGCATGCGAAAACCCATCTGATCGCGATTGGCAAGCGCGAGCTCGATCGGCCAAGATTTTTCTCCAATTTTGAGTAGGGTCCTGATGATGTAGCGGCGCTCTACGCTGCCGCCGGAATTGCGCACCGTGCGTTCGTCGACCGCGCGCGCTTCGCATACCACCTTCATCGCTTCGCTGCGCTGGATCGGATGCAGTTCGAAGCGCAGCCAGAGCCCGCCCCGGCGGCGGAACGGCGCGATATTGTAGGCATGCAGCGCGCTGGTCCGCGCCCCGGTATCGACCTTGGCCTTGATCGCGCCGACGCGGAGATCGGGCAATCCGACCCATTCGCGCCAGCCGATTTTCAGAGGCTCTTTGGGGATGAGACGGGCTTCCATGTGGGCGCGGCGCACTCGCAATCGAGCTTCAGTCCGTCCGATTTAGCACAGCGCGGTAAGCTTGGCTTTGCTTCAATGAGACACCGGGTTCGACTATAGTTGCCAAGGAGACAACTCGTTGAGGGCCTGCCAGCCATGGGCACGAACCAGCACGTGGTTAGCCACGGAGAGCGCTGGGCGGTCAAGGCCGAGGGAGCATCTCAACCGCTCGCCGTGTTCAAGACCCAGAGCGAGGCATGGGAGCGGGCCAAGTCGATCGCCCGCAAGGAGCGCTCGGAGGCGATTCTGCATGGCCGCAATGGGGCGATCCGCAGCCGCAACACCTACGGCCAAGACCCCAGCCGCAGCCGAGACTGATCCCGCCGCTCAGGGGCTGAAGATCAGCGCCACATAGACCACGAACAGCAAAAGATGCACCACGCCTTGCAGCACATTGGTGCGGCCGCCGGCGAAGGTGAGCCCGCTGACGAACAGCGTCAGGATCAGGAGTACGGTCTCGACCTCGTTCAGACCGAGATGCACTTGGCGCCCGGTAACAAGCCCGATCATCAAGACCGCGGGGATCGTGAGGCCGATAGTGGCCAGCGCCGAGACGAGGCACACATTCACCGCCCGCTGCAAATGATTGACGAGGGCCGCGTTAAACGCGGTCAGCCCTTCCGGCGCCAGCACCAGGAGGGCGATCATCACGCCGCCGAGCGGCGCCGGCAGATCGAGATCCTCGATGCCGAAATCCACGATC
>JBBQXL010000078.1:0-9185 GCA_038209695.1 Hyphomicrobiales bacterium
TTTGTCGCGCACCTCGACCACGTCACCCTCGCGGCAGCGATAGCTCGCGATGTTCACGCGCCGGCCGTTGACCCGGACATGGCCGTGATTGACGAATTGCCGCGCGGCGAACACGGTGGGCACGAATTTGGCGCGGTAGACAATGGCGTCGAGCCGACGCTCCAGCAGGCCGATCAGCTTCTCCGAGGTGTCGCCTCTGAGCCGGGCCGCCTCGCGATAAATAGCCTTGAACTGTTTCTCGGTGATGTTGCCGTAATAGCCCTTCAGCTTCTGCT
This sequence comes from Hyphomicrobiales bacterium, assembly GCA_038209695.1. Lineage (GTDB taxonomy): Bacteria > Pseudomonadota > Alphaproteobacteria > Rhizobiales > Methyloligellaceae > Methyloceanibacter. Next base: position 276 of record JBBQXL010000078.1, read on the forward strand.
TGGCGCGAAGCTGCTGGCCGTAGTCGGAAAGCTTGCCGCGCCGGCGCTGCCCATGCTCGCCGGGGCCATATTCCCGCTTGTTGTAGGGGCTCTTCGGCCGCCCCCAAATGTTCTCGCCAAGCCTCCGGTCAATCTTGTGCTTGGCGTTGATGCGTTTCGTCATGCTCTAAGACTCCAAAGTCGAATCAAGCGCTCCGGCGGGCTCATGTCCCGCGCCTGCTCTAAAAACCTTGCTGGTGAAGGCGGCGGACCGCTGGGGCCTTCTCCGGCGTCCTTGAAGCCCCGGAAGGCCCAAGGCTTCGCCCTGGGTGATCTGTTACACGCGAATGCTGGAAAGTGTCAATTGGAGCCGGAAACGGCCGGCACCGCCGGGGCGGCTTCCGGCGCGGGCGCCTGGGCCGACTGAACATAGGCATTAATGGCGTTTTCCACCTTCTGCTTCTGCTCCGGCGGACATTTCGGGCGCGCCGGCGTAGCGACGTCGCCGCCCTCTTCCGCGGGCACCTTGGCGGCCGTGGTGGTTTCAGCGGCAGCATCCGTGGCCGGCCCATCGCTAATCTTGACGTTGCCGGAGAAATAGGAGGTCGAGAACGCATGCAACGCGTTGATCATCAACAGCTGCTGCTCGCTCCAGACCTTCTTAGCCACCTCACTCCGCATCATGGTTTGATAGTTGGCCCGAGCCAGGTCCTCGAGCTGACACGCCTCGGCATAGGCGGAGCGCGTGGCGGCCCGGATCACGCGACGCGCGTCCTCATCGGGGATGAGAAACACTTTCGCGTCGGACTTGTCGATCTTCACCGGCTTGCCGTCTGGGCCGCGCTGCTCTTCGGGAATGAGGGAGAAGGCATAGGTCATCAGCACGCGCACGGCGCTGTCGCTGAGCCCGCCCTTTTTCTGCCCCTCGGGGGCAGCGGTGGGCTTGGTGCGTTGGCCGAGCTCCTCGGCGACCGGCCGGACGCCGTCCTGGGCAAAGCCGAGAGGCGTTCCCGTCAGCAGCGTCAGAACCGCAGCGGTTGCGGCCCCGCCCCACTGAAACCAAGCCATATTCATGGACAGCCCCTCTCCCTTCCGGTGGCGGAAGCTAGCATCGTCAGAGGCAATCGCAATAGGAGAAACGGGGCGGAACTATGACACTTTTTTTCCACGGCCCGACCGGTGGCCGGAAAGCGCCGCCACGATCCCGCGCCAGGTGCGGACGTCTTGCTCGGTGGTAGCCATGCGATGGAACATATTGCGGATGGCGCGAACCATGGAGGGTCGCTTCTCGGGCGGGTAAAGGAAGCCGGTCTGATCTAGTTCCGCTTCGAGGTGATTGAACAGACCGAGCAGCTCCGCTCGCGTTGCGGGCCTTGTATCGGTATAGGCAATGCCTTCGACGGCGGGCCCGTCAAACGCGGTAACGCGGCCGAGCGGCGGAGCGGCACTCTCGGCTTTCAGCCATTCATAGCCGAACAGAAGCACAGCCTGGGGCAGGCTCAAGGAGGCAAAGCCGGAACTGACCGGCGCGGTGAGGATCGCATCGGCAAGGGCGATGGCATCGTTGTCGAGGCCGCTTCGCTCCGGTCCGAACAGCACGCCGGTGCGCTCGGCCTGCCCGCCGCGTCGCCTGAGCTCGACCGCCGCGCTTTCCGGGCTGAGCACCGCCTTCACCATCTCGCGCGGCCGTGCGGTCGATGCCAGCACGAAGTTCAGCTCGGCAATGGCGTCCTCGACGCTGGCATAGACCGTGGCCTGATCGACGACGAACGCCGCTCCGGCCGCGGCCGCGCGCGCCTTGTCGTTGGGCCAGCCGTCCCGCGGCGCCACGAGCCGCAAATCGATCAGCCCGAAATTGGCCATGGCGCGGGCGGCGAAGCCGATATTCTCGCCGAGCTGCGGCTTGACCAGGATAATGGCCGGCGTCGCAACCGCAGTTTCGGCGCCGGCGCCCTTCGTGCGGGCAGCGTTGCCTCCCGTTGAAGCACAACTTCGTTTCTCGCTCGCGGCTCTTGCTTTCACCATTGAAGCACGATGCAATAGAGAGGCGGTTGCCCGCAATGGGGGGCGGAACCGCCGAAATCCTGGTCCCACCCCTCTCCCCTTCCCGCGCCGGAGCATTCGACGTGAACAAGATCAAGGTGAAAAATCCGGTCGCCGACCTCGACGGGGACGAGATGACGCGGGTCATCTGGCAGATGATCAAAGAGAAGCTGGTCTTCCCCTATCTCGATCTGCCGCTGCTTTACTTCGACCTCTCCATCGAGAACCGCGATCTGACCGACGATCAGGTCACCATGGACGCGGCTCATGCCATCAAGGCCTGCGGGGTCGGGGTCAAATGCGCGACCGTCACGCCAGACGAAGCACGCGTGAAGGAGTTCGGCCTCAAGAAGATGTGGAAGTCGCCGAACGGGACCATCCGCAACATTCTGGGCGGCGTCATCTTCCGCGAGCCGATCATTTGCAACAACGTGCCGCGGCTGGTGCCGGGCTGGACCAAGCCGATCGTCATCGGCCGCCACGCCTATGGCGACGTCTACCGCGCCACCGACTTTCGGGTGCCCGGCAAGGGCAAGCTCACCATCTCGTTTACCGGGGAGGACGGCACGCGCATCGAGCATGTGGTGCATGACTTCGAGGGGCCGGGCATTGCGCTCGGCATGTTCAATCTCGACGACTCGATCCGCGACTTCGCGCGGGCCTCGCTGAATTACGGGCTCCACCGCAACATGCCCGTCTATCTCTCCACCAAGAACACCATCCTCAAGGCCTATGACGGCCGCTTCAAGGACATCTTCGCCGAAGTCTTCGACAAGGAGTTCAAGGCCGAGTTCGTGGCGCGCGGGCTCACCTACGAGCATCGCCTGATCGACGACATGGTGGCCGCCTGCCTGAAATGGTCGGGGGGCTATGTGTGGGCCTGCAAGAACTACGACGGCGACGTGCAGTCCGACACCGTAGCGCAGGGCTTTGGCTCGCTCGGCCTCATGACCAGCGTGTTGATGACGCCCGACGGCAAGACCGTGCTCGCCGAAGCCGCGCATGGCACCGTCACCCGCCACTTCCGTCAGCACCAGCAGGGCCGCGAGACTTCGACCAACGCCACCGCCTCGGTGTTCGCCTGGACCGGCGCCTTGAAGCACCGCGCCACGCTGGACGGCAATGACGAGTTGCTCGGCTTTGCCGAGACGCTCGAGCGCGTGGCGGTCGCGACCATCGAGGGCGGCTTCATGACCAAGGACCTGGCGCTCCTGGTCGGCGCCGACCAGCGCTGGCTATCCACATCCGGATTCCTCGACAAGATCGGCGATAATCTCAGGAAAGAAATGGCGAACCGCGCCGCGGCCTAGAGGGTCTCGGGCGCGTTTTGCTTGCGGCGCGACGCGGCCGCAGCGGCCTTGCGCTTGCGGACCTCGCTTCGCGCGGCGCCCCCGATCTCGGCCCGCGTCTCGGCCACTTGGCGGATGTGACGCAAGATCTCGGGATGACTGCGCCCCAAGCGCGACAACGCCTCGGAATCGAGCAGGTAGATCCTGCACTTGGTCTTGGCCACGACATCGTGCTTGTGGCGCCGGCGCTCAAACAGAGCCATCTCGCCGAAGAAGTCGCCTTCCTTGAGCACGATCCGCTTGGCAAGGCCGATCTCGACCTCGGCCTCGCCGCTGGCGATCAGATACAAGGCATCACCGGTGCCACCGGCGCGCACGATGGGGACGCCCGGAAGATAGTTCCGCGTGTAGAGCAGCTTGGTGATCTCGGCGATTTCGCTCTCGTCCATGGCGGCGAAGAGCGGGACGCGCGCCACCATGCTCCACGTCACCACAAATTGGTGGCGGTTCGATTCCTGGTTGAACCCGGTGGCGATGATGGCGACGGGAAGCGCGATCATGCCGACGCCCAGCAGCATGACCACGCCGCCGAGCAGTTTGCCGAGCGGCGTGACCGGCACGATATCGCCATAACCGACGGTGGTGAGGGTGGCCAGGGCCCACCAAGCGGCGGCGGGGATCGAGCCGAATTTGTCGGGTTGGGCCTCGCGCTCGAGGAAATAGGCCGCCGTTGACGCGAACAAGAGCAGCACGAGAATGATGAGCAGCGCGCCGAGCAAAGCCCGGTACTCATCGGCGATGACGCGGCCGAGCGTCTGAAGCGCCGGCGAGTAGCGCACGAGCTTCAGCAGGCGGAACAGGCGAAGAACCCGAAGCACCCTGAGATCCACCGGCACCAGCCAACTGAAATAGAACGGCAGCACGGCGAACAGGTCGATCAGCATCAGCGGCCGCAGCGCGAACCGCAGCCGCGCCCGCCACGGCTTCATCCGGCTCAGCATGGGAATGTCCACCGCGCTCCACAGCCGCAGCAGATATTCGATGCTGAACACCGCCACCGAGAAGACGTTGAAGGCGTGGAAGAAGGGACCGTAGCGGACGGCGAGATGGTCCACCGTCTCGGCGGCGAAGGCGAAGGCGTTCAGAAAGATCAAAATGACAATGAAGACGTTGACGAAGCGCCCGGCGGGATGCGCGTCGCCGCCCACTTCGAGAATGTCGTGGACCTCTCGCCGCCAGCGGCGCCAGGCGGGCTGGTCGGCCATGGCCTAGACGCTTCCGCTGCGGCGCTTGGCCTCCGCGCCCTCGGGCTGAGCGCCGCCAGCGCCGGCGATCCTGGCCGCGATTGCCTCCAACGCCTGCTCGGCGCGGTCGCGGTCGGGCCCGCCGGCCTGAGCCAGGTCGGGACGCCCGCCCCCGCCTTTGCCGCCGAGGATCTCCGCGCCGACGCGGACGAGGTCGACGGCGTCGTGGACAGCGGCGAGGTCGGCGGTGACGCCGACCACCAGCCCCGCTTTGCCCTCATCGCTGATGCCGATGATGGCGACGATGCCGGAGCCCAGTTGTTGCTTCCCGTCGTCGACCAGGCCGCGCAAATCCTTGGGCGCGACGCCCTGCACCACGCGGGCCAGCAGCTTGACATTGCCGAGCTCGCGCACGGCGGAGGGGGCCGATCCGCCGCTGCCGCCGCCCATGGCCAGCTCGCGCTTGGCGTCGGCCAGCTGCCGCTCGAGCTTGCGGCGCTCGTCGATGATGACGGCGAGGCGCTGGATCATCTCGTCGGGCGTGACCTTGAGCAGCTCGGCCGCCTCGCGCACCCGCTCGTCCTGGGTGGCGAGATAGGCGCGCGCGGCCTCGGCCGTCAGCGCCTCGATGCGGCGCACGCCTGAGGCGACCGCGCTCTCGCCGACGATCTTGAGCAGGCCGATATCGCCGGTGCGGGCGACATGGGTGCCGCCGCACAGCTCAATCGAATAAGCGTGGCCGGCACGCTCGCTGTTGGCATCGACGCCCATGCTGACGACGCGGACCTCATCGCCGTATTTCTCGCCGAACAGCGCCAGCGCGCCCTTGGCAATGGCCTCGTCGGGCGTCATCAGATGGGTCTCGACCGCGGTGTTCTGCACGATCATGGCGTTGACCAGATCCTCGACCCGGCGAATCTCGTCATGGGTCATCGGCTTCTGGTGGGAGAAATCGAATCGAAGCCGCCCGGGTTCGACCAGCGAGCCCTTCTGCGCCACATGGGTGCCAAGCACCTGGCGCAGCGCCTCATGCAGCAAATGGGTCGCGGAGTGATGGGCCCGGGTCGGCGTGCGGCGGGCATGGTCCACGTTCAGCAGCACCTCGTCGCCGACTTTGAGCGCGCCAGCCTCCACCACCCCGTCATGCAGGAACAGGCCGTGCAGCTTCTTCTGCGTGTCGGCCACCGCAAATCTGGCGCCGCCCGGCCCCGACAACATGCCGCGGTCGCCGACCTGGCCGCCGGATTCGGCATAGAACGGCGTCTGGTTGACCAGCACGATGCCGCGCTCGCCATCGTTTAGCGCCTCGACCCGGATGCCGTCCTTGATCAGCGCCACGATCTTGGCGGAAGCCTGTTCGGTCTCGTAACCGAGGAACTCGGTGGCGCCGAGCTGCTCCTTCAGCTCGAACCACAGCGCATCGGTGGCGGCCTCGCCGGAGCCCGCCCAGGATTTCCGCGCCTCGGCGCGCTGGCGCTCCATGGCGGCGGCGAAACCCTCGGCGTCGACGCCGAGGCCGCGCGCCTTCAATGCGTCCTCGGTCAGGTCGTAGGGAAAGCCGTAGGTGTCGTAGAGCTTGAAGGCGACCTCGCCGGGCAAGGTGGCGCCGCGCTTCAGCCCCTTGGTGGCGTCGTCGAGCAGGCGAAGCCCGCGTTCCAGCGTCTCGCGGAAGCGGGTCTCTTCGAGCTTAAGGGTTTCCTCGATCAGGCTCTGACCGCGCTCCAGCTCATGATAGGCGCGGCCCATCTGCTCGATCAGCGCCGGCACCAAGCGATAAAGCAGCGGGTCCTTGGCGCCGAGAATATGGGCGTGGCGCATGGCGCGGCGCATGATGCGGCGCAGCACATAGCCGCGGCCCTCGTTCGAGGGCAGCACACCGTCGGCGATGAGGAACGACGAGGCGCGCAGATGATCGGCGATGATGCGATGGCTGGGCGCGTGTTCGGCGTCGGCCGGCACCCCGGTCAGATCGACCGAGGCGGCGATCAGCGCGCGGAACAGATCGATGGCGTAATTGTCGTGGGTGCCTTGCAGCACCGCGGCGATGCGCTCCAGCCCCATGCCGGTGTCGATCGAGGGATGCGGCAGCTCGATGCGGGTGCCCCCGGCAAGCTGTTCGTATTGCATGAACACCAGATTCCAGATCTCGACGAACCGGTCGCCGTCCTGGTCGGGGCTGCCGGGCGGGCCGCCCTGAAGCTCAGGCCCATGATCGTAGAAAATCTCGGAGCACGGGCCGCACGCGCCCAAATCGCCCATCGACCAAAAATTGTCGGAGCCGGCGATGCGGATGATCTTGGACTCCGGCACGCCGGCGATCTTGCTCCACAATTTCGCCGCCTCGTCGTCGTCGGCGAACACGGTAATAAGGAGGCGCTTGGGATCGAGGGCGAAATCCTTGGTGAGCAGCTCCCAGGCGAGCAGGATCGCCCGCTCCTTGAAATAATCGCCGAACGAGAAATTGCCGAGCATCTCGAAGAAGGTGTGATGGCGGGCGGTGTAGCCAACATTGTCGAGATCGTTATGCTTGCCGCCGGCCCGCACGCATTTCTGGGCCGAGGCCGCGCGCAACGATGCGGGCTTCTCCTGGCCGGTGAACACGTTCTTGAACGGCACCATGCCAGCATTGGTGAACATCAAAGTCGGATCGTGACGCGGCACCAGCGGCGCCGACGGCACCACCTGATGATCGTTCTTGGCGAAGAAATCGAGAAAGGCCGCCCGGATCTCGTTGGTGCTGGTATGGCTCAAGCCGGTATGGCCCACACCCTGCGCGCCGGCCGGCTTGGCATCGCGGCCTGTGGCGCTGGTCGGTTTCACAGGCTTGGTCTTGGACGTGGTCTTGGGCGGGGTCTTGGCGGAGGTCATGGCGGCTCGAGGGGAGACCTTATGGGCGGGACCGGCGCATTCTAAAAGACCCTAGCCGATTCGCAGCCAGCGCCACGCGCCGCGAGACCTGTCCGTAAGCCGGACAGGGCTCAGCGTCCCGGGCCAGACATAGGGTGAGGAATGGTGGCTGTCTAGCGGCGACCCCATGCAAATAGTGGCTGAGAGCCGTCTCTCGCCCCGCTCCTGGCCCCCTCAGAGAGAGTCAGGGAGCTATGAGCAGGTCCGTCAGCTGCGGCGGCCGCGCCGCGCGGCGCCGCCGGCCAGCGCCGTGACCGTGCCGTCGGCTTCGGCCGCCTCGCCCTCGCCCTCCTCGCTCGCGGTCTCCGACCCGCCTTCCAGAATTTGGCTGGCCAACAGGCCGGCATTCTGGCGCACCGCGCGCTCGATCTTCTGGGCGGTCTCGGGATGCTCCTTCAAATAGGTCTTGGCGTTCTCGCGGCCCTGGCCGATGCGCTCACTATCGAACGAGAACCAGGCGCCCGACTTCTCGACGATGCCGGCTTTCACGCCGAGATCGACCAGCTCGCCGGTCTTGGAGATGCCCTCGCCATACATGATGTCGAACTCGACCTGCTTGAAGGGCGGCGCCACCTTGTTCTTGACCACCTTCACCCGGGTCTGGTTGCCGACCACCTCCTCGCGCTCCTTGATGGCGCCGATGCGGCGGATGTCGAGCCTGACCGAAGCGTAGAATTTCAGCGCATTGCCGCCGCTGGTGGTCTCGGGCGAGCCGAACATCACCCCGATCTTCATGCGGATCTGGTTGATGAAGATCACCATGCAGCGGGACTTGGAAATCGAGCCGGTCAGCTTGCGCAGCGCCTGGCTCATCAGCCGGGCCTGGCTGCCCATCTGCATGTCGCCCATCTCGCCTTCGAGCTCGGCCTTGGGCGTCAGCGCCGCCACCGAATCGATCACCAGCACGTCGATGGCGCCGGAGCGCACCAGCGTGTCGGTGATCTCGAGCGCCTGCTCGCCGGTGTCGGGCTGGGAGATCAGGAGATTCTCGAGATCGACGCCAAGCTTGCGGGCGTAGATGGTGTCGAGCGCGTGCTCGGCGTCGATGAAGCCGCAAATGCCGCCCCGCTTCTGCGCCTCGGCGACGACATGGAGCGCGAGCGTGGTCTTGCCCGAGGATTCGGGGCCGTAAATCTCGACGACGCGGCCGCGCGGCAGCCCGCCGATGCCGAGCGCGATGTCGAGCCCGAGCGAGCCGGTGGAGATCGCCTCGACCTCGACGGCCTTCTCGTTCTGGCCGAGCCGCATGATGGAGCCCTTGCCGCAGGCGCGCTCGATCTGCGAGATCGCAGCTTCAAGCGCCTTCTCTCTATCCATCTCAGCTCCTTCAACGAGGCGCAGCGCGACATTCAACATGAGGATTCTCCGTTATTTCACAAGCCTGTTCTGCAGCGCAAATGATGCCCTTGGCGCGCACCCTCCCCGGCGTGCCGTTCGGCCTTATGGCT
>JBBQXL010000079.1:0-9132 GCA_038209695.1 Hyphomicrobiales bacterium
CGATCGGCCATTGGAACGCCCGCTTCGCCGAAGGTGCCCGCTGCACCATCTTCACCGAACAGGGCGGCTATACCGGCACCATCCTGCCGCTGAAGGCCTCGGGCCATACCTTCAACGAGGAGATCGATACCCAGCCCGCCGGTTGGAACTATGTCGAGCTCCGGGTCGACGCCAGGTCGTCCACCTCGGACGAGGCTAAGAAGCTCGGCATTGAGATCGGTGATATCGTCGCCATCGATCCTCAGCCCGAATTTCTCGACAACGGCTTCATTTGCTCGCGGCATCTCGACGACAAGGCGGGTGTGGCGGTGATGTTCGCGGCCATGCAGGCTCTCTCCACCAGCAAGGAGAAGCTTCCGGTCGATCTCTATTTCCTGTTCACCATCGAGGAGGAGGTCGGCGTTGGCGCGTCGAATATTCTGACCGAAGACGTCGCCTCGCTGATAGCCGTCGACAACGGCACCTCGGCGCCGGGCCAGAACAGCGCCGAGTTCGGCGTAACCATCTCGATGGCCGACCGCAATGGGCCGTTCGATTACCATTTGACGCGGAAGCTGGTGAAGCTATGCGTCGAGAACGAGATTTTCTATCAGAAGGACGTCTTCCGCCACTATCGCTCCGATGTGGCCTCGGCGGTGGAGGCCGGCCATGACGTGCGCACGGCCTTGATCTGTTTCGGGGTCGATGCCTCGCATGGGTGGGAGCGCATCCATGTTCACGCCTTGCGGTCGCTGGCGGAGCTCATCACCGCCTATGCGCTGAGCCCAATCGATTTCAGCCGCGACGCCATGGAGGTCGGGCCGCTCAAGGGCTTTACCCAGCAGCCGACCGAGGGGGCCGAGCAGGAACTCACCTCAGACGTGGAGCTCGAGGACGACGGATAGACCGTAAGATTCAAACATTCCTTCCGCTTGGGGGTGCAAAAAGCTGGAAACCCTATTAGATTCCTTCGCGAAACAGCCTGGGCTGTCCCGCTGGAGAACAGGGCTCCGTCCCGTCACTCCCGCCGATTTTAGCGCCCTTACACTCGGAAAGAGGACCATGGGCCAACTGCTGCAAGAGTATCTGCCACTCGTCATCTTCATTGCCATCGCCTTCGTCATCAGCGCCGGCATCCTCATTGCGCCCTTCCTCATCGCCGTGCGCAAGCCGGACTCCGAGAAGGTCTCGGCCTATGAATGCGGCTTCGACGCCTTCGACGACGCGCGCATGAAGTTCGACGTCCGCTTCTACCTCGTGTCGCTTTTGTTCATTATCTTCGATCTCGAGGTCGCGTTTCTGTTCCCTTGGGCCGTGGCCTTCAAGGGGATCGGCGCGTTCGGCTTCTGGGCGATGATGGTCTTCCTCGCCATCCTGACCATCGGCTTCATCTATGAGTGGCGGAAAGGCGCGCTCGAATGGGATTGATCCCTGAGCCCGGTTTTGACAAGAACGGCACGTCCGGCGGGCTCATCACCCCGGGCGCGACCAGCTTCGGCATGTTCTCCGACGAGCTTGCCGACAAGGGGTTCCTGCTCACCACCGCCGACGATCTGATCAATTGGGCGCGCACCGGGTCGCTGATGTGGATGACCTTCGGGCTGGCCTGCTGCGCGGTGGAGATGATGCAAGCCTCCATGCCGCGCTACGATCTCGAGCGCTTCGGCTTCGCCCCGCGCGGCAGTCCGCGTCAATCGGACGTGATGATCGTGGCCGGCACGCTATGCAATAAAATGGCTCCCGCTTTGCGCAAGGTCTACGACCAGATGCCCGAGCCGCGTTACGTCATCTCGATGGGATCGTGCGCCAATGGCGGAGGCTATTATCATTATTCCTATTCGGTGGTGCGCGGTTGCGACCGCATCGTGCCCGTCGACATTTACGTGCCGGGATGCCCGCCAACCGCCGAGGCGCTGGTCTATGGCGTCCTGCTGTTGCAGAAGAAGATCAGACGGACCGGCACCATTCAGCGCTGATCCGGTTTCCGCGTCCCTCCTGGAGCCTTGATGGACGAAGCCGTTAACAAGCTCGCCGCCTATCTCGGCGATCGCCTTGGGACCAAGCTGCTGCGCTCGGACGTGGGGCTTGGTGAGCTCACCATTGAGGTCGCTCGCGATCAGATCCCGGAGATCATCCAGACGCTGCGCGACGATCCGCTCTGCCGTTTCGGCTGCCTAATTGACATCTGCGGAGTCGATTACCCCGAGCGCGAGGAGCGCTTCGACGTCGTCTATCACCTGCTCAGTCCCTGGCTGAACCACCGCATCCGCGTGCGCACCAAGACCGACCCCGCTCATCCCGTGCCGAGCATTATTGGGCTGTTCCCTGGTGCCGATTGGTTCGAGCGCGAGGCCTACGATTTGTACGGCATCCTGTTCTCCGGCCACCCCGACCTCCGGCGTCTCCTCACCGATTACGGCTTCCAGGGCCATCCCTTGCGCAAGGACTTCCCGCTCACCGGTTTCGTCGAGCTGCGCTACGACGACGAGTTGAAACGGGTGGTCTATGAGCCGGTGAAGTTGATGCAGGACTATCGCAGCTTCGACTTCCTCAGCCCCTGGGAAGGCATAGACACCGCCATTCCCGGCGACGAGAAGGCGGGCGACCCCGACACCCGGGACGTCGAGCCATGAAGCCGTCGCTGCAAGCCGGCCTAAAGCACCGCTTCGCCTATACCGTGCCCGAGACCAAGACCGTGCCGCATCTCTATCGCGAAGCGCCGCAGCTCCAGGCCATGCCGGAAGTGTTCGCCACCGGCTTCATGGTCGGTCTGATGGAATGGACTTGCGTGCAGCTGCTCGAACCGCATCTCGATGCCGGCGAGGGGAGTCTCGGCACCCATATCGACGTCGCCCATAAATCGGCCACGCCGCCAGGCTTCACCGTCACCGTGGAGGCCGAATGTATCGAGGTGAGGGGCCCGCGCGCCCGCTTCAAGATCATCGCCCATGACGGCGTCGACGAGATCGGTTCCGGCACGCATGAGCGCTTCATCGTGTCATGGGACCGCTTCAATCGCGGCATCGCGGCCAAGCGCGCCAAAGCCTCCAGCGGGGTCGAGGCCTGATGTCAGAGATCCAGATCCCTCCGGCCGACGCCGATAGCGCCAAGCGCGAGGGTGACGACCGCAAGTTCACTATCAATTTCGGACCGCAGCATCCGGCCGCCCACGGCGTGCTCAGGCTCGTGCTCGAGCTCGACGGCGAAGTGGTGGAGCGCGTCGATCCGCATATCGGGCTGCTTCATCGCGGCACCGAGAAACTGATCGAGTACAAGACCTATCTCCAGGCGCTCCCTTATTTCGACCGGCTCGACTACGTCGCGCCGATGAACCAGGAGCACGCTTATTCGCTCGCGGTCGAGAAGCTCGTGGGCGTCACCGTGCCGAAGCGGGCGCAGCTCATCCGCGTGCTCTATTCCGAGATCGGCCGCCTGTTGTCGCATTTGCTCAACGTCACCACCCAAGCGCTCGACGTCGGCGCGCTGACGCCGCCCCTATGGGGTTTTGAGGAGCGCGAGAAGCTGATGGTGTTCTATGAGCGGGCCTCGGGCAGCCGCATGCATGCCGCCTATATCAGGCCGGGCGGGGTCCATGAGGATCTTCCGCCCGAGTTGGTGGCCGATATTTACGCCTTCTGCGACCCGTTCCTCAAAGTCTGCGACGACATTGAATCCCTTCTGACCGACAACCGCATTTTCAAGCAGCGCAATGTCGATATCGGCGTGGTCAGTCTCGACGATGCCTGGGCGCGCGGCTTTTCCGGCGTCATGGTGCGCGGCTCGGGCGCGGCCTGGGATCTGCGTAAAGCCCAGCCTTACGAATGCTATGACGAGCTCGCCTTCGACATCCCCATCGGCAAGCACGGCGATTGCTACGACCGCTATGTCGTCCGCATGGAGGAGATGCGCCAGGCCGTGCGGATCATGAAGCAATGCTGCGAGCGGCTGACCACCGAGCTTGGCCCGGTGACGGTCGACAATCACAAGATGGTGCCGCCCAGGCGCGCCGAGATGAAGGGCTCGATGGAGGCGCTGATCCACCACTTCAAGCTCTATACCGAGGGCTATCACGTGCCTAAAGGCGAGGCCTACGCCGCGGTCGAGGCGCCCAAGGGCGAGTTTGGCGTCTATCTCGTCTCCGACGGCACCAACCGGCCTTATCGCTGCAAAATCAGGGCGCCGAGCTTCGCCCACCTCGCCGCCATGGACTTCTTATGCCGCGGCCATATGCTTGCCGATGTGTCGGCGGTGCTCGGCTCGATCGACATCGTGTTTGGGGAGATTGACCGGTGAAGGATGCCAAATTGACGAAGCTGGTGCCGATCCTGGCTTGCGCCGCCGCGCTGCTCTTGGCCTCTGCCGGGGCGCCCGCCGCTGCCCAGGAAGGGGCGACGCCGACGGCGCCCGATGCCAAGCCGGCGCCGGCGGCAAAGCCTTCCGAGGCCGAAACTGAGGGGGCTAAACCCGACGGGGCAGAAGCCGCCAAGCCCGCCGAGGCGGTGCCGAGCGCGGAGGGGGGCACCGCGGCATCCCCACAGGAGGGCGGGCTAGTCTCGCTCGGCGAACTGACCAAGGACGGATTTGAGATCCGGGCCACCGATTTCATCCCGGCCGAGGCGGTGACGCGCCATTCGGGCAAGGTCTCCTCCGACGCCATCGTCGTGACCTTGCAGAAGGCCAATGCGACCGCGATTTGCTTTTATACGCTCAAGGCCTATGTGGGTAACACGCTGACCACGATTCCCGCCTGCACCGTTCACCGCTAGGAGCTCGCGTCGGCCGGGCCAAGATCGACGCGAGAACAAGACCTAACGCGAGAGAAGAAGAAGCGAGTCTATGAGCGTCCGCCGCCTCGCCGCCGAGCAGCCTGAGGGCTTCGCCTTCACCCCGGAGAACCTTGAATGGGCCAAGGCCCAGATCAAGAAATTCCCGGAAGGGAAGCAGGCCTCGGCCGTGCTGGCGATTCTATGGCGCGCGCAGGAGCAGATGGGCGGCTGGTTGCCCGAGCCGGCGCTGCGCTATGTCGCCGACATGCTGTCGATGGCCTACATCCGCGTCTACGAGATCGCCACGTTCTACACCATGTTCAATCTCGCGCCGGTCGGCCGCTATTATGTACAGGTCTGCGGCACCACGCCGTGCTGGCTGAGCGGCGCCAATGAGATCAAGGACGCCTGCCGTGAGCTGATCGGCGCGCCGGGCCAGGTCACGGCCGACGGCCTGTTCTCCTGGACCGAGGTCGAATGCCTGGGCGCCTGCGTCAACGCACCCATGGGCCAGATCAACAAGGATTATTACGAAGACCTCACCCCGCAGAGCCTGGCGGCAATCCTTGAAAATCTCAAAGCCGGCCGCGCCGTCGAGCCTGGGCCGCAAAACGGGCGGCAGGCATCGGCGCCGTTGGGCGGCCCGACCACGCTCACCGATCCATCTCTCTACGCTAAGGAAGATCCCGCGGATGCCGAGCCAGCAGCGCAACCTAGCGCCAAGCCGAAGGCTTCGCCCGATAAGACTCGAAAGCCGAGAGCGCGCTGATGCTGCAGGACAAGGACCGCATCTTCAAGAACCTCTACGGCCTGCACAGTTGGCGGCTCAAGGCGGCGCGCGCGCGCGGCGCCTGGGACGGCACCAAGGCGATAATAGAAAAGGGTCACGAGGCCATCATCGAGGAAGTGAAGACCTCAGGGCTACGCGGTCGCGGCGGAGCCGGCTTCCCCACCGGGCTGAAATGGTCGTTCATGCCCAAGCAGTCCGACGGCCGTCCGAACTATCTCGTGGTCAATGCCGATGAGTCCGAGCCCGGCACCTGCAAGGACCGCGACATCATGCGCCACGATCCGCAGTTGCTGATCGAGGGCGCGTTCCTGGCCGCCTTCGCCATGCGGGCGCATGTCGCCTATATCTATATCCGCGGCGAGTTCATCCGCGAACGCGAGATTCTGCAAGCGGCAATCGACGAGGCCTATGATGCCAAGCTGATCGGCCGGAACAACGTCAATGGCTGGGACTTCGAGCTCTATCTCAGTCACGGCGCCGGCGCCTATATCTGCGGCGAGGAGACCGCGCTGCTTGAAAGCCTCGAAGGCAAGAAGGGCATGCCGCGCCTCAAGCCGCCATTCCCCGCCAATGTCGGGCTCTACGGCGCGCCCACCACCGTCAACAATGTCGAGACCATCGCCGTCGTGCCCGACATCTTGCGCCGAGGCGCCACCTGGTTCGCCTCGCTCGGCCCCCCCAACAACACCGGCACCAAGCTGTTTTGCCTGTCCGGCCACGTGGACACGCCCTGCAACGTCGAGGAGGAGATGGGCATACCCTTGCGCGAGCTGATCGACCGTTATGGCGGCGGCGTGCGCGGCGGCTGGGACAATCTCCTCGCCGTCATCCCCGGCGGTTCCTCGGTGCCGTGCATCCCGGCCAGCGAGTGCGAAAATCTGCCCATGGATTTCGACAGCCTCAAGGCGCTGAAGACCGGGCTCGGCACCGCAGCGGTCATCGTCATGGACAAGTCGACCGACATCATCCGTGCCATCGCGCGGCTGTCCTATTTCTACAAGCATGAGTCCTGCGGCCAGTGCACGCCGTGCCGCGAGGGAACCGGGTGGATGTGGCGGGTGCTCGAGCGCATGGCCAAAGGGCAGGCCGAAAAGCGCGAGATCGATATGCTGCTCGATGTCAGCTATCAGGTCGAGGGCCACACCATCTGCGCGCTGGGCGACGCCGCCGCCTGGCCGGTGCAAGGTCTCATCCGCCATTTCCGCCATGTCATCGAGGCGCGCATCGACGAACAAGCGACCAAGCCGCTGGCGCCCTCGGTGCCGGTGGCGGCAGAGTAGGGGCGTGCATGACCTGGCTGTGGGACAACGCGGTCACCGTCGGCACCATCGTGATGGCCGCCGCGGCTATCGCCGCCTTGATCTACGCGCATCTGTCGATCTCGGAGAGCCGCCGGGCCGAGCGCCGCGGCAACGCCAACGAGCTATGGCGGGAATATCTGCGGCTTGCCTTCGACAACCCGAAGCTGTCGGACCCGACCCTGCATCTCGCCGATTTCGATTACGAGGCGCTGACCGTCGACGGCAGCCAGGAAATGTTCCAGAAATACGAGTTGTTCGTGGACGTCATCCTCAACGCCAGCGAGGAGATTCTCGAGGTCTTGCCCAGCAAAGAATGGGACGCGGCGGTCCGCCTTCAGCTCACCTCGCACCGCTCTTATTTGCGCTCCCCCCATTTTCTCAATTCCGGTTACCTTGACCAGTACACGCCCAAATTCCGGGCCTTCATCAAGGACGCATTGAGCGATGCCTAAGCTCATCATCGACGGCAAAGAGCACGAAATGCCTGACGGCATCACCCTGATCCAAGCCTGCGAGCTGGCCAGCGTCGAAATCCCGCGCTTCTGCTATCACGAGCGGCTATCAATTGCCGGCAATTGCCGCATGTGCCTGGTCGAGGTCGCCGGCATGCCGAAGCCTGTCGCCTCCTGCGCCATGGGCGTCAGCGATCTGAGGCCTTCCCGTGACGGCACGCCGCCCACGATCATCACCAATTCCGAGACGGTGAAGAAGGCGCGCGAGGGTGTGCTCGAATTCCTGCTCATCAATCACCCGCTCGACTGCCCGATCTGCGACCAAGGCGGCGAATGCGATCTCCAGGACCAGACCATGGCCTACGGCTTCGACGCCGGCCGGTTCCAGGACAACAAGCGCGCGGTCGAGGATAAATATCTTGGGCCTCTGATCGGCACTTACATGAACCGCTGCATCCACTGCACGCGCTGCATCCGCTTCATGACCGAGGTCGCCGGCGTCGAGGAGCTGGGCGCCATCGGCCGCGGCGAGGACATGGAGATCACCACCTATCTCGAGCGCGGTATGATGTCGAACCTGTCCGGCAACGTGGTCGATCTCTGCCCGGTCGGCGCGCTTACCTCCAAGCCCTACGCCTTCGCGGCGCGGCCCTGGGAGCTCACCAAGACGTTGTCGATCGACGTCATGGATGCGCTCGGCAGCGCGGTTCGGCTCGATGCCCGCGGCCGCGAGGTCATGCGTATCCTGCCGCGCGTCAACGACGCCATCAATGAGGAGTGGATCTCCGACAAGGCCCGCCACGTTTGGGACGGTTTGCGCACCCAGCGCCTCGACCGCCCTTACGTCCGGCGCAACGGCAAGCTGGAGCAAGCGACATGGGACGAGGCCTTTGCCGTCATCGCCGAGCGGCTGAAGGGCCTCGACGGCGCGCGCTTTGCGGCAATAGCGGGCGATCTCGCCGCGGCCGAGGAGATGTTCGCGCTCAAGCTCCTCACCGAGGCGCTCGGCTCGCCCCATATCGATTGCCGGCAGGACGGCGCCAAACTCGACCCCGCGCTCGGCCGCGCCAGCTATCTGTTCAATTCCACCATCGAAGGCATTGACCAAGCCGATGCCATTCTGCTGGTCGGCACCAATCCGAGCCACGAGGCGGCGGTGCTCAATGCCCGCATCCTCAAGCGCCGGCGGCACGCCCAAGAGAACATCCCCATCGGGCTGATCGGCGCCGAACATGACCTCACTTATGCTTATGATTATCTCGGCGCCGGCCCCGAGACGCTCGCCAAGATCGCCGATGGCTCCCATGCCTTCCTGAAGACGCTGGAAAAGGCCGAGCGGCCGATGCTGATCCTGGGCGAGGGGGCGCTGGCCAGGCCCGACGGCGCCGCAGTGCTGGCATTGGCCGCCAAGGCGGCCATCGCCATGGGTGCGCTCAAGCCCGCGCTCGGCTGGAACGGCTTCAACGTGCTGCACCATGCCGCCGCGCGGGTCGGCGGCCTCGACCTTGGCCTGGTGCCCGGGATAGGCGGCCTCGATGTCGACGCCATGCTCGACGCCGCTTCGAGCGGAAAGCTCGACGTGGTCTATCTGCTCGGCGCCGACGAGATCGACATGGCGCGGTTGGGCAACTCCTTCGTCATCTATCAGGGCAGCCACGGCGATCGCGGCGCTCATCGCGCCGATGTCATCCTGCCCGGCGCCGCCTATACGGAGAAAGACGCCACTTACGTCAACACCGAGGGACGGGCGCAGATGACCGCGCGCGCGGTGTTTCCCCCCGGCGAAGCACGCGAGGACTGGACCATCCTCCGGGCCCTGTCCGCCGTGCTCGGCAAGACACTGC